>CAZCKP010000164.1:0-1504 GCA_964499295.1 uncultured Synergistaceae bacterium | reverse complement strand
CGGCCTTGCCTCCGCAGGCTATTGCCGATCTGGAGAAAGATCTCGTGGAGGTACAGCAGAAAATCGCCATCCCTCTTGGGCGGGAGGATCTCCACGGCATTGGGCAGGTCCCGTAGCAGCCTCGCTATTCTGGGGCTGGTGCCAAGGAACTGACAATCCCTTCATAGCCCAGTGCTAACCACTCTACGAGCCATCCTCTCCACAAAATGGGAAGGGGATGGCTCGTTTGTCGCAGAGGCTGCAACTCAGAGGGTACCTCAGAAATTTTTTAAAATTCCACAAGCGCTCCTATGTTGCGGCTATCGGCGCCGTCGTTCATGCGGTTCTGTTGATGGTCGAAGAGGATGCCCTGGGCCGTTCCCAGAGTGCTGGACAGATCTACAGCCAGACGCCAGCTACCGGATTGGATCGCGCTAGAAGGTCTCAGAGTCTTGGGATCAGTTCAGCCAAGCTCCGATACCCTGCTCCACCAGGTCGCCGTAGCTAGGCAGGTTCTCCATCACCAGGCCCTCTCCGTTATATTGGCCCCAAAGCCGCACCAATTCCTGGAACATGGCCTGCTGGAGTCCTACCCGGTGTTCCAGCGGATAGTCTCGATCGGTAATCACGTCGTGGACTTCCCGCCACGAGTCCTGGCCTGGATTGGGCGTCTCGAAAAGGAAGGACAGACAAGGCGTGGCGTTACCAATTTCCAAATGACTCAGCCCTCGGAAAGCAGGATTAGAGGGCTCGATCTTGAGGCCCAGGTTCAACTCCACCGACAGGTTCATCACCGCTTCGGCTCCCAGCTCCATGGCTTCGGGCCGTGGATTGCAGACCAGCATGTAGGCCAACCGGCCGCCCTGGCGGATTTCTCCGTTCCGGCGATCCAAATACCAACTGGGCGTGTCGGCCTCGTGCATGTCCAACGCCAAGGCTGCCTCTTCACGGCGCACCAGCTCCATCACGGCATAGGCCACCTGCTGAGTCGGCGTGCCATCGGGTAGCCCCGGATAGGCGCGGTTGATGTTACGGACCTCGTTGCCGTCACCGCCTTTAGAGCCCGGAATAACGGCTCCAGAGGGACTGTGGACGTATTGGTCCGGATCGGGCGAGCCCTGATCTTCCAGGGTCACTCGGCGGTCTCCGTAGAACAAGAACCGAACTCCCGAGCGCCCTTCCACGGGATGATACCGGGATATGTTGGTAGATTCGTCGGCCACGCTGTAGCCGCTGGCGTTCAGCGCCGGGATCACGATAAGTCGCCCCTGGGTAACTCGGGCGTTTTCCACCGTCAAAATGGCCGAGGTCAGGCCGGCGATCTCCCTGGGATGGGTTCCGCCGATGAGCAACACCGTTGCGCCAGGCTCTTCTCCCTCCAGGTAAAAAACGGGGGTATCGCAGTTGGTGCCCTTCAAGGGAGGGTGATAGTCCGAAAGCCAGCCCAGGCGGGTCACGCCTTCACCGGGGCGCACGTCAGGGCGAAAGGGACCGGCCAGGGCCGGCATTGCGACGAGAGCCAATA
>CAZCKP010000163.1:0-1528 GCA_964499295.1 uncultured Synergistaceae bacterium | reverse complement strand
ACAACGCCATGATCGACCAGATCCCCGATATTCGGGGATTGGTGTACTAGAGCCCCACAGGACAGTCTAAAATTCAAGCGCCTTTCGGAAACCTCGTAGGCACTTGAGGCGCTTCACTCTACCCCCCCCCGGAGACCGGTTGACAGGCCGGTTCTTCGGGGGTACTTTGTATTTGCTTGCCGTCCTGGAGACGAAGGCAGAGAGGAGAGATATTCCATGGACACCATGAGCCTTCTGGCGCCCCACATGGAGGAGATGCGGGCTCTGCGCCGGCATATTCACCAGCACCCCGAACTGAGCAACCAGGAGTTCAACACTACTGCGCTGATCAGGGAAAAGCTGACGGAATACGGTGTGGAGATTGCCGACATCGGCCTGAAAACCGGTGTGGTGGCCCTCTTGAAGGGAGCCAAGCCCGGCAAGACCGTGGCCATCCGTGAGGACATCGACGCCCTGCCTATGGCGGAGCTCACGGGCCTGCCCTACGCCTCCCAGGTGGAGGAGGTCTGCCACTCCTGCGGCCACGACATTCACACAACGGTGTTGCTCTACTGCGCCAAGGTGCTGGCGGGACTGAGGGAAGAGCTCGCCGGTAACGTGCTGTTCCTCTTCCAGCCCGCCGAGGAGCAGGGCACCGGCGCCAAGGAGCTCATCGCCTGCGGCTTTGACAAAGTGGCCAAGCCCGACGCCTTCATCGGCCTTCACGTGTCGCCGCTGCTGCCGGTGGGGACCGTGGGCCTCAAGAGCGGACCCGGCAACGCCTCGGCCGACATCGTGCGGATCCGCATCACCGGCAGAGGCGGCCACGGCGCCCATCCCGAAAAGGTGATTGACCCGGTGACCATCGGTGCCTACGTGCTGACCCAGCTCCAGACGGTGATCTCCCGAGAGAATCACCCCATCCACCCCGCCGTGCTGACCATGGGCAGCATCCACGCCGGCAAGGCTCCCAACGTGGTGCCCGACTACCTGGAGATGAGCGGCACCCTGCGGTCCCTGGACGGCGACAGCCGCCGGACCATGCAGGAGGCCATCGAGCGGATCGTCAAGACCACCGCCGAGGCCATGCGGGGCCAAGGCGAGGTGATCTGGGACCGGGGCATGCCGCCGCTGGTCAACGACGGAGCTGTCATCGCCGGACTCCAGGCTGCGGCGGAGCAGACCATCGGCGCCGACAAGGTGGTGGCGGTGGAGCATCCCTCCATGGGCTCCGAGGACTTTTCCTATCTGTTCCCCCAGTTCGCGCCGGGAGCCCAGTTCGGCCTGGGCACCGCCAACGACGACCCCAACAGTCGCCTGGGACTCCACAACTCCAAGAACGTCTTCGACGACGATTGCCTGCTGGCTGGCGCCGCGGTGATGGTCCAGTACGTCCGGGACGCCTTGCGCTAAAGCCTTTTCCCCGGGCCCATCGCCCGGGCAGGGAACCGAAAGGGTGATTCCATGAAGTTCTCCTTTGACGCTCAATGCTATCCCTATCCCTCCCGCCGGGCGGTGGTCTACGGCCGCCGGGGCATGGTGGCCACCG
>CAZCKP010000162.1:0-1585 GCA_964499295.1 uncultured Synergistaceae bacterium | reverse complement strand
CGCTTGACTATCTTCCGCCGCTTCTGGCCGGTAGTCTCGGTGAGCTCCTCCCGGAGCTCCTGCTCCAGATGGGGGATGTCCAGGCTCCGCAGCATCTCCTTGACCCCTTCGGCGCCGATGCCGGCCTTGAACTTCTTGTCATAGCCCCGGCAGAGCCGCTGCTCCCGGTCCAGGATGATATCGGCCTCGGAAAATGGCGAGTCGCCGCCGTCGATGACCAGATAGCAGGGGTCCTCCACCACCACCACTTCGGGCTGGGCGGTGAAGCGCTCGGGGTACTTCTTGCAGAACAGGGCGTACTCGCTGGCGGAGATGACGCTGCCCTTGGAGAAGGGCAGATGGGTCACCGAGGTGACTATAAAGCCGTCCTGATTTCCCGACTTGGCCCGCTGGAGCTGCAGCTCCACTCCCTGGGCTCTAAGGGAATCGGCCTGGGACCGGGAGATCACCGCCCCCAGCTCGGCCAGCTCCTGATCCGACGAGCCTTCCACCGTCCAGGCCTCTTCCACCTCGAAGAGCTCGTCGCCGTAGTCGGCGCGGTAGCGGGCCAGCTGGCCCTCGACGATCAGGTCGCCCTCGGCCAGGGGGATCTCCTCGGTGGTCAGCACCCGATAGGCCTCCTCGGCCCGGAACTTGGGGTCGTAATGGCTGTGGACCCGCACCTCCGTCTCCGACAGCAGGTCGTCCTTTTGGGCCAGATCGCTGCGGCGGCCTTCGATGACCACCTTAAAGGCCGCCTCGCGCTTGCGCACCGGGGCGAAGTAGATCACCTTTTCCAGCATCTTGGTAGGCGTGCCCAACAGCAGGCTCAGCCGGCTGGGAATGCCCCGAAGGTACCAGATGTGGACCACCGGAGCGGCCAGCTCGATGTGGCCCATCCGCTCGCGGCGGACCCGGTTGTCGGTTACCTCCACGCCGCAGCGGTCGCAGACCACGCCCTTGAACTTGGGACCGCTTTTCTTGTACTTGCCGCAGGCGCACTCGTAGCTCTTGGTGGGACCAAAAATGCGCTCGCAGAAAAGACCGTCCCTCTCGGGGCGAAGCGTGCGGTAGTTGATGGTCTCGGGCTTTTTCACCTCTCCGTGGGAGAGGGCGCGAATCTGCTCAGGGTTGGCAAGACGGACCCGAACTCCTACGATCTCTCGGCTGGCCATCTAGTCTTCCACTCCCTTCGAATCGTCAAAATCCTCCAGCTCCGACAGCAATTCCTCGGACAGTTCCTGATCGTCGTCGCCGAAGGCCTCCTCGGCCATGGCGTCGTCTTCGGCGTCCAGGTCAGCCTCGGACTCCAGCGCCCCGTCGGCGGCGGGCATGTCCTGAGCCGAGATGGCGTCGATATCCGAGGGCCTCCTGGGGCCTTCATCCTCGTCGTCGTCGATGACCAGCGGTCCCGAAGTGCCGTCGCTATAGGCGATATCCACCGTCAGCCCCAGGCCTTCCAGCTCCTTGACCAGCACCTTGAAGCTCTCGGGCACGCCGGGCTTGGTCAGGTTTTGGCCCTTGATGATCCGCTCGTAGGTCTTGAGACGGCCCCGGATGTCGTCGGACTTGACCGTCAGCATCTCCTGGAGCACGTGGGCGGCTC
>CAZCKP010000161.1:0-1606 GCA_964499295.1 uncultured Synergistaceae bacterium | reverse complement strand
CGGGTTAGTGGCCACCGGCACGCCGGTGAACCACCGCAGGATCTTGGCGGATTGGGGCGGGGGATCGTCGAAGACCGACGCCATGGCCTAGTCGTGGGGCTTCAGGTTCCGGGCGTAGTGGCAGGAGACGAAATGTCCAGGCTCGATCTCTCTCAATGCCGGGTTCTCCTGGAGGCACCGTTCCTGACGGTAGGCACAGCGTCCGGCGAAACGGCACCCCGCCGGGGGGTTCACGGGGCTTGGCACGTCGCCTTCCAGCAGGATCCGCTGCTTCTTGTGCCCCAGCTTGGCCACGGGCACCGCCGACAACAGGGCCTGGGTGTAGGGGTGGATCGGGTCCTTGAACAGGGTCTGGTTGTCGGTCTTCTCGGCCACCTGGCCCAGGTACATGACTGCCACTTCGTCGGAGACGTAGCGCACCACGCTGAGGTTGTGGGATATGAACAGGTAGGTATAGCCCCGCTCTTTTTTCAGGTCTCCCAGCAGGTTCAGCACCTGGGCCTGAATGCACACGTCCAGGGCCGACACGGGCTCGTCCAGGACTATGAATTCCGGCGACAGGGCCAGGGCCCGGGCTATGCCTATTCTCTGGCGCCGGCCTCCGTCCAGCTCGTGGGGGAAGGACGTGGTGAGGCGTTCGGCCAGGCCTACGGTGTCCATCAGCTCCTTGACCTTTTTGTCCACTTCCCGGCGGTTTTTGCAGGTCTTGTTGATCACCAGGGGTTCGGCTATGAGCTGGGACACGGACATGCGGGGGTTCAGCGACGAGAAGGGGTCCTGAAAGACTATCTGGGCGTGACGGCGGAATTCGGACCGCTTGGAGCCTTTGAACTTCAACGAGTCCTCGCCGTTGAAGTACACTTCGCCGCCGCTGGCTTCGATGAGGCCTATCACTACCCGGCCCAGGGTGCTTTTGCCGCAGCCCGATTCTCCCACCAGCCCTAATGTCTTGCCCCTAGGGATGGTCAGGCTCACGTCGTCCACGGCGTGGAGCAGGCCCTTGGAGACGTGGAAGTATTTCTTTAAGTGCCGAATATCCAGCAAGGCGTCGTTGTTCATGGCTTCGCTCATGCCTTGGGCCCTCCCTCAGCTCTCAGCGGAAAATAGCAGTCCACGAAGTGGCCCGGTTCCACTTCTCTCATGCCGCAGGCCTTCTCGTGGCAGATATCCTTGGCCCTGGGACACCGGGGCGAGAAGCTGCAGCCCTTGGGCAGGTCCGTGGGGTCCGGCGGAAGGCCGGGGATCACGGCCAGACGGCCACCCAGAGGGCTTTCCAGGTCCGGAACGGCGTCGAAGAGCCCTTGGGTGTAGGGGTGCATGGGCTTGCTGTAGAGCTTCTCTATGTCCGAGTACTCCACCAGCCGGCCGGCGTACATTATGGCCACGGAGTCGCAGGTCTCGGCCACGATGCCAAGGTCGTGGGTGATCAGCAGCATAGAGGTCTTAACCTTGGTCTGGAGCTCTTTGATGAGCTCCAGCACCTGGGCCTGGATGGTCACGTCCAGGGCAGTGGTGGGCTCGTCGGCGATCAGCAGGTGGGGCCGGCAGGCCAGGGCTATGGCTATGCCCACCCGCTGGCGCATGCCGCCGGAGAACTGGTGGGGGT
>CAZCKP010000160.1:0-1610 GCA_964499295.1 uncultured Synergistaceae bacterium | reverse complement strand
CTGATGTAGCCCTTGTCGAACTGAAGGCCCTCCACGGTCTCCAGGGTGGTGCCGGTGGTCTGGCTGTCCTCGACGGTGATGACACCGTCCTGGCCCACCTTCTCCATGGCCTCGGCTATGATGGCGCCCACGGCCTTGTTGCCGGCGGAGATGGAGGCCACCTGGGCGATGCTCTCCTTGCCGGAGATCTCGTGGGCCATGGTCTTCAGGTGCTCCACCACCAGGTCCACGGCCTTCTCGATGCCGCTGCGCAGATAGATGCCGTTGGCTCCAGCGGCCACGTTCTTCATACCCTCGGAGATGATCTCCCGGGCCAGCACCGTGGCGGTGGTGGTGCCGTCGCCGGCCACGTCGTTGGTCTTAGAGGCCACTTCCTTGAGCAGCTGGGCGCCCATGTTCTCGAAGGGATCCTCCAGCTCGATCTCCTTGGCGATGGTCACGCCGTCGTTGGTGATGGCAGGAGAACCGAACTTCTTCTCCAGCACCACGTTGCGGCCCTTGGGGCCCAGGGTTACGCCGACGGCGTCGGCTACCTTATCGATACCCCGCTCCAGGGAACGACGGGCTTCTTCGCCGAAAGAAAGCATCTTAGCCATAGTTCTCTATTCCTCCTCGGTCCTTGGTCAGGACTACTTCTCGATGATGGCCAGGACGTCGCGCTCGCTGAAGATCACGTAGGGATCGCCGTCGATCTTCACTTCGCTGCCGGCGTACTTGCTGAAGATAATGCGATCGCCGACTTTGACCTCCAGGGGAAGCTTCTGGCCGTTCTCCAGCACCTTGCCGGTGCCCACGGCCACCACTTCGCCCTCCTGGGGCTTCTCCTGGGCGGTGTCGGGAAGGTAGAGACCGCTCTTGGTCTTCTCCTCGCCGGTCACGACCTTGACAACGATACGATCTGCAAGGGGCTTCAACTGCATCATCATGGTCCTCCTTAAGGTGATAAACGCTGGAACTGCCAGACCAATGGAGTTATTAGCACTTCATCGGTCTGAGTGCTAACGTTGCTTATCATACTCCAGGTTTTGACTTTTTCAAGGGGAAAAGAGGGGAATTATTTCACGTTATTGCTCTTAAAGTGCTATTTGCTCCTTCAAGGTGCCTAGTTTCACCATCGCTGTCCAAGGGCGACCTTTGGGCGGAGCGTCAGAACTGCATCGACGGACTGGGAGCCAGCTCCAACGTCGAGCGCCGGCCCAGGCAGTAGCTGGCGTATCCGGCGGCGGCGATCATAACGGCGTTGTCGGTGCAGTAGCTCCGGGAGGGCAGAAAGGCCCTCCAGCCGCCGTAATTGGCCACGGCCTCCCGCAGGGCGCCGTTGGCGGCCACGCCACCGGAGAGGGCCACCCGGTCCAGTGCCATAGCTTCCTGGGCCTGCTCCAGTCGGTGCACCAGCGATCGCACCACTGCAGCCTGGAAGGAGGCGCAGAAGTCTTCAGTCGGGAAGGGGGTTTTCTCGGCTTGGAGCTTTCGGGCCAGGGCGATGGCCGCCGTCTTCAGGCCGCTGAAACTGAAGTCCAGCCCCGGCACCGACTTCAGCGGCTCGGGAAAGTCAAAGGCCTCGGGATCGCCCTGGGCGGCCAGTTTATCGATCTGCGGTCCACCGGGGT
>CAZCKP010000159.1:0-1687 GCA_964499295.1 uncultured Synergistaceae bacterium | reverse complement strand
CTTCGCCCACCGTCAGGGCCAGGGCGGCCTCGGACAGGGGCCGGCCGTGGCCGCTCAGGATCCGAGCCTCCTCCCAGGTCTCGCCGATGGCGGCGAAAAAGGCCTGGAGGGCCCCCGGCGCCGGCACGATCTCGGCGATCTGGGAGCCGAAACAGTCCTTCAGCCGCCGGGTCAAGCTGAACAGGCAGGGGTCTCCGGTGAGGACCAGCGCCGCGTCGCCCCGCTCCAGTGCTTCCGACAGATCGGCGATGCCCTTCTCCAACGCAGGCCCGAAGACCTGGGCCTTTGGTCCCGCTAGCTCGAGCTGGCGGGAAAAGGCGAACACCGCCGGCGCCGATTCCAGGATCTCTTGGCCCCGCTTGGTCATGCATCCTGGGCCGCCAGGTCCGCCGCCTACGATGTATAGGTTGCCCAACCTTATTCCTCCTCTTTGATCCGCCGGACCATGGCCCAGGCTCCGGCCGTCACGGCCAGAGCTGTGCCGTCGTTGTTCATCATCATCACTTCTATGGCCACCTCGTCCCAGACGTACTGCCGGGCCTTCGCGGCGGCCCTTTCTGCGCCCTGGAGCCAGATAGACCCCAGACCGGCCTCTTCTATGAGCGGCATGGCGGCCTCGGTGGTGGTGCAGCTGCAGAGACTTTCGATGAAGTCACGAGAAGCCCCTTGAAGGGCCGCCAAGGTGCAGAGCACCTCCATGCGTCCATCAGCCACCCGGCTGTGGGTGTTGAAAATCCCTCCGGCCACCTTGATCATCTTGCCCACGTGGCCGCAGAGCAGCAGGTCCTGGATCTTGAGATGCCTGCTGTGGGTCAGCATAAAGCCCACCTCGTTGCCCATGAAGGCGACGCTGGAGTCCTTCAATCCCGTCAGGTCCTTCAACATGGCCTCGCCCATGTTGCCGAAGACCAGCGCCAAACGGCGGCGGCCCGTGGCAACCCGCACGTCCAGATCGGCGGCAAAGGAAGCCCGCAGGGCTTCGTCGCTCATGGGCCGCACTATGCCGGTGGTGCCCAAAACGGACAGGCCGCCCACGATGCCCAGCCGGGGATTGTAGGTCTTCTGGGCCACCAGCTCGCCGCCGGGGATCGATATGGTGGCCTCGGCGCCGTCGGGGAACAGGTCCCGCAGGGCCTTTTCGATCATGGCCCGGGGCATGGGGTTAATAGCCGGTTGACCCGGCGGTATTTTGAGGCCCGGCAGCGTCACGGTGCCCACGCCCTGGCCGCCCAAAATCTTGAACTGGCCGTCGCCGGTGGGCCGCACCTGGGAGATCACCGTCATGCCGTGGGTCACGTCGGGGTCGTCGCCGCCGTCTTTGACCACCGCAGCCTCGGCGCCGCCCTGACAGAGCCGGCAGAACAGGGGCTCTGCCCTCACGGTGCCGCCTGGGACCTGGAGCTCCACCACCTGGGGCGCTTGGCCGTCCCGGAGGAGAGTGCCTGCCGCCACGGTGGCGGCGGCGGCGCAGCTGCCGGTGGTGATCCCTTCCCGCAGGGGCCCTTGGTGGCCCTTCATCGGGCCAGGCCGTAGAGCAGGGCGTTGATCACCGCCGCGGCTATGGTAGAGCCGCCCTTGCGGCCCATAGCGGTGATCTGGGGCACCGGAAGGCTCCGGAGCAGCTCCTTGGACTCCACCACGTTGACGAAGCCCACGGGAACGCCCACCACCAGGGCAGGCTTGGCGG
>CAZCKP010000158.1:0-1711 GCA_964499295.1 uncultured Synergistaceae bacterium | reverse complement strand
CGGCATGGGCGACATCACCGTGGACTTCGGCGGGTGACAGCGGCTTCTGACCGTCGAGATATGCGCTCATAGACACAGAAAGGCCCCGGCGGGCCGGCATTGCCGGCCCGCCGGGGCCTTCGCTTGGGTTTTGCGGACGCCGTCATACCTTGGCGCAGCAGCTCTTGGTCTCCTGATAGCCCTCGGGCTGGGACAGGGTGTTGGGCGGGAAGAATTCCTCCATGGGGAACTGCACCTTGCGGAAGATGGCGCAGGGGTCCTCCTCGCTGCTGTTGGGGCACTCCTTGCTGGGGATGCAGTAGTCGTAGGCGGGGATGAGCAGCTGGCTGTCCCGCTCCAGCCGGATGATGGAGAACTGGCCCAGGGTGACGTACACCCGCTTGCCCTGGTCGGAGAAGTTCAGCTCCCCGGCAAAGCAGGCGGAGATGGCGTCGGGGATGTCGGAGCCGTCGCAGCTGTCGCAGCAGTCGCAGGACTGGCACTGGCAGGAGTCGGACAGCTTCATGCCCAGGATCAGCGGGTCCACCGACTCCACCACGGCGATTGGTAGGTTGTTCTTCCCCAGGTCCTGCTGGTCCAGGCCGTCCATGACGGCCTTGGAGGAGAACACCTTGGCGGAGCCCTCGCTGCCGAACAGGATGGCCCGCTTGTCGAACACCGCCAGGCCGGAGATGGCCACCGGCCGGGTGGTGCCCACAAAGGCGTCGGCGGTGATGCGGTAGAAGTAGCGGACGTCCACGGTGTAGAAGCCGCGGTTGAAGCCCACGGGCTCCACGTCGATGTACGCATAGAGCAGCTCGGCCTGGCCGGCCTTCAGGCTGATGGCCCGGTCGATGGCGGCCTGGGAGCTCTGGGTGGGGTACAGTCTCAGGTCCTCGACGCAGTCCTTATCCCGGCAGCTGTCGAAGATCTTTCTGGTGTGGATGCATACGGCCTCCCGGATGCCGGCGGTGTCGGCAATGGGGCCCGGTTCCATGAAGTCAGCCATGGTAGTACCTCCCGATGGTTTAGATGGGAAATCGAGAAGAGCAGGGCTCTTTCCTTCCATCCCCATTGTATGAGCCATGGGGAAAAGGGTGCAGGACAGGCAGGACATGGGAAAAAGGAAAGCGGGCGGCCAAAGGCCGCCCGCAGGAGGGTCTCAAGAGATATTTTTACTTGCGCAGGGCGATCTCGTGGCGCTTGGGCCCGGTGGACACGATGGTGATGGGCACCCCGATCTTGGACTCCAAAAACTCCACATAGGCCTTGGCCTGGGCGGGGAGGGCGTTATAGTCGGTGACGCCCCGCACGTCGCACTTCCCGTCGGGCAGGGTCTCGAACACCGGCTTGGCCCGCAGGAGCCTGGGGGTGACGGGGAACTCATCGGTGACCTGGCCGTCGATCTCATAGCCCACGCACACGCGGATCTCATCCAGATAGCCCAGCACGTCCAGACAGGTGAGGGCCACCTGGGTGGCGCCCTGGACCATGCAGCCGTACTTGGTGGCCACCGCGTCGAACCAGCCCACCCGGCGGGGCCGCCCGGTGGTGGCGCCGAACTCGCCCTTGTCGCCGCCCCGGCGGCGCAGCTCATCCCCTTCCGGCCCGGTGAGCTCGCTGACGAAGGGCTCGGTATTGGAGCCCACGCAGGAGGAGTAGGCCTTGGTGACGCAGATGATGTCCTCGATGGAGGTGGGGGGGACGGCGGCGCCCACGCAGCCGAAGCCCG
>CAZCKP010000157.1:0-1729 GCA_964499295.1 uncultured Synergistaceae bacterium | reverse complement strand
CTGGATGATCTCATCCCGGATCTCATGGGCTCTCTGGCGGATCTGGTCGTACACGATTATCACTCCCTATGATGGGTAAGATTGGGGAAAAAAAGACTAGGCAGATTATACCATCAATAGCAGTTTTTAGTCTCTCGAGAAAGAGGCTGAAAACAGGTCGGATTTGTCCGAAGCCGCCGGATCCCAACCCTTGGGCTAGAGTGGCTTCTTAGCGGCCGTCGTAGACGATCTCACCGTCGATGACGGTCATGACGCAGCGATTCCTGGCGTCCAGGGGATCGCCGGTCCACACCGCCAGGTCGCCGTCCTTGCCCGGCGCCAGCGAGCCCAGGCGGTCCTGGATGCCCATGTGCTCGGCGCTGTAGATGGTGATGGCCTTCAGGGCCTCCTCCCGAGGAAGTCCCGCCGCCATGGCCAGAGTGGCTGCCACGGTGAACTGGCTCAGGGGGATAACAGGATGGTCGGTGATGATGCAGAAATGGACGCCAGCCTTGTAAAGGGCCAGGGGAGTCTCGAAGCTCTTGTGCTTCAGTTCCATTTTGCTCTTGCCGCCCAGGGTGGGGCCGATGGCCGCCCGGACCTTGTTTTCCGCCAGGTAGTCCAGGACCAGGCATCCGTCGGTGCAATGCTCCAGGGTGTAGCGCAGGTTGAACTCCTTGGCGATGCGGATGGCCGTGCAGATATCGTCCATGCGGTGGCAGTGGATGCTAAAGGTCATCTGCCCATTCACCACCGGGATCAGGGCTTCCAGGCCCAGGTCCCGGTCCACCTTGTCGCCTCGGGCTATCTTGTCCCGATAGGTCACGGCGTCGGCCAGGGTCTGGCGCATCAACGACGCCACGGCCATGCGGGTGGCAGGGGCCTTTTTCTGTTCGGCGCCGTAGACCCTGATGGGGTTTTCTCCCAGGGCGGCCTTCATCACCGAAGGCGACAGGATGGCCATCTGGTCCACCACCGTGCCCTTGAGCTTCAGCACCACTCCGGTGCCGCCGATGACGTTGGCGCTGCCCGGCAGGGAATGGACGCAGGTGACGCCGCCGGCCAAGGCCTCGGGGATGGCGTCATCGCCGGGGAAAAAGGCGTCTAGAGCCCGGACCTGGGCCGTGATGGGATCGCTTTTCTCGTTGCCGTCGATCATGTTGGCCGGGGTGTTATAGGTGAAGGTGCCGATATGGGTGTGGGCGTCCACCAGCCCCGGGGTGACGTAGAGCCCGCTAAGGTCGATCACCTCAGCGCCATCGGGGACCGATACCTGGCTGCCCAGGGCGGCTATTTTGCCGTCGTCGCCGACCAGCACCGTCCCGGAGTTCACCACGGGGCCTTCCAGGGATTCCACAACGGCGTTGACAAAGGCTTTCATCGATAGGACCTCCTCTTAGAGTTATGGGGTTATCCAGTGCCGCAAAGGGACCCTTCAATTGTACACAGCTCCGGTGAGGAAAGACAGGCCCCAACAGAAAAAACGCCGACCCAGGGGCCGGCGTCGAAGCGGGAGAAACAGGAAAAGCAGAAAGCGTAAAAAGCGCAAAAAGCGCAGCAGGAGAACGAAGACCGGAGCCTCACAGCCCCGCCATTACGGCCAACTGGAGCATAGCCATCTGGGCCAGGAAAAGCAGGGCAAAGAGCTTGCCGAACCACTTGAGCCAGAGCTCGTAGCGGATGTCGGCGATGCCACAGATGATCAGGATGCTGGCGGTGGGCCACAGCAGGTTGGACAACCCGTCGCCGA
>CAZCKP010000156.1:0-1747 GCA_964499295.1 uncultured Synergistaceae bacterium | reverse complement strand
CCTGGGTGACTTCAAATTCGACGACAACGAGTAACAATTACACTGCGCCGCCTCGGCTGAGGCGGCCTTTTTTAATGATGGCCTCTATATGTATATGGTACACTGAAGACGAAATCTATTTTCGGTGACGATAAAAATTTGGAAATTTAGTAATTTTCGAAAGGAAGATAATTGTGGACATGTCTCTTCGCTTTTATCCCGACCCGGTGTTGCGCCGCCCCACCCAGGAGGTGACCTGCTTCGACCAGGACCTGAAGATCCTGGTGGACGAAATGATCGTGACCATGCAGGACTCCGACGGTGTGGGCCTTGCCGCCCCTCAAGTGGGAATATCCAAGAAAATTGCTGTGGTGCTGGTGGAAAACCAGCTCTACGTGCTGATCAACCCCGTCATCGTAGAGGAAGAGGGCGCCCAGGTCGGCGAGGAGGGCTGTCTGAGCTTTCCCGGCGTCTACGGCGAGGTAAAGCGGCCCTACAGGGTGGTGGTACAGTGCCAAGATGTCACGGGAGCCCCTCAACGCCACCAGGCCGAGGGGCTGCTGGCCCGAGCCATGGCCCACGAGATCGATCACCTCAACGGCAAGCTGTTGATTGACCAGTTCTCGCCGATGAAGCGGGAGCTGATAAAAAAGCGCTTCGCCAAGGTCCAGCGATGAGCTCCATCTGGTTTTTCGGCACCGGATCCTTTGCAGCCACCTGTCTGGAGCTGCTGGCCCAGGATCCTCAGTGCCGACCTGAGCTGGTAGTGACATCGCCTCCCACCGTTGCGGGCCGTGGCTTGAAGGAGCGCCCCTCGCCGGTGGAGGAGGCCGCCCTGGCCGCTGGGCTGCCCCTGGTCCGGTCTTCGTCGGTGAATCGCGACGACGCCCTCAAGATCCAGCTGCAGCAGCGAGCGCCGGAACTCGTTTTGGTCGTTGATTTCGGCCAGAAAATAGATGAACCCTGGTTGACGGGCCCCCGCCTGGGTTGTCTAAATATCCACCCGTCGTTGCTGCCCCAGTATCGCGGTGCTGCGCCGGTGCAGAGGGCCATCATGGAGGGGTGCTCCGTCACCGGAGTGACCCTCTTTCGGCTTGTGGAGGCCATGGACGCCGGTCCCATCTGGTTTCAAGAGGCTTTTGCCATCGGCCGGGAGGAGACCGCCGGAGAATTGTCCCGCCGATTAGCATTTGAGGGTAGTACAATTTTTAAAAAGGGTGTAAAATTATTATTGTCGGGAGATGTCGCACTTCATGAGCAAACTGATACCGGCATATCTACAGCTCCCAAGATCCACAAAGCCGAGGCCCTGCTGGATCCCGACAAAACCGCCCTGGTCCTGCACAACCAGGTCCGGGCCATGAACCCCCAGCCCGGGGCCTATTTCAGGTTCCGGGGCAAGAGGGTCAAGGTCTGGCGAACAGGGGTAGGGGACTTAGGCCTGAGGAGCGGTGCTTTAAAGTCCATCGACGGCAGACTCTGGCTGGGAACCGCCCAGGGGGCGCTGGAGCTGATCGCCGTCCAGCCTGAAGGCAAAGGGACCATGGGGGCTGACCAATGGGAAAAAGGTCTAAGACTAACAGGAGGGGAGGAAATTGACTGTTGAACTTTCCATGTTTTCCGACCTGATCCGGCGCTACCAGTGGCCCAAGGCCATCGCTGTGACAGGAGCCCTGGGATCGGGCAAAACCGAATGGGTGTTGAATTTGGCCCTGGGATTCTCGTCAGCCCAGGAGCAGGTGACCATCGCCGACGTGGACATCATCAA
>CAZCKP010000155.1:0-1753 GCA_964499295.1 uncultured Synergistaceae bacterium | reverse complement strand
CCTTGAAGGCCACCTGAAGGGCGTCGTTGAGGCCCCGGGTGGCGGCGAAGGAGGTGCGGCCGTTGGAGCGGGTGGCCACCTGCATGCCCACGTAGCCGGCGATGGCGCTGCACAGCGCCCCCATGACGAAGGACAGCGCCGAGGCCAGACCCACCTGCCAGCACAGCAGCAGCGCCACCACAACGATAAAGGGGGCCAACCACTTGTACTCGCGGTTCAGGAAAGCCATGGCTCCGTTGTGGATGATCGCCGAGAGCTCCTTCACCTTCTCGTTATCCACTTGGAAGCGCTCGACCCAACAATATGACCTATAAGCATAGGCCAGCGCCAGCAGTCCCGAGACCAGGACGACCAGCATGATCATAGCGTTCATATCCTATCCTAACCTCCTCGACAGATTGGTCCGCCCTTCTTCGCCGACTGGGCCGACAGCGGACCCCAATAAAGCCGTAGTGTAATGCCTTGCCTCGAACTAAAGTATTATAGGCTCCAGGCCGTAGAAAAACAAGCTAAAGCCAAGCCTCGGAAGCCGACGAAAAAACCCCATGGCGACGCCTCCAAAGAGGGGATGGGGCCCAGGGGCAGGCCGCCTTGGAGGTCATCGCTATGGGGGTAGCATGGCTAAATTAGCGTCTCACCGGGAGAGGACCTTCTGTCCCAACCGGAGGCGCTGGCGCTTTTTGGCGAAGTACCGGCGGATCTCCTGGCGGCGGATCTCCTGGCCGATGAACACCGCCTTGCCGCCCTGGGGGTTTTGGTCCTCCTCGGAGCCGATGACGCTGTAGCGTCCGTCGGCCAGGTCGAAGCGGAACCACTGGCCGCCGGCTTTCACCGAGCCCTTGGCCCTGACCACGGTGCCCAGCTGGCCGCGGATCAGCCTTTCCAGGAGCGACAACAGCAGCTCGGGGCACTCCATCTCGACGCCCTTCATGGAAAAGGACTCGGGGAGCTCCGCCGGCGTCGCCTCGACCTCCTGCAGCACCGTGCCGTCGTAGCGCCGTTTCAGGAGCTCCAGCCACTGGTCTCGGTCCATGGTGGAATAGTGGTCGGTCCTGATGGTGGCCTGATCGTTGAGGCGCCGCAGCTCCTGGCCCACCTTTAGGCGCTCCTCCGGCGAGGCCTGCTCCATCTTGGATACCAGGATCGTCCCGGCCGAGCGGATCTGGTCCTGGTAGATTTCCGGGTACTCCTGGGCGTAACGCCAAAGGCTCTGGCCGTCGACGATGGTCACCGGCGACAACAGGGCAATGCGCTGGTACTGGATCTGCTGGAGGTTGGCGGCGATGTTGCTCAGCATGGCCACCCCGGTAGGCTCGATCACCAGATACTGGGGGTCCACGGTGTTGGCGATGGTCAGCACCGAGGCGGCGAAATCGCCCTTCATGGAGCAACAGATGCAGCCCTCGGTGAGCTCCCAGATGTTGACTTCCCCCAGTTGTTGGCCGCCCTTTAGGAGGTCGCCGTCGATCCCCACGTCGCCGTACTCGTTTTCCAGAATGGCGAACTCCTTGCCGGTGTGCTGGGCCAGGCTCTTAATAAAGGTGGTCTTTCCGGCGCCGAGAAAGCCCGATACCACGAGAACGTTCATCCTTGAGCCCTCCGCGAGACAACGGCCCATGAAAGGAGCCGGGGGACTCCCTTCATGGGCCTAGTTTGAACTATTCCAGATCCGACGATTAGTCGGCCAGCTTGACCACGGGCTTGATCAGCTCCGCGGGCTTGTCCCGCATCAGGAACAGGGCCTCCTCCAGGT
>CAZCKP010000154.1:0-1856 GCA_964499295.1 uncultured Synergistaceae bacterium | reverse complement strand
CCGAGGAGGACCTGCGGAATCTGCTGTCCTCGGGGCGTTTCCGGGCCCTGGTGGGGGATCCTCTGTTCCAGCAGCTGATCCCGCCAACTCGGCCTATGGCCTTTTACCCCTTGCCCCATCCAGCCGTCTCCAGCAAGCTCTATTGGGACCAGGTGCCTCGCTATCTGGGTTCTGAAATGGAATCGCTGGTTCAGTCGGTACTGGACGGCTAGGGCCTGGATAGCCAGGCCGAGACCTCTATAATCCTGTTCTCATTGTATTTCTATCGTCAAACATTATTCTCAAAAAGGCGGTGTCCCATGAAAACCTTGAAACGACTGCTGTCTTCGGCGCTAATTTCCTGCTTTGTCCTGGCCCTGGCGGCTGGGAGTTCCCTGGCCGACGATGGGGCCAGCACCATCACGGTGGTGGACGACCGGGGCATCGAGGTGACCTTTCCCAAAAATCCCCAGCGGATCGTCATCTCCTCGATTCTGCCTCTGACGTCGGTGTACTGCCTCTACCGGGGCGGGCCCGAGGGCCTGGTGGGCATTCCCGCCGCGGCCATGAGCGCCGCCGAGCACTCCTATCTGGCGACGATGTACCCCCAGATTTTGGAGCTTCCCTACAGCTTTTCCACCGGCGGCGAGGTCAACGTGGAGGAGGTGCTCAAGCTGGAGCCCGACGTGGTGTTTTACCGGGCCAACGAGGTAGCCGAGGGCGATCTCTACGCCCGGGCCGGTCTGCCCGCTGTGGCCTTTAGCACCACCAAACACGGCACCAACACCATCGCCACCTTCGCCGGCTGGATCCAGCGGCTGGACGAGATCTTCGGCGGTGGCGATAAGACCCAGGGCGTGGTGGAGCGGGGCCAGCAGATGCTGGAGCTGATCCGGCAGCGCACCGCTTCTTTAGCCGATCAGGATCGCCCCAGGACCATCGTCCTCGGCGGCTACTCCGACGGTCAGCTCTCGGTGCCCGGCGGGAACCAGTTCGCCGACTTTTACGTTGTCGAGGCCGGAGGCACCCACGCCGCTGCCGAGATCTCCGGCGCTAAGACGGTGAACATGGAACAGATCTACGCCTGGGATCCCGAGGTGATCCTCATCAACAACTTCTGTCCCTTCCTGCCCCAGGACCTCTACGACAACGCCATTCCCGGCTACGACTGGAGCGCCCTCTCGGCGGTCCAGAACCGGCGAGTCTATAAGTTCCCCCTGGGGACCTATCGCTGGTATCCTCCGGCAGGAGACGCGCCGCTGAGCCTGATCTGGGTGGCCAAACAGCTCCATCCCGACCTTTTTGCCGACATCGACATGGACCAGCTGATCAAGGACTACTACCAGGACTTCTACGGATATAGCCTCACCGACCAAGACCTGGCGGCGATCTACAATCCCCCCAGAGAGGCCGCCCTCTACTGATGACGGGCCCTTCAAGGCTGCGGAGCCTGGCGCCGCTTCTGCTTTGGATGGCTCCCGTGGTGGCGGCGCTGTTCTGCCTCGGCTTTGGCCGCTATTCCCTGGGGCCGCTCAGGACCCTGGAGATCCTGCTATCGCCGCTGACGGGGTTGGACGTGAAGGCAGTGGAGTGGAACGTGGTCTTCAAGATCCGGCTTCCCCGGGTCATCCTGGCTCTGAGCAGCGGAGCGGCCCTTTCGGCCTCGGGCATCGCCTTTCAGAGCCTTTTCAACAACCCCCTGGCCACGCCGGACACCCTGGGAGTCTCCAGCGGAGCCTCCTGTGGCGCCGTGCTGGCACTGATGTTCCGGTGGAACATGGTGTTGGTGCAGGTGGCAGCCACGGCCTTCGGCCTTATGGCCGTGGTGGTGACCTGGCAGATGTCCAAGCGCCGAGGCAAGAACTCGGTGATCATGA
>CAZCKP010000153.1:0-1872 GCA_964499295.1 uncultured Synergistaceae bacterium | reverse complement strand
GCACCAGCAAGGGCAAGGGCTTTGCCGGCGTCATGAAGCGCTGGAACTTCGGCGGCCTCCAGGCCTCCCACGGTGTGTCCATTTCCCACCGCAAGCCGGCTTCCAGCGGCGCCAGCAGCTACCCCAGCAAAGTGTTCAAGGGCAAGACCATGCCCGGCCGGATGGGATTTGAACGGGTGACCATCAAGAACTTGACCGTCCTTGGGGTCGACAAGGAGAACAACCTCCTTCTTGTCAAAGGAGCCGTGCCCGGCGCCCGAAACGGCCTCGTCTTGATCCACAAACAGGGCTAGACGGCGGCCGAAGGAGGAAAGTATCGACATGCCCAACATCAAATTAGTGAATTTCAACGGAGAGACTGTAGGGGACCTTCAGCTTTCCGATGCCGTTTTCGGCGCCCCCCTTCACGTGCCGGCTATGCACCAGGTGGTGGTGGCCCAGTTGGCCAACGCCCGCCAGGGGACGGCCAGCACTAAAATGCGCGGCGAAATCAGCGGCGGCGGCAAAAAGCCCTGGCGGCAGAAGCACACCGGCCGGGCCCGCGCAGGCAGCACCCGTTCGCCTCTGTGGGTCGGTGGCGGCGTGGTCCACGGCCCTAAGCCCCGGACCTATCACCTGAAGGTAAACAAAAAGGTCCGTGCGTTGGCCATGTGCAGCGCCCTGTCTATGCGGGTGGAGAAGCAGAGCCTCTGCGCTATCGAAGGGTTCCCCATCGAAAAGCCCTCCACCAAGGCCATGAAGAACTTCCTGGACAGCTTTAACGCCAAGAAGGTCCTCATCCTGATGGACAGCCGCGACGAAAAGGTGATCAAGTCGGCCCACAACATCCCTGGGGCCAAGGTGCTCCACGTGGACAGCATTAACGTGCTGGACCTGGTGCATCACGATCACATCGTGGCCACTTCGGCGGTGCTTAAGAAGCTTGAGGAGGTGTACGCTCGATGAAACTGATGGCCTACGACATAATCGTTCGCCCTGTGATCACCGAGAAGAGCAGCAAATTGATGGAAATGAACAAGTACACCTTCGAGGTCCACCCCATGGCCAACAAGTGCGAAATCCGCAAGGCCGTGGAGACTGTCTTCAAGGTCAAAGTGGAGAGCGTTCATACCATCAAGGTCCGCTCGAAGCCCAAGCGCATGGGCGCCTTCCTGGGCAAGAGCCGGGCTTGGAAGAAAGCCATTGTCACCCTGGCCGCCGGAGAGCGCATCCAGTTCTTCGAAGGCGCCGGCGCGTAGCGATTGGAGGACTTAGAATCATGGCAATTAAGAGTTTCAATCCCTACACTCCTGGTCGCCGTCACATGACCATTCAGAGCAACGCTGACATCACCAAGGATAAACCCGAGCGTTCTCTGATCGCCGGAAAGAAGAAAAGAAGCGGCGGCCGCAACAACCTGGGGCGCACTACCATGCGCTTCATCGGCGGCGGCCATGCCCGGAAGCTGCGGATCGTGGACTTTCGCCGCGACAAGACCGGCGTCCCCGGCCGGGTGGCGGCCATAGAGTACGATCCTAACCGCTCCGCCCGTCTGGCCCTGATCTTCTACGCCGACGGCGAGAAGCGTTACATCCTTTGCCCCCACAACCTGTCGGTAGGCGACACCATCATGGCCGGGCCTCAGTCGGACATCCGTCCCGGCAACGCCATGAAGCTGGCCGATATCCCCGTGGGCACCACGATCCACAACATCGAAATGACCCCCGGCTGCGGCGCCAAGTTGGTTCGTTCCGCTGGTACCTCGGCCCAGCTGATGGCCAAGGAGGGCAAATACGCCTTTATCCGCATGCCCAGCGGTGAGCTCCGGCTCATTTTGTTGCAGTGCATGGCCACCATCGGACAGGTGGGCAACATCGACCACGAGAACATCTC
>CAZCKP010000152.1:0-1877 GCA_964499295.1 uncultured Synergistaceae bacterium | reverse complement strand
TGCGTCGGGAGTTCGGCGTGGGCGTCAACGTGGGCCGTCCCCAGGTGTCCTACCGCGAGGCCATCTTCGACCGGGTGGAGAACGTCCAGGGCAAGTTCGTCCGCCAAAGCGGTGGACGGGGCCAGTACGGCGACGTGGTCATCAACATGGAACCCCTGGAGGACGGGGCTTCGGGCTTCGTCTTCGAGGACAAGATCGTGGGCGGCGTGATTCCTCGGGAGTACATTCCTGCCTGCGAGAAGGGCTTCGAGGAGGCCATGAACTCTGGCGTCCTGGGCGGGTTCCCGGTTATCGGCGTCAAGATCGAACTGGTCTACGGCAGCTACCACGATGTGGACAGCTCCGAGATGGCCTTCAAGATCGCCGCCTCTATGGCCTTCAAGGACGCCATGAAAAAGGCCCGTCCCACCCTGATGGAGCCCATCATGGCTGTGGAAGTGGTGACGCCCGAGGAGTACGTGGGCGACGTCATGGGCGACCTCTCGTCGCGGCGCGGCCGCGTCGAGGGCATGGAGATGAGGGCCAACGCCCGGGCCATCAAGGCCTTTGTGCCCCTGGGTGAGATGTTCGGCTACGCTACCGACGTCAGGAGCAAGACCTCGGGACGGGCCACCTACACCATGCAGTTCGATCACTACGAGCCAGTGCCGGCCGGCGTGGCCGAGACGATCCTCAAGAAGTAAGCCTTCTTGGGCGGTCCCTTAAGGAGGATTTTCACCTATGGCAAAAGAGAAATTTGAGCGCACAAAGCCCCATTTGAACATTGGGACCATTGGTCACATCGACCACGGCAAGACCACGCTGACGGCGGCGATTTCCGCGACGTTGGCCAAGGTGGGTTACGCCGAGGAGATGCGCTTTGACCAGATCGACAAGGCGCCCGAGGAGAAGGAGCGGGGCATCACCATCAACATTGCCCACATTGAGTACAGCACCGACAAGCGCCACTACGCCCACATCGACTGCCCAGGACACGCCGACTACATCAAGAACATGATCACCGGCGCCGCCCAGATGGACGGAGCCATCCTGGTGGTCTCGGCTGCCGACGGTCCCATGCCCCAGACTCGCGAGCACGTGCTGCTGGCCCGTCAGGTCAACGTGCCCGCCCTGGTGGTGTTCATGAACAAGGTGGACATGGTCGACGACGAGGAGCTGCTGGACCTGGTGGAGATGGAAGTTCGGGAGCTGCTGGAGAAGTATCAGTTCCCCGGCGACGAAGTGCCTGTGGTTCGCGGCTCTGCCCTGAAGGCCCTGGAAGAGGGCGACGGCACCCGGGAGAACCAGTGGTCCAAGGCCATTTGGGAGCTCATGGACGCCTGCGACAACTACTTCCCCGATCCCGTGCGGGAAGTGGACAAGCCCTTCCTGATGCCCATTGAAGACGTGTTCACCATCACCGGTCGCGGTACCGTGGTGACCGGTCGCGTTGAGACCGGAGCCATCCACTCCGGCGACGAAGTGGAGATCGTGGGCATTCGGGACACCCGCAAGGTCGTAGTTACCAGCCTGGAGATGTTCCGCAAGATCCTGGACGACGCCTACGCCGGCGACAACGTTGGCGCCTTGCTCCGTGGCGTGGACAAGGACGAAGTGGAGCGCGGCCAAGTGCTGGCCAAGCCCGGCTCTGTGCGTCCCCACACCAAGTTCAAGTCCGAAGTCTACGTGCTTCGCAAGGAAGAAGGCGGCCGTCACACCCCCTTCTTCAAGGGCTACAAGCCCCAGTTCTACTTCCGTACCACCGACGTTACCGGATCCATCAAGCTGCCTGAAGGCGTGGAGATGGTCATGCCCGGCGACAACGCCACCTTTGAAGTGGAGCTGATCTCCCCCATCGCCATGTCCGAGGGTCTGCGGTTCGCCATCCGCGAGGGCGG
>CAZCKP010000151.1:0-2015 GCA_964499295.1 uncultured Synergistaceae bacterium | reverse complement strand
GCGCCAGGGCCCTCTCTCTCCACTCTGCCGAGGCGGGCTCGATAGCCGCCAGGGTCTCCTGTAAAAGCGCCATAAAGTCACATCCCGTTACCTATTTATATTTATATCTGGGGTCTTAACTGCCCTCTTGCAGGGCCTGAAGCTCCTGCTGGCTCAATCCCGTAGCGGCGGCGATGACCTCCAGGGGCAGCACCAGCATATTCTTGACTGCTTGTTGGCCTCGCTGCCGAAGAGCCGCTTAAAACCGTAGTCGGTGTAAAAGTTCACGTAACGCTCAGGCCGGTAGATTTCCATGGGATCGCCTCCTCGCCGGGGGGAATGGGTGGATAGACCGATTTAGCCCTATTATACGCTAACGCCAACAAAAGGCCGGCGGGCCTAGGAGAGTTCTCCTAAACCCGCCAGCTTTGGCGCTGCTGTCAGGCCCAGAAAAGGGGCCTGCTTCCGAGGCTCTGGGCCCTCGCGCTAGTTGAAAACAGAACCGAACAGGGACAGATCCGGTACCAACTCCGGCGTCATGCCGTCGCAGTCCGGCATGGCCATGGCGCCGTCGACGATGGTCAGCTCGGCAGCGTTGACAGATAACAGCTCCCAATTGCAGCGCCTTCAAGGGATGCCGCAATAAAGCGGCACTGCGGAATGAATTCTATATGACTGCCTACTTGACTTTTTGATATCCCTATGTAGAATAAGGCTCACGGAGATGACTACTCCGAGTAAGCAAACGAAAGGAGGTGATATCATGGCGCAGATCACTTTGACGGGGAGCAAGCTCCAGATCCGCATGCAGGTGGGCACCCTGTCCAGCGGCAAGGCCCAGATCCAGAGCCTGAGCCTGGATGGACTGGATCCCCAGGCCGACGGCGACAGCCTGATGGCCGTCAGCGACGCCCTGGCGAGCCTGGTGACCACTCCGGTGACGGAGGTGCTCCGGGTGGACACCAGTACCGTCACCGCCGAGTAGCCCAGGGTCAACGACGATAGTGAATAGCGAAAGGAGGTGAAAGCTATGGCAACGACGCTTCGACTTGTCTTCGGCTGCGCCGACGGCTCCGACCGGTCCATCTCGATGAGCAATCCCCGGAGTGACCTGAACGAGACCACCGTCCGCACCGCCATGGAGGCGGTGGTCACCAACGGCGACGCCTTTGAGACGGCGCTGACCCAGGTCTCCAAGGCCGAGCTGATCGACCGCACCGTCACCATGATCGGCTAGAGGGAGGCGCTCCCCTGGCGCCAGGGAGCGCCGATCCTTAACCATGCCCCCAAAGGAGATTTGTAGCGATATTTTGCGCTTTTAAGAGCCATGGATTGTTGTCTCTATGTGACCCATTATGCGTCATTATAAGGAGGTGACGCCCTTGGAGGGCTTTCTTTTGATGATAATGCAGCAGGGTTTCGCCGTGGCCGTAGCGGCCTGGTTGCTGATCCGCACCGAAAACCGCCTGGAGGCATTGACCGAGGCCATCCAGGAACTGCGGCGGGCCATCGACGGCCTGCTGCCTCGCCCTTCCGCCCGGGATTGAAGCGCCCCGGCTCCTGACGTGAGGAGCCGAGGCGCTTTTTTGTATAACGAAAACCCGCTTTATCTGCGGTCTGCCCCCTTATGGGGGCATATATTTGGCGTTTTTCCTTGACTTGTTACGCAAAGGGCTATTTCGCCGCGAAGTCTATTTTTTCTCTGTTGAGCAGAGCCAGAATCTCCTTGCTCACGTCAACGTCGGCGTTTACTGCAACCGCGCTGGCTTTCTGCACTACCGCAGCGAAGCCTTTTTTATTGCCCTTGAGCCACCGTTCAGTCACGGCACGAAGACGTTCCAAGACCAGCGCGGAGACGCGGGCGTGCTCCTGGGCGTATACCTGATTCAGCTCCATCTGACGCTGGCGCACTTTCTGCCCGTCCGACTCTGTCTTTGCATATCTCTCAAATTCCGCGTTGAGCCTAGCGCGCAGGTCGTCAACTATCTTCTGTCCCTCTTTGCCCGGCGTGCTGTCGTTAATCACCTGCGCCACGT
>CAZCKP010000150.1:0-2032 GCA_964499295.1 uncultured Synergistaceae bacterium | reverse complement strand
ACGAAGTTCACCTGAGGAGCCGTGTTCTGCACCACAAAGGCCAACTCGCCGTTCTGGGCGGCCTGGGTGATCTCCACGTCGGAACCCAGCTGGGAATTGGGGAACGTGGCCACCCGGAACTCGCCGTTGGACTTCTCTTCCAGGAGCTCCTTGAGCCGCTGGGTCATCAGCCCCGTGACGGTGTCATCGGTGGAGTCGTTGGCGATGCCGAACTGCCTCGGAGCAGCAACCGCCGCCGCGGCAAAAAGCGCCACTGCCAAAAAGGCCGCTACCACAGAAAACTTTTTCACTTTTCAACACGCTCCTTTGACTTTGACTTTCCTTGCCTTTGCTCTGATACGCTGCATTGGATCACAAAAAGCGGAAGCCCCTGGAGAGGCTCCTTCGATTCAACCCTTGATGGCTCCCATAGCGCACCCGGGCCTTTTGGGGACTGGTCGGCGACCCAGCCCCTCCCTTTGCCGCAATCGCAGCTCTGGCTACTATTCGCACAATTTTATTAAACCATCTCAAAAATAGTAGTGTCCAGTACGGTCTTCCGATAATAACCATAGAGAGAAATCTATAGGATCCCAGAGAGGGGGCCACAACGAACCCCAGCCCCGCCGACAACCGGCGGGCCTGGGGTTTGTTGTGGCTTGGTTTATAGAGGGGATGGAGCAGACAAAATCCTGGCCTATGGGCCTAGGCCAGGCCGTTGTTTTTCAGGTATTCCTTGGCGGAGGCCAGGCAGCGGCGGGCGTGCTCGGTATAGCCATACTGGGCTACCCGGACCAGATGGGGAAGCTCTATCGACAGCACCGTGTCAGGCCGCAGGGCCTTGACCATGTCGGCGATATTGATGGCTCCCTCTCCGACGTAAAGCCGGGCGTCGCGGCCGGTGAAGATCAGAGCGTCCTTGTCGCTGCGGTCCGGAATCTCCTGGGGGCCGTCGCAGATATGGGCCATGTCCAAGAGCTCCCGAGGGCAGGCGGCCAGGTCATCGGCGGTGACTCCCGAGCGCCACATGTGGAGGGTGTCGGCCATCAACCGGGCGTTGGGACGCTTGACGGTATCGATCACTTCCAGGACGCCCTGGAGGTCCCACACCGAGGCCCAGGTGACGAACTCCAGGTTCACCGTAAGGCCGTATTTCGCCGCCAGATCGCAGAGACTGGCGAACTGCTCCATATAGTAGTCCCTATCGTCGGTCCAGATGCTGGAGATTACGCCCTTGGCGCCCAGCGAAGCGCCGGCCTCAAAGGCCGCCTCGTAGCTGGCTACGTCGGTGTCTTTTACCACTCGGGCCAGCTCGATGTCGTGGAGCTCTATGCCCGTCTCCTCCAGGGCCTGCTTCAGGGCGTTGTAGCGGTCGCTGCCGATGGGGATCGAGAAGTCCCGTTCTCCCTTGACGCCCATGTTGATGTTCCTGATGCTGATGCAGTCATAGCCGATAAGGGCGGCGTTGTAGGCCATTTCAGCAGGCGACCATCCAAGCACCGTCAGATGAGCTAAAGAAAATTTTCGCATGAAGAGGACCTCGCTATTCGCAATTATCGTGATAATCCCGATGCCAAAGGGAATTCCTATTTGGGCAAACTTGGGGTAAAGAAAGGACACAGCCGCTCCAGGAGAACGGCCTATAGGGATAGTGCGAATAGGATTGTGACGCTATGGGCTACCGCGGTTATACCACAGAGCCGGGGCTCCGTCAAAGTGATTTTGTCCGCTTTGTCCAAGCCGAGGCGCCAGGGCGTTTTATCCAGGGCATTGACAAAGCGCCACCAAGGGGCTAGGCTTGAAAAGCCCTCCCCCTGGAGTCAACGCCCGGGCAACGCTAGCCCGGATTCGTCCCTCCAGGGGGAGAGCTCTTTTATTTATTCTTTATTTACTTTCTATATCCCTAGGTTCTACCCCGCCGGATCTTCCTTTTTCAGCAGCGCCTTTTTGCCCTGGACGTAGTCCATAAGTTGGGCCGGGGCGATAGGGAAAAAGGCATGGTCGGTGCCGGCGGCAGCCCAGACCGTCTCGTAGTCGAACAGGTCCTGGTCCA
>CAZCKP010000149.1:0-2128 GCA_964499295.1 uncultured Synergistaceae bacterium | reverse complement strand
TTAGCGCACAAGCAAGCGAATGGACGAGCAAGAACAGTTAATACCCTGTACTATCCGTGACTAAGTATACCATGGCAGGGGCTCTTTGCAAGGGATAAATTCAAAGAAATTAGTGGCCATGAAAGGGTCATAAATCTAAATTTTGAGATTAAATCAAAAAAATAAATTCACCGGGACAGCTAGCACCCGGTGAATCTAGGATCAGAGAGGAGCGGGAGCAATTCCGGGGCCTCTTGGGCCTCGTCGGAGGTGGAGTTGACCTTTTTAAACCACTGAATTCGCAGTTGCAGCACCTTGAAAAAAGCGTCGATCTCCTGGGGCGTGCACCGTTCCAGCAGGTATTGGATCTGGGAGAACACGGCGGTGCGGTCGTAGTTGCAATGGCAGTGATAGGTGCGGTGGCCCAGGTCGGTGAGGTAGATGTGGTATTCCCGGCGGTTGCGGTCGTTCACCTCCCGGCGGATCAGGCCGTGATCCTCCAGCCGCCGCAGGATCTGGGAAATGCCGCTTTTGGTCTTGCCGGTGATCTCCACCAGCCTGGTAGCGGTAAGGCCCTCTTCCCACTTGATGTAGTTCAAAGTGTGGGCCTCCACCTCGCTCAGCATGACCCCCGAGCCGTAGTCACGGAGGATCTGGGAGTAGCTGTTCATCACTGACTGGTACTGATAGAGCAACTCCACCTTTTCGTCGTAGCCCACCAGGGTATGTTCTGTTCGCTGCAATAGCTGTTCCATGGCCTAACGCTCCTTTCCCGCGTCCTTCCGGGGCTCCTGGGCCGAGGCCAGGATATAAGGCCATTATACCCCATTGGACTACCTGGAGCCAGGCAGCGCTGTTTGCGCCGCCTGGCTCTGAACCGCTAGTCCAGGAACTTCCTTCCGCTGCTCCAGGCCTGGCCCACCTTGGGGCCGATGGCGTAGTAGCCGCTTTGGAACTGGTCGAAGACGAAGGCGTTGAGCCGCTGGGGATCCACCTTGCCGTCCTGGTCCAGCACCGATTCGTCGGCCAGGACGTTGACGATTTGGCCTACCACCCGGAAGCCGTCGTCTCGCTGGATCTCCAGGACCTTGCACTCCAGGGTCAATGGGAATTCCTCCACCACCGGAGCGTCGACCCGGGTGCTGGCGACGCTGTGGAGGCCCGAGCGCTGGAATTTGTTCTCCATGGTATTGGCCGAGGCAGTGCCGAAAAAGTCGGCCTCCTCCAGGTGGGGCAAATCGGCCACGCTGATGGTGAAGGCCCGGCGGACTTCCAGGTTCTTGGCCGTCCTGTGGTCGGGGCTCAGGTTCAGCGCCACCTTGTCCTGGTCGCAGATGCCGCCCCAGGCCATGTTCATCACGTCGGTGCTGCCGTCGGGGTTGTAGGTGGCGATCATCAGCACTGGCATGGGAAAGAGATAGGGCTGCACGCCCAGGTCCTTTTTCATTGCGTCATTCCTCCCTGTAGATTGTGGCGGAACAGGTCCACCTCCGGGGCGCCGCGGCCCCTAGAGGCGGTTCACGATGGTGATCAGGGTCTGAAGGCCCAACAAAATCGAATCCAGCTCTGACTTTTCCTCCAGGGAGTGAGCTCCCTCGGAGTTGGTCATACCGATGCACAGGCTGGGCACGCCGGCGGCGATGCCCATATTGGAATCGGCAGCGCCCTCGTAGGTCAACTCCGCCCCAGTGCCCAGCTCCTGGCAGACCTGCAGCACCGTCTGGACTATGGGGATGGACTCGGCGTTCTCCAGCCGCACCGCCGGGATCTTGGAGACGAACTCGTAGCGGAAGGATGCGCCGGTGCGCTCCGCGGCGTCCCTCATCATGGCCAGGGCCTGGTCGGTGACTTTCTCCAGGGCCTGGGCGTCGGGGGAGCGCAGGTCCAGGGTCATCCAGGCCTCCTCGCAGATGCCGTTGAACACCGTGCCGCCGCCCACCATGCCGCAGTTCAGGTAGATCGGCGGATCCTGCTCCTTCTGGAGGGTGTAGACGTCGGTCAGGGCCTGGCCCAGGGTCTTGGTGGCCGAGGGCTTGCCCAGGCTGCGGAGGGTGTGGCCCGCCGGCGTGGAAAAGTATCCCTTGATCCAGTAGATCCCCAGCCCTCCGGCTACGACCTTTCCCAGGGTGCCGTCAACGGCGATCATCAT
>CAZCKP010000148.1:0-2252 GCA_964499295.1 uncultured Synergistaceae bacterium | reverse complement strand
GCCGCGTCCAGCTCCGCCTTCAGGGCGTCGTTACCCATAGGCAGGGCGATGGCCTTGCCGGCGCCGGTGATCTGGTAGGTAAAGGCGATTTTCACCTTGCCGCTAAAGTTGTCCATGGACATGTACTGCTGAGCCACTGGGATGTCCATCAGCGAGAAGTCGGTGCGGCCCGTCACCATGTCCAGCACGCAATCGTCGAACTTGGGGAAGATCTTCAGGGTAAAGCCATACTGGTCGGCGATGGGCATCAGGAAGGTCTCCTGGACGGTGCCCTGCTGGACCGAGCCCACCTTGCCCTTCAGGTCCTCCAGGCTGGCCATCTCCTGATTGGCGGCCACCAGGAAAGCGCTGTGGGACACCTCGTAGACATCGGAGAAGAGCATCCGCTCGGCCCGCTCGGGGGTAGCGCTGATGCCTGCGATGGCGCAGTCCACCTTGCCGGCCGAAAGGGCCGCCAGCAGGGCGTCGAAACGGCCCGTGTCGAACCACTCTATCTCCTTGCCCATCTTTTCGCCCAGGGCGTTCATCAAGTCGATGTCAAAGCCCGCTGGCTTTCCCTCGGTGTCCACGAACTCGTAGGGCGGATAGGTGCAGGATGTGCCCACCAACAGGCTGGTCTGGGCGGGGTCGTAGGCCAGAGCCGACGAAGCGGCCAGAGCGGTAGCCGCCAGAGCAGCGGCCAGGGTCTTCTTGAACATGGGATTTCCTCCTTGCGTTTATAAAAATGATTTTTGTGAACCGCTGTTTCGAGCATGGGGCGATGATAGCATAGTTCATTTTTTGGCGTCAAGGAGGAACTTTTGTTTTTATATCTTTGAAAACTTTCTGAACTTCCCGGGGAACCACCAGTTCCCTCAAAGGCCTGGCCTGGGGCTCCAGGGCTAGGAAAGGGGAGGCAGGAAAGACGAAAAAGGGGACAGCCACAGCGGGCGGTCCCCTTTTTTGAGTTTACAGTGGGCGAAAGATGGGATCCTAGCCGATCTGCTCCTTGCCGCCCATGTAGGGCCGCAGGGGAGCGGGGATCCTGACGGTTCCGTCGGCGTTGAGGTTGTTTTCCAGGAAGGCGATGAGCATCCGAGGCGGCGCCACCACTGTGTTGTTCAGGGTGTGGGCCAGGTAGTTGCCCTTTTCGCCGCGGATGCGGATGGCCAGGCGGCGGGCCTGGGCGTCGCCCAGGTTGGAGCAGCTGCCCACCTCGAAGTACTTTTGTTGCCGCGGCGACCAGGCCTCCACGTCCAGGCTCTTGACCTTCAGGTCCGCTAGGTCGCCGGAACAGCACTCCAGGGTGCGCACCGGCACGTCGAGGCTGCGGAAGAACTCCACCGTCAGGCTGTAGAGCCGCTCGAACCAATAGGGGCTGTCCTCGGGCTTGCAGACCACTATCATCTCCTGCTTCTCGAACTGGTGAATCCGGTAGACCCCTCGCTCCTCGATGCCGTGGGCGCCCACTTCCTTGCGGAAACAGGGGGAATAGCTGGTCAGGGCCTGGGGCAGCGATTCTTCTTCCAAGATGGTGTCGATGAATTTGCCGATCATGGAGTGCTCGCTGGTGCCGATGAGATAGAGGTCCTCACCCTCGATTTTGTACATCATGTTCTCCATCTCGGTGAAGCTCATGACGCCGCTGACCACGTTGCCCCGGATCATAAAGGGGGGAATGTAATAGGTAAAGCCCCGGTCGATCATGAAGTCCCTGGCATAGGTCAAAATGGCCGAGTGGAGCCGGGCCACGTCGCCCCGGAGGAAATAGAAGCCGCTGCCGCTGGTGCGGCGGGCGCTCTCCAGGTCGATACCGGCCAGGCGCTCCATGATGTCCACATGGTAGGGCACCTCGAAGTCGGGAACCCTGGGCTCGCCGAAGCGCTGGCGCTCCACGTTCTCGCTGTCGTCCCTGCCCAGGGGCACCGAGTCGTCGATGATGTTGGGGATGACCATCATACGCTCCCGGATCTGGGCCTCCAGCTCCTCCTCCCGGGCCGCCAAGTCCTCCAGCTCCTGGGCCATGGCGGCTATCTGGGCCTTTTTGGCCTCGGCCTGGTCCTGTTTGCCCTGGGCCATGAGGCCGCCGATCTCCTTGCTGGTGGAGTTCCGTAGGCTTCGAAGCTCATCGGCTCTGGTCTTGCACTCCCGGAACTCCCGGTCCAGCTCCAGAACCTGGTCCACCAGGGGCAATTTCTGGTCCTGGAACTTCTTGCGGATGTTGGCCTTCACCAGCTCGGGGTCGTTGCGCAACAACTTGATGTCGATCATAG
>CAZCKP010000147.1:0-2260 GCA_964499295.1 uncultured Synergistaceae bacterium | reverse complement strand
TAAAACACTAAGTCAGCGGGGTCTGCTCCGTAGAGAGCGAAGAGCCTTCGCAAAAGGACCATTTTTGCCCCAGTGGAGCTGTTGGTCGTTAAGTAAATGCCGTCGTCGATCCGCTTAGGGGTGCGCAGATCTTTTTCGGTGGCGCTGATGTACTGGGAAAGTCCCTCCACATTATCGCCCTTGACCAGGCCATAGAGGACGCTTTTGTCCTGTTGGTGCAGCAGTTCTACGACTTGAATTAACATCTCCGCCCAAGAGCCCACCGACTGCTGGTAGTTCTGATAACTGTATTTTTCGATGTTCCTGCTGGTGAGATCTTCCGACTCATCGTCTAGCGAACAGAACTCCAGCTCCCTCTCCCGCTTCGCCGGGACAAAGGAAGTCTGTGGATAGGGCCAAATCTCCTTGGCCTGGTCTACCATCTCTCGGCAGCGTTCCTCCAACTCCGGCAGGCCCCAGGACTCTTTCGCGGCGATTTTCTGATTCATCCTCAATCCGCTGGCCCTGTAGCCGCCCTTGGAGGCGTCCCGTTTTTCGGCGAAGGAGCTGTTGCTTAAGCTAGCGTTATAGCCGCTCAAGGTCAGGTTGGCCAGCCGGTGAAGCCAGGTCCCGTGGATCTCTTCAGCTTCGGGGCCCAAGGCGGCCCGCCACGCCGGCGTCAGCTTTTGGGGCATAATGTGCTCTATAGAGTAGTCTTGAGCCTCCAGATGGCCGTAGACGTCCTTGGTCTCCAGGGTGCCCCAGTTCTCGAAGCGCTCGAATAAATAGTTTCTGTACCGGCCCCTCATATCACGGTAGATTTCCCTTGTCGCCAGAGCCTCGGCGAATTCTTTATCGTCGGGGAATCGTCCGTTTCCCCTGTTGGATAGCAGAGCGTAGATGAACTTCTGGAGGTAGTCCTCGCAGGAACCGTCGTACCGCTGGATGTCTCTGTTAAGGGTCACAAAGATCTTATTCAGAGAGTTGGTAGGCACTCCGCAGACGTTTCGGCGGAACAGATAGGCCTCCACTATCTGGAAAATCTGGCTCACTTCGCCGACGTCAAGGGCCCCCTCTTGGTGGAGCCGCAGCACTTCCAAGAAGAAAGGCCTGGTAACGGTCATGTCCAGATACTTCATCCTGTAGAGGCATCCGTCCAGGGCTCTGTCGCCGGTGCCGCTGCAGCCCCTTGTCAGCTTCTGGTAAAGGCGGCTGTAGCGCTTCAGGTCCTCCAATAGCTTTTCCATGGGGAGGCCTTGGGATTCGGCGTAGCTCTTGAAGGTTTGATAGACGTCCTTTTCGTTGGGAGTTTTTTGTCGCTTAATGCTGAGGTAGTCTCGCACAAAAGGGCTGAGGCTGTCGTCGCCTCGCTTGACATTGCTAATATCGCCGCCTGTGCACCCCTCAATGACGGTCCAATAATCCTCGTAGAGCCGTCGCTGATCATCCGGCTCCTGTCCCATGAGTACGTAGTTTCGGATCTTGTCGCCTTCGGTCAAGGCCAGGCCGGTGGAGTTAAGGCTCTCGAAGATCAGCTGGGCGTTATCGCCCTGGTCCAGGGTGATGCTGATGATCTCCAGTCGCTTTACGGCGTCGAAGATCTCGTCGGGTGATAGCTCTCCTGATAGCAGCTGCTCGCAGAAGAACCGGTAGTTAGCCGTCAACCTCGAGGCCTGATCGTAGTCCTCCTCGTCGCCGAAGAGCTTCTTCAGGGCCTCTTGGTCGCCCTTAACAGGCCGCAGCTTGATCTGATCGTCCGGTTCCGCCCAGCGAGAGACCAGGAAACGCCCGTTAATCTCCTCATGGAGCTCTCTCTTCTCAGAACTGATCCTGCCCTTCCGAAGGAGGTTTCGGACAGCCAAAAGCAATAGAGTCACCGTAGTCAGCCGCTGCTGGCCGTCGATAACGAGGTAAAGCATTTTGCCCCTTGAAGGGACCACGGCGGAGACTACGCTTCCGAAGAAGTGGCTCTGCCGTCCGTCGCGGAATATCTTTTTCAAATCGCTGTACAGTTGTCTACAGTTATCCAGTTCCCAGGAGTATTTCCGCTGGTACACCGGGATGACGTAGCGGTTGTCATCGCCTTCCATGAACTTGATTAAACTCGTCTCGGCGCCTTGCATTTAAGACCAGAGCCTCCTCGTTCTACGACTTTCCTTCGCTCTATCTTAGCACAGAGGACCGACGGAGCAGTTCTCAACAGCCATAGCAACACAAAACCCCCCGCAGGGCTTTGCCCTGCGGGGGGTAGTTACAAGCTGGAGCCGACTTCCGGACTCGA
>CAZCKP010000146.1:1480-2298 GCA_964499295.1 uncultured Synergistaceae bacterium | reverse complement strand
TGGCCTGGCGCTTGGCCAGCTGGCCTACCAGGCGCTCCCCTTCCTTGGTGAAGGCCACCACCGAAGGGGTGGTACGGGTTCCCTCAGAGTTGGGGATGATGGTAACCTGATCGCCTTCCATCACGGCGATGCAGCTGTTGGTGGTACCCAGGTCGATGCCTACTACTTTTGCCATTCTAGAGTCACCTCTGAAGTTTTCCTGAAATTATGGTCGCGCTCTATCTCGAAATCCAACTAGCCCTATGGAATGTGTATTAAAGTATGCCAGGCCTAGGCTTCGGCCTCGGATTCGGTCTCGGGCTGGGGAGGAGCTACGTAGCGGCCCACGACCACCTTGGCGGGACGGATAGTCTTTTCCGCCAGGCGATAGCCCTTCTGATAGACCTGTTGGATCAACCCGTCCTGGTCGCTCTGCACATCCACCATGGCTACGGCCTCGTGGAGTGCCGGCGAAAAGGGCTGACCCATGGGATCGTCGATCTGGACGCCCAGTCCCCCCAGGGCGTTACCGAACTGGTCCCGGACCATGCGCAGTCCCGTGACGATCGAAGCTATATCGCTGGAATCGGTGGACTCCAGAGCCCGCTCCAGATTGTCCAACACCGGGACCATGGCCAGTACCGCCCGCTCAGAGCCCTGCTGACGCAGTCGCTGCATCTCCTTTTCCGCCCATCGGCGATAGTTGATCCCATCGGCCTGGGCCTGGGCCGCCAGGGCGTGGAACCGATCCCGCTCGGCCTTTAGGGCCTCCAGCTCAGCTGCGATGTCCTCCGATAGCCCTTCCTGGAGTTCCTCCTGGGGAGGGGCCAGGCTTTCCT
>CAZCKP010000146.1:0-1380 GCA_964499295.1 uncultured Synergistaceae bacterium | reverse complement strand
GCTCCTGCTCCTGCTCCTGCTCCTGCTCCTGCTCCTGCTCCTGCTCCTGCTCCTGCTCCTGGCCTTGCTTTTGTTCCTTTTCTTCCATCTCCATCAGGACACCTCCTCCTCATCGGCTGGTCTATGGAGCCCTCTCAGGGCCGCCTCGAGCACAGCGATGGAGTGCTCGTAGTTCATCCTCATGGGCCCGATGAGGCCCACCACGGCCTGACGGCCGCCGGTAGAGGCCGAGGCCATCATGACCGAGCAGTTCTGCATGGCCGGCAGAGCGTTCTCGCTACCGATGGTCACCTTAAAGCCATCCTCGACACTGTAGTGCTGGATCAGGTCCTCCAGGCCCTGGTCCTCATCCAAGAGGGAGCAGATGGCCTGGAACCGGCCCAGATCTTCCAACCCCGCGGCGCCCATCAGCTCGCGAAAGCCGCCGGTAGAGCTGGCTAGGGCCGGGCTCTGGCGAAGCATCAGCGTGTCTACCTGTTCCACCGTGGGGCGGTAGCGATCCCAATGGGCCAACCGTTGGGCCAGGTAACGATACAGAGGTTCCCGCACCTCCTGCCAAGCCTTGCCCGATCCCAGGCGGTTGATCTCCCCTGCCAGCTCGTCCAGGTCTTCCTGGCTCAGCTCGGACCGCACCGCCAGGTGGCGGTGCTGGACCACGCCGCCCTCCAACACCAGGATCAGCACCATCGTCGACGCTGAGGTCTTGACGAAGTCCACCTTCTGGAACTTCAGCTGATCGATAACCCTCACGGCAGCCAGGCCCAGGCACTGGGTCAGGCGACCGAGAAAGCGGGAGATCTCCGCCAGGCGGCTCTCTAAGCCCTGGAGCTGCTGGCGCATCTGCTGCACCTTGGCCTGAACTCCAGGCTTGGGCGATGACGGGCGATGGAGGATCGAATCCACGTAGACCCGGAAGGCCCGGGAAGTGGGCAACCGCCCCGCCGAGGAGTGGGGCTGGGTGAAATAGCCCATCTCCTCCAGATCGGCCATCTCGTTGCGGATGGTGGCGGCGCTGTGGCTCCTCAGGAACTTCCGCGACAGAGTCCGGGAGCCTACGGCCTCGCCGGTTTGGATGTACTCATAGACCACGGCGAGCACGATTTCCAATTGTCGCTCTGTCAGCACTTTCAACGCCTCGTTTCTATGTTAGCACTCCATGGCCTTGAGTGCCAACGCCGATCTACAGACGATAGATTACCAGCCTCTCCCCCTATTGTCAAGACAAGTCAAAGGGATTTTGAAGGCCGGCCTCTGGGCAAAATGGCGGTTTAGCCGAGAAGCCAGGGCCTTGCATCTTCCGAAAAAAGCCTATATAATGCCCCAGTCGGGTGATTAGCTCAGCGGAAGAGCGCTTCCTTCACACGGAAGAGGTCACAGGTT
>CAZCKP010000145.1:0-2403 GCA_964499295.1 uncultured Synergistaceae bacterium | reverse complement strand
GTTGGCTATGTAGCGCCTTTGGGACAAGTAGGCCCTTTTTGAAATAGCGATTTTTGAAATAGAAAGCGCCTCCCTGGCAGGGCAAGCCGGGGAGGCGCTTTTGTAATAGCTGTGGCTATAGTTCTGATCTGGCGTAGCCTGGGCGATCTCAGTACGGATCCGGCGCGGTCAGGGCTTCCCTAAAGTTCCTCCTCGGGAGCCTCTTCCGGAGCCGAGGCCTCGGAGGCGCCTTCGCCGGTCTCATCGACGTCGCAGCTTTCGCCCTGGAGGTCCTGAGGGACCTGGGGTTCTTGAGAGTCCTGGAGTGCTTCGCCGGGGTCCTCCTGGGGAGCCTCTTCACCGGTGTTCTTCTCGGTGACGGTGATGCCCTGGAACCGCTCGATGCCGGTGCCGGCGGGGATCAGATGGCCGATGATCACGTTTTCCTTCAGGCCCATCAGGTGATCCACCTGGCTCCGCACGGCAGCGCCTGCCAGGATCTGGGCGGTCTGCTGGAACGAGGCGGCGCTCAAGAAGCTCTCGGTGGCCAGGGCGGCCTTGGTGATGCCGTGGATGAACTTCTTGCACACCGGCCCCACCCGGAGCTTGCGGACGAAGGTGACCCGGCTGATGAGGTTCAGCGTCTCGCTCTGGGCGAAGAGGGGCCGCATCACCAGCTCCTTGGCGTTGGCCTGGACCAGCTGGGCGATCTGGGGATTTTTGATCTCGGTGCCGGCCTTGAGGATCACCTCTCCGTCGGACCCCACCAGGGGCTCCAATAGGATCTTGCCGTAGGCCAGGTCCGACAGCACCTCCTGGAGGGCCGCTTCTCTGGTCAAGTGGCCGTCGTCGTCGCTTTCAAAGGCCACGCCCTGGAGGGTGCCATCCACCAGGCCGCGGATGATGCTGCCGTCGACGATCTTGCTGCTGTTGACCAGGGCCTCGCCGTCGGCGTCGATGGCCAGCCGAATGGGCTTGCCCCAGATCCGATTGATCAGCTTCTCCTGGAGCACGTCGGCCACTACGGCCCGCTCCACCGATCGCCAGATCTTGATGGAGGCCACGGGATTGCTGCGGATGGCCTCCACCACCTCGGCGGTGATCAGCTGGTCGGTGTGGGCTATCACGCCCTGGGGGCTCAGCACGTCGGCGGCCAGATAGCCCGTGTCAATCAACTTGCGCAGCCGCTCCACGTCGCGGAACTGCAGCGGCGTGGGCTCGCAGGCGGTGATGGCTGCCAGATGGCTCAGGGTGAGCTCCTGGCCCGGGGCTATGACCTTGCCATCCTTCTCGAAGGGCTCCACCAGTTCGTAGCCCTTCATCTCCTTGCGGAAGGCGGCCTCGCCGACTACCACCTTCAACGGTCCCTGGTCGTCGGAGAAGAACAGCTCCGCCACAGGCTGGCCCGGCTCCATAAGACCCCGGATCAAGGCGGCGTCGGCCTCGGTGTTTTTCGCCTCGGCCACGTTGACGTTGCGCAGGTTGCCCACGGCGCCGCAGAAGACCTTGCCGCTGAGGTTTTGCAGGGCCTCGTCGAGGCTGCGCTGGTTCTCCCGCTCCAGCTCGGCCACCTCTCGCTCCACGTTGGCCGTCCAGACCAGGTCGCCGGCCACCAGGGAGGTGTCGCCCTCGTCGATGACCCGAAGCCTGTTGATAGGGGCCACCTTGCGCAGGATCACCTCGATGTGCTTGTTGTTGATGGACACGCCCTGGGAGCGGTAGACCTCCTGGATGCTGTCCACCAGGTATTTCTGCACCGCCTCCTGGCCCTGCACTTCCAGAAGCTGCTGGGGGTCCAGGTAGCCATCGGTGAGCAACGTGTCGGCAGCCACCTCCTGGCCCTCCTCCACCAGCAGGCTCTGGGAAGCTGGGATGCTGTAGGTCACCTTTTGCTCCTGGTCGCTGTCGGGCGGAGTGCCCTCCAGGATGACCTTGCGCTTGCCCTCTAGCTCTCGGATCTCGGCGACTCTGCCGTTGATACCCGAGAGGATGGCCACCTTCTTGGGGCGGCGCACCTCGAAGAGCTGCTCGATCCTGGGAAGGCCCTGGGTGATGTCCTCGCCGGAGATGCGGACGCCGCCGGTGTGGAAGGTCCGCATGGTCAGCTGGGTGCCGGGCTCGCCGATGGACTGAGCCGCCACCACCCCCACGGCCTCGCCGATGTTGACCATCCGCCGGGTGGCCAGGTCGGTACCGTAGCACTTCTGGCAGATGCCATAGGAGGCTTCGCAGCTCAAGGGGCTGCGGACCCAGACGTGATCCCGTCCGGCCTCCTCGATCCTCTGGGCGGCAGCGCGATCGATCAAGTCGTTGCGGGCCACGATGAGCTCTCCAGTCTGGGGATCGACGATGTCCTCCAGGGAGGTGCGGCCGGCGATGCGCTCGCTCAGGGGGATTACCACCTTGCCGTCGCTGGTCATGGGC
>CAZCKP010000144.1:0-2460 GCA_964499295.1 uncultured Synergistaceae bacterium | reverse complement strand
ACACGAACCTAGAAAGCACGTTCATGAAGGTAATGGCCGAAATCAAGACCGTGATAACGCAGAGGACGAAAATTTCGACCTTGGTAATCCTCTTCATGAAAGCCTTGTAGCCTTTCATAGCACCAATTCCTTTCTGAAAGAAATTATTTGAGAATCCAGTCCATATAAAGCCATGGATCGAGGCTGACGACTGGGCCTCCTTCCCCTTGGTCATCTCGGTCAAATTGCCATCGTTCCAGACTGCATATGCAAAATAGGCGAGGGTCTTCCCTCGGGTTTCTTTAGGGTTGGGGCTCTGGGTCCTGATGGGAGAGCCGGGCTGGATCCCCCGGAAACAGCACTTCCAGAACCTCTTCGGACCTGATGGCGCCAAAAAGTTCCGGTAGCGAAAAGCCCTCCAGCAGGGCCGCCACATCTTCTTTTCGGAAGGGGCATCCCTTCAGCGCCTCCGTCAAGGTTCCCAGGGAGGTCAGCGCCAGGAAATCGCCGTAAAAGCCTATCTCGGCGATCCGTCCCTCCTGGACCTGGACGCCCACCTCCAAGGTACCGCCTTCAAAGCGGCCTTTGTTCACCATGTCGAACCGGGGAGCCCGTCCGAAGTTCCAGTCCCAGGTGTCGTATTTACCGCGCTTCAACTCCGATACGGCCTCCAGCTCCTGGGGCGTAAGGGCGTCCTGGACCAGTTCGCCCGCTGCCAAGGCGGTGCGCAGATAGGCCCAAAAAGCCGGAAGGTCCATGTCCTGGGTCAGAAAGGCGCGGATATTGCCCACCCGGCTGCGCACCGATTTGGCGCTTTTGGCCTTGAACTTCGAGGGATCGGCCCGAAGGGCTCCAGCCACCATTTCGGCGTTGGAGTCGAACAAAAGGGTGCCATGGTGCAGGATCCGACCGCCGGCCATGCGCTGGGCAGTGCCGGAGACCTTGCGGCCCTCCACCAAGATGTCGTTTCTGCCCGAAGCCTCGGCCCGAAGGCCCAAACCGCGAAGGGCCTCCACCACGGGGCCGGTGAAATGCTCCATCGTCAGCCGTTGAGCGTCGCCGCTGTCGGTGATGAAGGAGTAATTGAGGTTTCCCAGGTCGTGGTACACCGCACCACCGCCGGTGGTCCGCCGCACCACCCGAATCCCGTGGGCCTCAACAAAGGAGCGGTTGATCTCGGCTTCGGCGATCTGGTTCTGACCGATGACGATGGTATTGTCGTTTTGCCACAGTATGAGATAGTTGCCCTCTTTCCGGCAGCGAAGCACCAGTTCCTCAAAGGCCAGGTTGTAGGCCGGGTCCAGGGACCCTGTCTCTAGGTATCGCGTGATCGAAGCCATAGTTCAGCACCCCTTTCTCTCTCCATATAGGCCTATGGGGCCGTAGGTTCGGGGCGGTTTAATCGTCGCCCTTTCTCAAAGAGCCGTAAAGCAGCGGCGCCAGAAGCGAAAGAATAGCGACGGCAGCGGCAATAGGAGCGGTCCCGGGGCTCACCATGGTCCAGCACAGCAGGGCAGCGCCAACGGAGAGCCAGCACAGCCCAGCGAAGCGGTGGAGGGCCTTCCAGGCCTGGTCTCTTTGGCAAGGCGATAGCCTTAGGGCGATCAGAGCCTCTCGAGGACAATCCAACATGTGGCTCCCCAGAAGCTGCAGCGCCAGGGCGATCAGACAGGGCACCAGGAAGGTGCGGGGCAATACCTCAGCCCCCGCTCCGTAGTGGATCAGGGCGCTGGAGAGAAGCACCGACAGCACCGGGACCCCCCATCGGCCGAAAAAGCGTATCGGGCCCGGGGGCAAGACCATGGCCTGCTGACACCGCCGGAGCTGCATATGGGCGATAGCTTCCAGTAGACAGAAGAGCCCGGCCATGCCGAAGGCCACGACGAATCTGGGCAGGGAATCGTCTTCGCCCCTAAAGTTTCTCAACCCCGTTACCACCGTCTCGGGGATACGGTGCCACCACAGAGCCCCCAGCAACAGCGGCGACGCGGTGGTCACCATGGTAAATATCAGCAAGGCCCGCTCCTTCTGGGGAGACAGGTGCTTTCCCAGGACCTGCAGAACCTGGGGACTCAGGGCGGAGCTCGAGGGGGTCTGAGCCTTTTCTTTGGCCATCTTTGGGAGGATCTCCTTGGTAATCAACGTAGTGGGGGCACAAAGCAGTCCAGTCCCGCAGTGGGATTTCACGGGACTGGACGAAATAGACCCGTCGTGGTCGGCGCTGCCGACGTTACTTGTTGGAGTAGTGAATGGCCCTCTTCTCGGCGTGAAGGGCCGCTTCCCGGATGGTCTCGGTGACGGTAGGGTGAGAGTGGATAGTGGCGATGATCTCGTCCAGGGTCATTTCTTCGCCGATGGCCAGGGCGCCTTCACAGATCAGATCCGTGGCCCTGGGGCCGATGATGTGCAACCCCAGCACTTCGCCAAACTCCTTGCCGGCGATGATCTTCACCAGTCCCTCGCCGCCGTTGAGGATCAGGG
>CAZCKP010000143.1:0-2472 GCA_964499295.1 uncultured Synergistaceae bacterium | reverse complement strand
AGTCCTGAAAAAAGCCGGCATGCTCACCCGCGACGCCCGCATGGTGGAGCGCAAGAAGTTCGGCCGCAAGGGCGCCCGCGCCAAGTTCCAGTTCTCCAAGCGTTAAACTTCGCCTCGGGGCCCTCTGTTCAGTCCAAGAATACCGGGAAAACCCCGAGAAGCACCGGATCAGAACCCGCAGAACCCAAGAGGGAGCAGAGCGTCGCTCTGTTCCCTCTTTTTTTGCCTGTCTTTCTTGACCGGCTTTTCCGAAAGAGTGTATCATAGGGCCTGGAGGGGCTTCGGCCCTTCCAGGGTCCGCCTTGGCGGACCTCAGCCCCGACGGAAAAGGAGAAGAGCCTCTTCCTATGGACAGTTGCTGTTGTACAGTCCCGTTATGGTCAGAAGCTGCGCCGCCCAAGGCCGGCGGTGACACAACTACCCAGGATCCCAGCGGCTCCCTCCCCCGTCTCTGAGAAGGCCCTTTCTCTCCCGACGCGCCCAGGGGGGCCCCTGGCTGTGCGCGAAAAGGAGAGTTTCCCGTGTCCCTCTACGAATACGACGATACCCAACCCCTTCAGGAAATCGAGTCCCTAATCGCCCAGAAGAACTACCGCCTGGCTAAGGAAAAGCTGTCGGCCCTGGAGCCCATCGACATCGCCGAGGGCTTGGAAGAGCTTCCCTCGGCCCGGTTGGTGCTCTATTTACGGCTCTTGCCCAAGGACCTGGCCATCGAAGTTTTCGAGCTGTTGGACATCGACGTCCAACAGAGCTTCCTGGACCACGCCTCCGACGCCGAAGTGGCCGAGATCCTCGAGGAGATGTCCGACGACGACCGCACCGAGCTCTTCGACGAGCTGCCGGCCAAGACCGTCAAGCGGCTGCTGCTCCAGCTCTCGCCCCAGGAGCGCCAGCTGGCCCATCGCCTGCTGGGCTATCGCCAGGGCTCGGCGGGCCGCATCATGACGCCGGAGTACATCGACCTGGAGGCCACCATGACCGCCGCCGAGGCGCTGACCCGGATCCGTGAGACCGCCAGCAGCAAGGAGACCATCTATTTCTGCTTCGTCACCGATCCCCAGCGCCACCTCCTGGGGGTGGTGGACCTGGAGGACCTGATCCTGGCCGACCCCTCCACCCCGGTGGAATCCATCATGGACGGGGCCCCCGTGTCGGTGTCCACCACTGACGACCAGGAGGAAGTGGCCCAGGTTATCTCCCGCTACGACCTCCACACCGTGCCGGTAGTAGACAAGGAAGAGCGGTTGGTGGGTATCATCACCTTCGACGACGTGCTGGACGTGGTGGAAGAAGAAGCCACCGAGGACTTTCAGCGCATGGCCGGTATCGAGCCCGTGGAGGAGCACTACCTCGACGCCCAGTTGCTGACGGTGGCCCGCAAGCGCTTTTTGTGGCTGCTGATCTGCATCGTCACCGAGGCCTTTACCTCGTCGGTGCTGAAGCACTACTCGCCGGTGCTGGAACAGGTGGTAGCCCTGTCCTTTTTCATCCCCCTGCTGATCGGCACCGGCGGCAACGCCGGCACCCAGGCCGCCACGCTGATGATTCGCGGCATGACCCTGGGATCCATCCGGTGGCGCGACGTGGGCAAAATATTCTTTCGCGAGAGCTGCACCGGCCTGCTGTTGGGCCTCTCCCTGGCGGTGCTGGGCCTGGTTCGGGCCTACACCATCGGCACCGGCCCGGCGGTGGCCATGGCCGTGGGGGTCTCCATCGCCGCGGTGGTGCTGATGGGCAACCTGGCCGGCGCCTTTTTGCCCATGGTGGCCCGAGCCGTCAAGCTGGACCCCGCCATCATGTCGGGCCCCCTGATCACCACGGTGGTGGATGTCTTCGGCCTGATCGTCTACTTCGAGATCGCCCGGCGCTTCCTGGTGCTGTGACGGCCTTCTGCTCTCCTCCAGAGGCCACAGGGGCCGGCGCTGTCTTCGTCGCAATCTTTGTAGTATACTGAAACCTAGGGGCCTTCATCCCCTTCGGCCTGGTCACTGTCCAGGATCCCCGAAAAAACACCACATCAGGAGGCGAGGTCAATGCCCAAAGTCATCGCAGAAGTCGTCATCTCCCCCAGAATTCCCGGCCCCGGCGGTACCAGCTATTACGTGGCCGACGCCGAGAAGATCCTGCGCTCCCACGACCTGAAGGTGATGCTGACCCCCATGAGCACCATCCTAGAGGGCGAGCTAGACGAAGTGCTGGCCGCTATCCGGGAGGCCCACGAAAGCCCCTTTGCCAAGGGAGTCCAGCGGGTTAGTACCATCCTGAGAATCGACGACCGCCGGGACAAGGAGCTCACCATGGAGGGCAAAGTCCAGGCCGTGGAGGAAAAGCTGGAAAAGCTCTAAAGCCCCACCCAGAGGCGACAATCGGCGCCGGTGCCCGTTGACTTTCGGCAAAAAGTCCCTATAATTGGTTCCTGTCGGGCCGGCGTAGCTCAGTTGGTAGAGCAGCTGACTTGTAATCAGCAGGTCA
>CAZCKP010000142.1:0-2481 GCA_964499295.1 uncultured Synergistaceae bacterium | reverse complement strand
GACGAGCAGGTCGTGGTGGAGTACTACGCCAAGTAAATCCAATTCATCCAGTCCCGCTTCTCCCCTTTGCAGGGGCCGAGGCGGGGCTTTTTTGTGTCGAGCCCAAATTGCGAAAGGCTAAAAGGGGCGGTGCGGTTTTGGGATTTTTGCGGTATCCTTAAGGCTGGATAAGGATTCAGATAAGAACCAGGCAGGGCAGGCGACCCGACGGGAACGTCTTGCCCTAGGCCGCCAAGGCGGCAGGAAGTGGAGGTAAAGACCATGACCTATCAATTGGTGCTGTTGCGCCACGGCGAGAGCCAGTGGAACCGGGAGAACCGCTTCACGGGATGGACCGACGTGGACCTCTCGGAGCGGGGCATCGCCGAGGCCCAGGAGGCGGGGCGACTGATGAAGGCCCATGGGCTGACCTTCGACGAGGCCCACACCTCCTATCTGCGTCGGGCCATCAAGACCCAGTGGCTGGCCCTGGAGGAGATGGACCTGATGTGGATCCCCCAGTACCGCCACTGGAGGCTCAACGAGCGCCATTACGGGGCCCTGCAGGGCTACAACAAGGCCGAAATGGCGGCCCAGGCCGGCGAGGCCCAGGTCAAGCTCTGGCGCCGCAGCTACGATGTTCCCCCGCCGGCTCTGGAGCCCCAGGACCCCCGCTATCCTGGCCGGGACCCTCGCTACGCCGCCCTGAGTCCCCAGGAATTGCCCCTGACGGAGTGCCTGAAGGACACGGTGCAACGGGTGTTGCCCTATTGGAACGACGTGCTGGCGCCGGCCATCCGCTCGGGCAAGAGGCTGTTGGTGACGGCCCACGGCAATAGCCTCCGGGCCCTAGTGAAGTACCTGGACGGCATCGACGACGGCGCCATAGTAGACCTCAACATCCCTACCGGCGTGCCGCTGGTCTACCAACTCGACGATGACCTTGCGCCGCTGAGCCACCGCTACCTGGGCGATCCCGAGACCGTCAAGGCCGCTGCTGAGGCCGTGGCGGCCCAGGGCAAAAGCCGCTAGAGCCATCCTAACCGGGATCCAGCCCTCGGGGAAAGGAAAAGGTCGATGCAGGAATTTTATTGGAGGGCCGTCACCGTCCTGAGAAGGCTTCTGCTGTGGTTGCCTCACCGTTGGGCGGTGCGCCTCGGCGGTTGGCTGGGGCTGTTGGTCTGGCTGCTATGTAAAAAGCGGGTCGACGCCGCCGAGGCCCGTTGTGTCAGGATCCTGGGCCTGGGGCCTACCCTGGCCCGCCGGATCGTCAGGGGCTCCTATAGGAATATGGGCCGGTCGGCCGCCGAGTTCCTGAGGATGCCCAAGCTGGTCAAGGAAGTGGACCGCTATCTCTCGGTTCAGGGACTGGAACACGTGGAAAAAGCCGCCCGGCAGGGACGTCCGGTGATTTTCATGCTGGGCCATCTGGACAACTGGGAGATCGCCAACGCCTTTATGTCCCGGCGCTACCGGCTTAACGTGATCGGCGCCGATCAGCGTGACCCCAGGATGACGGCGCTGCTGATGGAGCTGCGGTCCTACGCGGGATCCCACAACGTCACCAAGGGCCAGGGCCTCAAGGCCGCCCTGGCCTGTCTGCGCCGAGGCGAGATGTTGGCCATATTGATGGACCAAGACGCTAAGGAAAAGGGCCTGGTGGTGCCCTTTTTGGGCTTCCCAGCCAGCACCCCGCTGGGGCCTGCTAAGCTGGCAGCCAAGTTCGCTGCCGCCGTGATCCCGGCCCAGGTGATCCGCAATCCCGACGGCTTCACCCACCGGCTCATCTTCTCGGCGCCTCTGGAGGACCCCAGTGGCGCCGTCTTCGGTAGCGACGAGGCCCTGGCCCTGAGGGCCTGCAACGACCTGATCAGCCGCTGGATTCTGGAGCATCCCGACCAGTGGATGCTCTGGCTCTATCCTCGTTGGGGCAGCACTCTGCCCGGTGATCGAGGATGATCCTTGGCGTAGACCCCGGTCGTTCCAAGTTCGGTTGGGCATTGACCACCCCAGTGGGAGAGCTTTGCCTCTCGGGCATCACCCCCACGCCGTCGCTGGGAGCCTTTCTCGATGGTCTCCTGGAGGAGGACTGGAAGGCCCTGGAGGGCTGGACGCTGGAGCGAGGCCCCGGCGACCGGGACCGGTTGGAGCGGATCTGTTGCGGCAGCGGAACTGGCCGGGAGCTCTTCCTGCCGGCTCTGTCCACCTTGGACCTCCCGCTGGAGACGGTGCCGGAGAAAAACACCACCTTGGAGGCTCGAAGCGTCTATTGGAGCCTTCACAAGCCAAGGGGCTTTCGAAGGCTATTGCCTTTGTCGATGCTGATGCCTCCCAGGGACGTGGACGATCTAGCAGCTTTTTACATCGTTCAGCGTTTTCTGCGGGGCCATCCCTAGCCCAGGGCCGATACCCGTTGCCTCGAAGACGAATTAGAAGACGAATCAAGGGGCCGTTCCTCTCCCGAGGGCGGCCCCTTGATTTCTGGATTTACCTTTTCGTCTT
>CAZCKP010000141.1:0-2521 GCA_964499295.1 uncultured Synergistaceae bacterium | reverse complement strand
TCTTTTCCAGGGTGATCGCCCGGTCCTGGACGGTCTGGAGCCGGGCGCTGAGGCTGTGCTGGAGCTCCTCTCTGGACGATTGAAGCGCCGCCAGATTCTGGGTCAGGGCCTCGTTGCGGGCCTTCTCCTCCTGGATCATCCGTTCCAGCCGAAGCTGCTCCCGCTCGGCACTTCGAGCGGCCCGGTCTACGGCCGACTGGCGCTCCGACAGCCTACGGCCCTGGGTGGCCAGCTCCGTCTGGGCCTGCTTCAGCGACTGTTCCAGCCCCATGCTGTGGGCTTGCTGGGCCGCCAGTGTCCGCTCCAACCGCTGAAGCTCTACCTGGGCGTTCTGAAGGGACTGGGCCAGCTGGTCCCGTTCCTCTCCCAAGGCCTGGCCCTGCTGGACCAGCTGATCCTGCAGGGAATCCCGGTGCTGGGTCAGCTCCTGGTTGGCCTGGGTCTCCTTGGCCAGGTCCTGCTCCAATTGGTTTAGGACCTGGGAGGCCTGGGCCAAGACGTACTGCTGGCGCTCCATCTGTCCGGACAGGTCCTGGTTCTGCTGCCGCAGCTCCGCCCCCTCGGAACGGGCCTGGAGCAAGGCCTCGCCCAGGGCCTGGATCCGTTGGCGCTCCAGGGCCATGGCCTTGTCGTGAACCTCTTGGAACCGGCCCTCGGCCTCTTCCACCGCCGCTGCCACCGCCTGAAGGCCCGGCAGGTCCTTGGCGGCAAAGTCGGAGTTGGCCGAGGCCAAATCCAGAGCCGAGCGGCCCTGGTGGTCCCTAAAGTCCGCCCTAGCTCCCAGCCCCAACAGAAGGGGGACCACGCCGCTGGGGCCCTGCTGGGCCGCCCACATCAGGGCGCTGGCGCCCTGGCCGTCTCGGGCGTTGACGTCGGCGCCGCGGCTCACCATAAAGGCTACCACCTCCGGCGAGGCGTAGCGGGCTGCCAGCATCAGGGCGCTGACGCCCTGGCCGTCCTGGGCGTTGATATCGGCGCCGCCAGTGACCATGTAGGAGATCGACTCGGCGACGGCGTTGTACCGCACCAGCCACATCAGCGGCGTCTGGCCCTGAAAGGCGGCGTTGGGATCCGCCTGGGCCTGAAGGGCCCTTTTGATCTGCAGCGCCGTGCCGCGACGGCACAGAGCGGCAAAGCGCTCCGGCGCCATAGCCCTGACCTCGCTGGAGCCCTGGAGGCGCTCCAAGATCTGGATTTGATCGGCCAAGGCGGGATTGCGCTGGCCATACCAGGCTGCCCTGCGGCCCTGGTGGTCCTGGGCCTGGGGATCGGCACCGGCCTCCAACAGCATCACCACCGCCAGAGGATCAGCGGTGTTCTCGGCGGCCAACATCAACGGCGTCTGCCCGGAGAAGCTGGCGGCTTCTAGGTTGGCGCCGTTGTCGATCAGCGCCGCCGTCACCCAGGGGTTGGCGTTGGCCACAGCGGCGTGGCTCAGGGCCGTCCAGTTCTGGTCGCCCTGGGCGTCGATCTCGGCGCCAGCCCGCAGCAGCACCACCACCATATCGGGGTTGGGGCTGGACCGGGCGGCGTGCATCAACGCCGTCATCTGGTTGCTATCCCGCTGCTCCAGCTGAGACCCGGCTTCCACCAACACCCGGGCCTTTTGGAGGTCCTCGGTCTGGGCGGCGTACATCAGCGCCGTCATCCCCTGGTCGTCGGCCTCAACGGCGCTGCCTCCCTGGGTCAGGCCCACGGCCACCTCCTGAGCCGTGCCGCTGCGACAGAGTCGGAGAAACTCGCTTTGGGTTATCGCCATGGCCTCCGAAGCCGCGGCGGTCAAGGCCAACGCTGCGACGGCAGCGATAAAGCGCTGCCTCAAGGCTCCCTTCATGATGGTCTCCTCCTTAACGGCCTTATCGTTCCGAGCTCCTTCGACGAACCGTCGAGGAAGGCCGCAGGGTTTTTTTTGAGAATACCCTAAGGCACCAGAGGCGTCAACGGAAGAGGCTCCGTCGAATCGGCAACGGAGCGGCAGCGCCCCAAAAAATCCCCGAAAAATTTTGCCTCGGCGATAAAACCCCCTTGACACCTTGGCTATAGCCGTCTATACTGGTTTCAGTCCGAAAGTTAGGCTTAACTAACTTAAGAACTATTATCGTTAGGGTACTATTCCGCAGCCTTCGACCTCCTGTGGAATGTACTGGCCATCAGGCCTAAACACCTCAAGCTTTCAGTACCACAGGGGTTTGGCGGTTTTTAGGCGGTCCAGGCCCGGAGGATCCCCCCTATGACCTCCGGGACGCCGGAACCGGCGACCCCACCCTGGGAAAGTCCCTCCACCCCCCCTCCTTGTGCATTCCCTTCCGGAGGGACTTTCCAATCCCTTCCGCTTTGGCGGTCCCCTGCAGGACCGGTAACGCCTCTGCAGATCAGAGATAGAGAGCGAGAGAACAACCCCTGTGCGCACAAAGCGGGTTTAGGAGACGCCTCCTAAACCCGCTTTGGCTGTGGCTGGGCGCCCCAGCTCCTCACGTCAGGAGCCGGGGCGCTTTCTGCTTTTGCGTAATTACCTGTTACT
>CAZCKP010000140.1:0-2618 GCA_964499295.1 uncultured Synergistaceae bacterium | reverse complement strand
GCCCGGCGGCCTTGACCGGGAAAGGGGACGACTGGATCAATCCAGACTCCTGGACCTGTGGCGCCCTGACCTTGGCCAAGACACCGGAACACCATCCCTGCCGCTGTTGCAATTTATTTTTATTTAAAATTATTTGAGAAGCAAATATATATCTTTTGCGGTATATACATAAGCGTTATTACTCAGTGGACAAGATCAAAAAGTTTATATATATTATCGGTAGGAGAAGTCGCCCCTTAAGAACCAGAGCCCTAGCCCAGGTCCGAGGGGCCTGGGGCAGAGACCCCATAAAATCCTAGAGGAATCGAGGTCAGAACATGGCGACAAAGAGCATCGAGGAGCTTTGCAGCGGCCTTTTGGCCAAGCGCGAAAGCGCCGCTGCTGGCGGTGGCGAGAAAGCCCTGGCCAAGCACAAGGCCAAGGGAAGCCGCACCGCCCGGGAACGGATCGAGCTCCTGCTGGACCAAGGGAGCTTCGTGGAGATCGACCAGTTCGTGGAGCACCGTTGCACCAACTTCGGCATGGAGGAGAAGAAATACCTGGGTGACGGCGTCGTCACCGGCTATGGCACCGTGGGCGGCCGGATCGTCTACGTTTTCAGCCAGGACTTCACCGTGCTGGGAGGATCCCTGGGAGAGATGCACGCCCAGAAGATCTGCAAAGTCATGGATCTGGCCCTGAAAAACGGCTGTCCCCTGGTGGGCATCAACGACAGCGGCGGCGCCCGGATCCAGGAAGCCGTGGACGCCCTGAACGGCTACGGCGAGATCTTCTATCGCAACACCATCGCCAGCGGCGTGATCCCCCAGCTGTCGGTCATCGTGGGGCCCACCGCCGGTGGCGCCGTCTACAGCCCCGCCCTGACGGACTACATCTTCATGGTGGACAAGCTGGGAGTCATGCACATCACCGGCCCAGCGGTGATCAAGGCCGTCACCGGCGAAGAGGTGACCAGCGATGAGCTGGGCGGCGCCAGAGTGAACAACAGCGTCTCCGGAAACGCCCATTTCTTCGCAGCTACCGAGGAGGAGTGCTTCGCCCAGGTGCGGGAGGTGTTGAGCTTCCTGCCCAGCAATAACGTGGTTGACGCCCCCCGGGTGGCCACCCAGGACCCGGCCACTCGCGCCGACTTGGCCCTGCGGGAGATGGTTCCCACCAACCCCAACAAGGGCTACGACGTCCACCAGGTCATTAAGGCCATTGTCGACGACGGCAAGTTCCTGGAAGTGCAGCCCCTGTGGGCCAAGAACATCGTCATCGGATACGCCAGCTTCGGCGGCGTTCCCGTGGGCATCGTGGCTAACCAGGCCTCGGTCATGGCCGGTTGCCTGGACATCGACTGCTCCGACAAGGCCAGCCGGTTCGTGCGGCACTGCGACGCCTTTAACATCCCCATCGTCACGTTGATCGACGTGCCTGGTTATCTGCCCGGCAAGGCCCAGGAGTGGGGCGGCATCATCCGCCACGGTGCCAAGCTGCTCTACGCCTACAGCGAGGCCACGGTGCCCCTGATCTCGGTGGTGCTCCGCAAGGCCTACGGCGGCGCCTTCCTGGGGATGTGCTCCAAGGCCCTGGGCGCCGACGTGGTCCTGGCCTGGCCCCAGGCCCAAATCGCCGTGATGGGCGCCGAAGGCGCCGCCAACATCGTCTTCCGCAAGGAGATCGAGGCCGCCGAGGATCCCCAGAGGGTCCGCCAGGAGAAGATCGACCAGTACGAAGAGGCCTTCGCCAACCCCTACCAGGCCGCCAGCCGCGGCTACGTGGACAAGGTGATCCTCCCCGAGGAGACCCGGCTGGAAGTGATCCAAGCCCTGAGGGCCCACAGGACCAAGAAAGAGCACCACCCGGCGCGGAAACACGGCGTCATGCCCCACTAGCCGCCGCAACCATACAGCACCAGCAAGGAGGGAATCCCATTGACCGAAGCAGCCACCACCGCCGCCGCCTTTGAGGGCATTGGCGGAGCCATGGCCCTGACGCTGATCGCCTTTACCATCGTTTTCCTGGTCCTGGGCGGTCTGACGGCCATGATCTACGCCATGCGGCTGATCACCGACGTTAAAAAAAAAAGTAGCGACTCCCAGCTGAGCAGCTCCTCTTCCCCCGTCGAGGGAGACCAAGAGGGCCCTCTGATCGCCGCCATCACCGCCGCCATCGCCGCCGAACTTGGCGGAGCCGTGCGGATCTGCTCGGTGACGCCTGTCGCCGACGTACTCGACGGCTGGACCCTTAGCGGTCGTATGGAGGCGCTGGAGCGCCTAGCCCTGAACCCCTGGAACTAGAGCCGGCACGTCCGGCTCCAACTTGAAGATACTGATATATTATTCCCCTTATCTCGAGGAGGTAATTTCTGTGGCTCACTACAGAGTGACTGTCAACGGCAAGAGCTACGACGTGGTGGTGGAGTCCGCCAACGCCCCCGTCTCCACCGCCCCGGCGCCGGCCCCGGTTGCCCCCGCCGCTCCTGTTGCCCCTGCCGCCCCGGCTCCTGAGGCCTCGGCCCCTGCTCCTGCTGCCGAGACCGAAGCTCCTGCCGCTCCGGCCGCTCCCGCTCCCGAGGGCGCCAAGACCATCTGCGCCCCCATGCCCGGCAAGATCCTAAAGGTCTGCGTAGCCGT
>CAZCKP010000139.1:0-2627 GCA_964499295.1 uncultured Synergistaceae bacterium | reverse complement strand
GTCTCCGAGGGATCCAACGTCAACACCGGCGACGCCCTGATCGTCATCGGATAGGGGAGGCGGGTCCTGATGGGTTCTTTCGGCGAAGCTATGGTAAAGCTCGCCCAGGGGTCCGGCTTTGCCGGATTGACCCTCGGCAATTTCGTCATGCTGATGGTGGCCTTCTTCCTGCTCTACCTGGCCATCGTCAGGGGCTTTGAGCCTTTGCTGTTGGTGCCGATCTCCTTCGGCTGTCTGTTGGTCAACTTGCCCCTGTCGGGGCTGATGGATCCCGGCGGCTTCTTGCGCTACGTCTTCTTCGGCACCGAGCACGAGATCTACCCCATCATCATCTTCATGGGCATCGGCGCCTTGACGGACTTCGCGCCGCTGTTGGCCAACCCCATCACCTTCCTGCTGGGAGCTTCGGCCCAGCTGGGCGTCTTTATCGCCCTCTTCGGCGCCGTGGCCCTGGGTTTTAATATCCGGGAAGCCGCTTCCATCGCCATCATCGGCGGCGCCGACGGCCCCACCAGCATCTACCTGACCATGAAGCTGGCCCCCCAGATCCTGGGCGCTGTGGCCGTGGCGGCCTACAGCTACATGTCCCTGGTGCCTCTGATCCAGCCCCCGGTGATCCGGGCCCTGACCTCCAAGGCCGACCGGGCCATCCGTATGGACAACCTCCGGCCGGTGAGCAAGGCCGAGAAGATCCTGTTCCCCATCGTCTGCACCGTGGTGGCAGGGCTGATTCTGCCAATGTCGGTGGCCCTTATCGGCGTGCTCATGTTCGGCAACCTGCTGCGGGAGTGCGGCGCCACTGAACGGCTCAGCCAGGCCGCCCAGAACGAGATCCTCAATGCCACCACCATCTTCCTGGGCCTGTCGGTGGGCGGCACCATGGCGGCGGAGCAGTTCCTGACGGTGGCCACCATCAAGATCATCCTGCTGGGTCTGGTCGCCTTCGTCTTCAGCACAGCCGGCGGCGTGGTCTTCGGCCAGGTCCTGAAGGTCCTCAGCGGCGGCAAGATCAACCCCATGATCGGCTCCGCCGGAGTGTCGGCGGTTCCCATGGCCGCCCGGGTCGTCCAGGTGGTGGTCCAGAAGGAGTACCCTGGCAGCTACCTGCTGATGCACGCCATGGGCCCCAACGTGGCCGGCGTGATCGGCACCGCAGTGGCCGCCGCGGTGATGCTGACGCTGCTGCAATAAGCCCGTTTTAACATTCGATCCCTCGTCGTTGTCGCCAGCGCCTTTGCCCAAGGGCGCACAGAACGGGCGGCCGTGGTCCAAAAGCCGCGGCCGCCCGTTCTGGTTTGTTGTTCTACGATCAATAATAAAATCCAAACAAACGCCATAGGAGCCTCGACCGATTGGCCGGGGTCCTATGGCGTTTGCGCTTTGATTATGCCTATTTAGGTTCTATTGGGCTCTATTTGTTCTGCTGCCGCGGCAGTTCCAGGATCAGAGCCTTCGAGGGACCGGCCTTGAGGACATAGCTGTCGGTGCCGTGATCCAGCATCTGGGCCAGCCTTTTGCCAGTGGCTATGGCTTTGTCCAGGTCGATGCCGGTCTGGATCCCCATCTCATCGCAGAGGTGGACCAGGTCCTCGGTAGCCACGTTGCCGGCGGCTCCTGGGACGAAGGGACATCCTCCCACGCCGGCGAAGGAGCTGTCGTAGCGGCTGAAGCCCTGGGCCATACCGGCCAGGATGTTGGCCAGAGCCAGGCCCCGGGTGTTGTGGAAGTGGAGCCACCAGGTCACCTGGGGATAGCTTTGGGCCATGTCGGCACAGATAGCCTGGACCTGGGCGGGGTTAGCCTGGCCCGAGGCGTCGGAAAGGGATATCTCGTCGACGCCCACAGCCAAATAGGCCTCCACGATCTCCTTGACGGTGGAAACCGGGATTTCCCGGTCCCAGGGCGAGCCGAAGGCCATGGAAATGGACCCCGACACGGCCAAGCCGTTGGACTTAGCAGCGTCGACGCAGGAGCGAAAGCCCAACACCGATTCCTTGGAGGTGCGGTTCAGGTTGGCCAGGTTGTGGCTGTCGCTGGCCGAGACGTTGAGCTTTACCTTTTTGCAGCCGCAGGCAACGGCCCGCTCTACGCCCTTGACGTTGGCCACCAGGGCGCGGTATTCCACGCCCTCTCGGGCCTTGAGCTGCCGAAAGACGTCGTCGGTATTGGCCATCTGGGGCACCGCCTTGGGGTGCATAAAGGAACCCACCTCGATGACCCTAAAGCCGGCGTCGGCCTGGGCCTCGATGAGCTCCACCTTTTCGTCAACGGAGAAGAGCCGCTTCTCGTTCTGAAGACCGTCACGGGGTCCCACTTCGCAGAGGGTGACGGCGCTGACCTTCGCTAAAGCCATGATCAAGACTCCTTTATCGCCCCCTTGAAACCAGTGAAGGAGCGGCCCATGGGGGGAGCCGCTCCAGTTCAGGGGGGGTAATGTTTTCGTTATTTCTGACGGAAGAAGATGAAGCCGATCACCAGGGGCACGATCATAAAGCCCAGGCCCAGCCACACGGCGGCTCCAGCACCTACCGACATCATCAGCATAGGCAACAGCGCCGGCATGGAGCCGTAGACCGGAGCCCAGAGGGAGTTGCCTATGGCCAGCGTGTCGGCGGCGTCGGTCTTTC
>CAZCKP010000138.1:0-2635 GCA_964499295.1 uncultured Synergistaceae bacterium | reverse complement strand
GGGTGAAGTCCAGGCTGTAATGGCCTTGGCCGATCCAGTGCCGGATCTCCTGGGCCCCTTGGCCCTGGCGGGCCAAGAAGATGGCTCCTGCTGTAGCCTCGGCGGCCTTGATGGCTTCGGGGTGGTCGTGGCTCACGGCGGTGACGGTCCGGGCCAGGAGCAATGCCTCGTCAAGGCTCGAAGCGGTAAAGCCGCAGGGCCCTACCCGCATGGCAGCGCCGTTGCCGAAACTGCCGTAGGGCCTGGGCTGGGCTGCCGTCAGCCACAGGGCGAAGTTGCCGCCGTAGCCTCGGTCGGGGTAGAGCCGTCCCAGACGGCGCATCTGGTCTGCCGCTGCCAGGGCCAGAGCCTGGAGGTCCTCCCGGGCCAGGATAAGGGCCTGGGCTACGGCCAGGGACATGACGGAGTCGTCGGTGAAACGGCACATTGGGTGAAAGAGCTGAAAGTCCTTGGTCTTGATGGGGTTTCTCTCAAAGCGGGATCCCACGATATCGCCGGCTATGGCGCCGATCATCGGAGGTCATCTCCTTTCCTGGTCCTTTTTCCTGTCCTTTCCTTCTTTGTCCTTTTCTGATGAGGCCTTGGGAGCTTGTTCGCTATTTCGATACTAGGCCCTGCCGCCTTGGCTGTCAAAAGATGGGTGCCCACTGGGGAAAAGAGCAGGAAAGGTCAGCCTCTTTCGTCGCTTTATTGCCCCAGTTTTCGAAGCCGAAACCCACAAAAAAGGAGCCCCAGGGGGGGGCTCCAGGAGAAATTCTCGGGGTCGGGAATATCAGGACCGCTGCTCCGGTGGGATCCAGGGATCCCACCGCCGGTAGAGGTCGCAGCGCCGGTCCTTGGGAAGAAACTCCAGATCTCGCTTGGTCAGCAGGGAGGGGTCGACGGTGATCCAGGCCCCTTCGGGCTGGTCCTGGGAGGCGCGGTAGAGCACGTCACCCCGGGGCGCCACCACTGCCGAGGAGCCTCCGAAGACGGTATGGCCGGAGATGCCGATTTGGTTGCAGGCTGCCACGAAGAAGACGCTGAAAGCCGCATGGCCCAACATCATCGAGGCCATCATGGAGATGTCGAACTGGGGCCAGGCTGCGCTGACCAACAACACCTTGGCCCCCAGCAGGCCCTGGATGCGGATCCATTCGGGAAAGCAGAGGTCGTAGCAGATGGCCTGGGCGATCTTGATCCCGTCGATCTCGAAGATTCCCGGGGAATCGCCGGCAGCGAAGAGCTGCTGTTCCTGCAATACCGGCGACAGGTGGACCTTGTCGTAGTGGCAGACCAGCTCTCCCCTGGGGTTCACCACCAGGGCACGGTTCACCAGCCGCCCCTGGCAGCGGGCCAGCACCGACCCACCGGCGAACCACACGCCGTAGCGCCGGGCCAGATCTCCCAAAAAGTCCAGGGATTGCTGGGCCTCGGGATCGGCCAAGGGGGCGCCGTCGGATACGGCATAGCCCAGGTTCCACAGCTCTGGCAGCACCACCACCGTGGGCAGCTCCGAGGGCTGGTAGTGCTGGGCCATCCACTGGAGGACGCGGCCGCGGTTTTTCTCTAGATCGCCCAGGGTCACTTCCATCTGGGCGATGCCGATTCGTAGCATTTGTGAGGACCTCCTAGGACAGTTTAAGTTCTGTTAATTTTATAGGCGTTTTCATATGTCGTAATGGGACCACATGCTGATGATTTTGACAGTCCTAATCTCTTCCAAGACCTGATAGACCAGTCTATGGCGGATGTTGATCCGCCGGGACAAGGCCCCTGCCAGGTCGGCGCGGAGCTTTTCGTATCGTGGCGGTATTTTATAGGGATCTTCCCTTAGGAGCTCTATTAAAGCCTTCGCCTTCCCATCGAGTTTTGCCGCCTTCAAAAGGGGAATGTCCTTTAGGGCCTTCTTTGTATAAACTATGCGATACATCACCAAGGGGCATTATCTTCGGGGATACATTCTTCAATGGGCGTCTTCAACCCCTCGATGATTTTCTCCTTCATGGCCGGAATCGACGACAGATAAAGGGTTTCCATAAGGCTGTTGTAGTCGTCCTGGCTCATAATTACGGCGTTTCCGTCTTTTGTGGTGACGTTGACCTGCTGGTTGAACTTGACAGTCTGCTCTAAAATGGCAAATAGGTTTTTGCGCAAAGCCGTCACGTTGGTGCTGAGCATATCATACACCCCCTGTGTACATTATAGCGTACATAGCTGTATTGGCAAGACCAAAGGGAGCGGCCTCCAGGACGGCGCCCACGAAGAAGGCCAGCACGTCGAAAGAAAAGCCCGCGGGCTTATGGGCTCGCGGGCTTTGTGTTTTGTCGCTGTCTAGTTTGCTGTTGCCGCTGCGACGGCTTCTTCTGGTAAAGGCTGACCATGGGTGTAAAGCTCGTCACAGGATAGGTCTATGGCGTCATTCCATACTATGCCGTACCCGCCTATGTCAACGCGCACCGATTCAAATAGCCCCTCGTGGTCGATCAACGGGCGGAACATGGCAAAATCATCCAAAAGCGGTTTTACGTCATAGATTCGCCTGGCTCCGTCGCAAAAATCTACAATCAGCCTGTAGTCGTCAGAGGGTCTGACCGCCGCTACCTTGTGAAACATCTGCGCTCCCCCCTTCAGGATCAGTCGCCTATTCGAGCGG
>CAZCKP010000137.1:0-2646 GCA_964499295.1 uncultured Synergistaceae bacterium | reverse complement strand
GCCCTCTCGGAGATCTGGGCCAAAGGCGGCCAGGGAGGCCTGGAGATGGCCCAGAAGGTCCTAGAGGCCTGCGAGAAACCCAACAGCTTCCACTATCTCTACGACGCCACCCTGCCACCCCAGGAGAAGATCGCCACCATAGCCCGGGAGATCTACGGCGCCGACGGAGTGGACTTTACCGCCCAAGCCCAAAGGGACCTGCAGCGGATCAAGGACCTGGGCAAAGAGGATCTGTTGGTCTGCATGGCCAAGACCCAGTCGTCGCTGTCCGACGACCCCAACAAGAAGGGACGGCCCCGGGAATTCCGGGTCACCGTCCGAGAGGTGAGGCTATCGGCCGGGGCCGGGTTCCTGGTGGCCATCACCGGCGACATCATGACCATGCCAGGGCTGCCCAAACGGCCCGCGGCCTGCAACATCGACGTGGACGATCAGGGCCGGGTCACGGGGCTGTTTTAGCATGCCCCAGGCTCTGCCACAGCGGTCGGCCAAGGCGACCCAGGCCACAAGGTCCCCGGCGGCCCAGGCGAACTTCCAGCTCAGGGCAAAACGGGGGCTCTGAAAAAGCCCCTTAGAAATCAAATCCAAAGGAGTGTTATTGACATGAGAAAATCCCTGCTATCAGCGCTGTTTGCGGCCACAGTTCTGGCCCTGGCGGCCGCTACTTCCCAAGCCGCCGATGTGGCCTTTGTGGACGTGGTAAAGGTCGCCAACGACTGCACATCCGGCAAGTCGGCCCAGAAGATCCTGGACGACATGAAGGCCCAGCTGGAGGCGGAGCTCAAAAAATACGCCGAGACGGAAAAGGACGTCCAAAAGGTGCAGCAGCGCCAGATGGAGCTGAACCGTCGTTTCCAGATAGAGCAGGCCCGCGTCTCCAACCTGGTGGTTCAACGGATCAGGGCCGTCGCCGAGCGGTGGCTCCAGCGCAACCGCAAGAACTACTCTGCCCTTTTGCCCATCGATAGGGCCCTGGCCGTGGATTCCAGCGCCGACGTTACCGACGAGATCCTCCGGCTGATGAACCGGGAGCTCATCGACTTCAAGGCTCCAGGGCAGTAGGAACCAGGCGACTTTTCCTCTATAGACAATGGGGCCCATCGGCAAAAGTCCCGGAGCCCGTGGCCCCAAATTGGAGAAGGGAAGCGGCAGTGCCTCTCCCTTCTTATCCCCTTCCAATCACGACACAGCCCGAAGGCCCGGACCGATGTAGGTCCGGGCCTTCGGGCTGTGAGGCAGTTTGGGCTTCAAGCGCTGATTCCGGCCGCCCAGCGGCACAAAATCGCCTCGGCCCTGGTTATAGCCTCCTGGTCCGGCGACGGCACCCCAGCCAGGGGATAGTCCAGCCCCAGCTGGCGCCACTTGAAGGCACCCATGGCGTGGTAGGGCAGTACCTCCACCCGCCGGACCGTGGCTAGGCTGTCGATAAAGGCCCTGGCGACCTCAAGTTCCTGAGGATCATCGGAGATCCCAGGCACCAGCACCCGGCGGATCCACAGGTCAATACCGTGATCCGACAGCCAGCGGGCCATGGCCAGGACGCTCTCGTTGCTCCAGCCCGTCAGGCGGCGGTGTCTTTCTGGATCCAAGTGCTTCAGGTCCAGCATCACCAGATCGGTGAAATCCATCAGCCGCCGAAACTTGCCATAAAAGGGCTCCTGTACCGTGAAGGGTTGCCCCGCTGTGTCCAACACCGTGTGAACGCCCCGTTCCTTGGCCAGGGCGAAGAGCTCCGTCAGAAAATCGATCTGCAGTAGCGGCTCGCCGCCGCTGACGGTGATGCCGCCGTCTTTACCCCAGTAGCGCCGGTACCGCCAGGCCCGGTTTAGGAGATCCTGGGCCGTCCAGAGCTGACCTCCTGAGTGGCACCAGGTCTCGGGATTATGGCAGTACTGGCAGCGCATGGCGCAGCCCTGGAGGAAGGCCACAAAGCGCACCCCAGGCCCGTCCACCAGGCCAAAGGTCTCCAGAGAGTGAACCCTTCCCTTGATAGGCTCGATTCCCTCGGTATAGTCGGTCATGGTCTTCATGGTCTTGCCTCCTTTGGTGCTCGCCAGGACCTGCAGGGACCTAGGAGGCCCTACAGGCAGCTGTGGCAGGTCCTGGAAATCACATCGAGCTGCTGTTCCCTGGTGAGATCGATGAACTTCACCGCATACCCCGAGACCCGGATGGTGAAGTTGGCGTACTCCTCCTTCTCGGGGTGCTCCATGGCGTCCACCAGCCTGTCCCGACCGAAGACGTTGACGTTGAGGTGGTGGGCGCACTGGTCAAAGTAGCCGTCCATGACCTGTACCAGGTTGGCCACCCGCTCCTCCTGGCTGTGGCCCAGGGCGTCGGGGTTGATGGTCTGGGTGTTGGAGATGCCGTCCAGCGCCCAGGTGTAGGGTAGCTTGGCCACGGAGTTCAGTGACGCCAACAGGCCGTTCTGCTCGGCGCCATAGCTGGGGTTGGCACCGGGGGCCAGAGGCTCCCCGGCCTTGCGGCCGTCGGGCAACGTGCCGGTGGCCTTACCGTAGACCACGTTGGAGGTGATGGTCAGAATCGACGTGGTGGCCTCAGAGTTCCGGTAGGTGTGGAACCGCTTCAGCAGCTTCATAAAGGTCCCCAACAGCCACACCGCGATCTCGTCGGCCCGGTCGTCGT
>CAZCKP010000136.1:0-2654 GCA_964499295.1 uncultured Synergistaceae bacterium | reverse complement strand
ATGCCCTGCTGGACCAGTACATCGAGGAAGCCATGGCAGCTATGGACGACCAGCGCCGCGATGAGGCCTTCCAAAAGATCTGGGATCGCATCAACGAGGTGCATCCCCTGGTCCCCTTGGCCTTACCCAACGAGCTCTACGGCGCACGAAAGGGCCTCCAGGGCGTGGAAGACCTCTACGACGGCAAAATCAACTACCTGGGCAACCTCCACTACTGAGCCTATAGGGCCCTTTGTACACTCTATCAAGGGTAACAACGAAGCGGGTTTAGGGGATCTCTCCTAAACCCGCTTTGTCTGTGCCCCAAGCCCCCGGCGAATCCGCCGGGGGCTTGGGGCACGAAGTCGGTTATGAGGCCTGGGGTGGGTGGCCGTCTTACCATTAAACCCTGCAGACTACCTCGTTCATAGCACGAAAGCATCTCATAAGGTTTGCAGCGGCACGATCCTATTCCGCGAAATGGACATCCCAGGCATAAACATACTGGTCCGCACGTGGGGAGTATTCGATATTTTTCTTGCACGCATACAAGGCCATCTCAAAGTGCAAAGGAATGTAGGAGACATCATCGGCAGCCATCTTCCAGACCTGCTTCATAATCTCGGCCCGCTGGACCGGATCAGCGGTGGATACGGCCTGATCGATCAGTTTATCGGCCTCCGGATTCTGATAATACCCGCGGTTCACTCCGCCGTAGCCCTCTTTGATGTATCCCTGCTGAGACATGCTGTAGATGCAGTCTAGAGCCACCAAAGCGCTCTCACCGCCGGAATCCGCCCACCCAGTCATGCAAAGATGGGTGTTATCTCCGGACGTATTAGTAGCTTTTATGTAACCGAAAAAAATCGCCCGTGACATCAAGTTGAGGTTCACCTTGATGCCCACCTTTTCCAAGTAACCTGCCACCGCGCCGGCTATGGCGGCGTCGTTGACATAACGGTCGTTGGGAGCGTCTAAAGTCACCTCAAAGCGATAGCCGTCGGCCTGACGGGGGTACCCAGCCTCGTCCAGCAGCTTTTCCGCCATGTCGGGATCGTAGGCCAGGCGCTGGATGTCAGGATTATAGCCGTTGAACTCCTCGGAGACGTAGGCCGTCGCCGCCTTGGCGTAGCCGTTCATTATCTTGGAGATGATCTCGTCCTCGTTGATGGCTCGATAGACGGCCTCGCGAACCTGGATTTTCTTAAAGGGATTGGAGCCGTCAGGGGACTTTAGCGGCATTTTCGCATCGGGACTCGGATTATCGGTCCACCCTGCTAGATTTAAATAGATGACCCGCAGACTTGGCGTTGTGATCACTTTAAGGTTCTTATTTCGTTCCAATATAGCCACATCGCGGACCGGCACGTCGGCGATCATGTCCACGGCACCGGAGATCATGTTGGCCGTTCTGGTTCCTTCGTTGGTGATCGGTTTAAAGGTCACCTGGGTTACTTCAGGCTTTTCTCCCCAGTAGTCTTCATTGCGCTTGAAGACGATGCGATCACCACGCAGGTGCTCCACAAAGACGTAACGGCCTGTCCCGACCGGATTTAAGGCGATCCAGTCGTCGCTTTGTTCTTCGCAGGTTTCCTTGTCCAGAATGGCCAGATCTTTCAAATGGGCCAACAGCAAGGAGTTGGGAGATTTGCAGGTCAGTTCGATGGTGTAATCATCGATCTTTCTCCAGCTGTCGACGGTAGCTAAACAGTAGGCGAAGGCGGAATTTCTGGGCCGCTGAGACCGTTCAAAGGAGTAAATTACGTCATCAGCGGTGAAATCGTTGCCATTGTGAAATTTCACGCCTTTGCGCAGGTAGAAGGTCCAGACCATGGAGTCCTCAGAAACCTCCCAGCTCTCAGCCAGAGCAGGAAGGAGCTGTAGGTCGCTATCAGACTCAACTAAAGTATCAAAAAGGTGCCTATTAATCGCATTGGTAATAGTTTCGTTCAATGGATATGGGTCCAAAGAATGGACATCTCCAGTTAACCCGATGACCACGTCGGTCGGTGCAGCAAAACCGCAAGACACTACCGATAGCACGCACCAAACGGCTCCCCAATACGACAATTTCTTCACGCTTCTCGACCTCCATCCACTGACAAAAAGATAACGATTACACTGGTAAACCAATCCTGCATACCGGTGGGTAGAAAAGGGACAACGCCGCCCATGGAGACCATTAATGATTGGTCCAAGGAGCAGGAGCTTCTCTCCGATTTCCACCTCTCTTTACTCCTCCGGTACAGGATTGCAATTTTCCCGTACAGTTTCTGTTGACCGGTGCAAGGCACTTCGGGGAACCCTCACTGACGTGAGCATTTGAGGATAGAGCCCAAAAGGCGCGGTCACTGGGGCGTCAGTGACCGCTGAGCCCACTTAGTAGGTCGGTTGGCCCTTCAGAGCTCGGGCCTCTTTTGCCTTGTCCCAACGATCTAACAGCGACACCAAGACAGGGCAGAGGATGGCGGTAAGCAACGTGGCGGCAGTACAGGCCGCTGTGGCCGAGGCCACGTAGGGTGTAAGGCTGGGATCCACCGTTGCCACATAGAGCGGCGTGGCGGAACAAATTCCCGCGCAGGAACCAATGGCAGCTCCCACGGCACGGGGTTTACCGTGATTGGTCAAAGCATAGGCAAAGTAGCCGCCTAAACCGGTGGTGATCACCGTGATTA
>CAZCKP010000135.1:0-2703 GCA_964499295.1 uncultured Synergistaceae bacterium | reverse complement strand
CCAGGCCCAGCTTCTCCATGGTGCCGGGACGGTAGTTCTCGATGACCACGTCGGCCTTTTTGACCATCTCCTTGAAGAGCTCCTTGCCCTGGGGAGACTTCAAGTTGAGGGTGCAGCCGATCTTACCGCGGTTGAAGGTCATATAGTAGACGCTTTCGCCGTTCTGATAGGGCCCCATGGCGCGGCTGTCGTCGCCCTGGCCGGGGAGCTCGATCTTGTAGACCTTAGCCCCCATGTCGGCCAACAACATGCCACAATAGGGCCCCGCCAGGACCCGCGTCAGGTCCAGGACCACCACGCCATCTAGGATGGCTCTGCTCATGGATCCACATCCCTTCTCTAAGTTGGAATCGGTCCGAACTGTCACAGTTGTGATCCCCCTACCCTTGGGGAGTATTCGAACTGATCCACTGCCACTGGTCGCTCTGCCATGGAGGACAAAACTCTGTCGACAGTGTTCTGTCCTCTTGGGTCTAAGCATAGCCTCAGCAGCGTCGTAAGTCAAGAGAATTTAAAGGGCATACAAAAGTTTTGTTACGACGGTCTGGTTTTTCCCGACCAGGATTATCTTTTTTTTAGGACCGATCTGTGCTACTCTAGCGGTGACGGCCAAGTCTCGATGCGAGGCGTCGACGGTGCCAAGCCGTCACTTTTGCCTAAACGCTTTTGTTTCTTTAATTTAAGGAGGAATGGCATATGAAGATCACCGGCGATATGCTGATTGCCGATGTGGTGGACAAATATCCCGAGGTGGTTCCCGCTCTGATGGGTTCGGGAATGGGCTGCATCGGCTGCGCCATAGCCCACGCCGAGACCATCGAGCAGGGCGCTATGGCCCACGGCCTGGACGTAGCGGTACTGCTGGAAAAACTGAATCAAGCCGTGGCGACGCGATAACCTCTACCCTCAAGGTCCGGCGGGAGCAACCGCTCCCGGCCGGGCTTTTTTCGTCTCCATTGTCGCCCGATATCAAGAGACTAATGGCGAGCTCCCTATGGCGAAAGAAACCGAGGTATAATTTTAGAGAAATCGGGGCCTTGGGCTACCGGTAGGTCCTGGACCAGGAAAGGATTGAGGGAGACCATGCAGGGACTTTCGACGATTGTCGCGCTGATGGCCATCATGGGCTGCGGCTGGACTATGAAGCGTCTGGGCAAGTTCGACGAGGCCGGGATTCAGGCCCTGTCGACGTTGCTCTATTGGCTGTTGATGCCGGTGGGGATCTTTCGTTCAGGGCTAAATCTAAGGCCCGACAGCCTCAGCAGCTGGCACTATCCTCTGGCGCTTTACGGATCCTTTACGGTGACGCTGCTGGTGGCGTGGCTCGTCACAGGGCTTCGAGGTCTCCCGCCCAGGCGCCGGGCCGTATCCATGCTGATGTGCGCCCGGCCCAACGTGATCTTTCTGGCCCTGCCGTTGCTGACCATGCTGATGGGCCGGGCCGGGGAGATTGGCATGGCCCTGTACATCGGCCTGGGGACGCTGTACTACAATTTTGTTCCCATCCTGGCAGCCCAGCTGGCTCTGGAGGGAACTCTGAACCGTCAGGCGGTGAGGCGAACCTTCCGCGCGGCTCTGTCCAATCCCCTGCTGCTGTCGGGGATCCTGGGGATATCGCTGTCCTTCACCGGCGCGGCGGCCTTTCTGCCCCGGTGGTTCCACCTGGCCCTGGATGTGCTGGCCCAGGGGGCTAACGGCTTGGCCCTGTTGGTGATCGGGGCATCGCTGAAACCGGAGCGGATCCTCTCCGATGCCCGACAGGCCTGGGTGGACCTGCTGCTGAAGCTGGCTCTGCTGCCGGCGGCGACGGCGGCACTGTTTTTCTGCTTTCCCGTGGCCGATCGGTCGCTGATGGAGGTGGCCATCATCGCCTCGGGGGTCTCCCCGGCCTTTAACTGCTTCATCATCGCCAAGGGCATGGGCATGGACAGCGACTACGCCGCCAGCTTCCTGGCCTGCGCCACCGTGTTGGGACTGTTCAGTTCGGCGGTCTGGATAAACCTGGCGCCGTTGCTGATCCGGTAATTGGAGCCCCCCAAACAGGGGGCACAACGTCAATAAAAAACGCCCCGTACCCGGCGGGTACGAGGCGGCTCGAAATGCTAACGCCCTCAGGCTTATAGATTGCGTCAATGTATCGAAGACATTCAAGCCCAAAAGCATACGGGAAAAGTGTATTCCCCCGGAAAAATCACTCCGTCGTGAACCGGGGAACGGACCGATTGGCGTTTGAGCCTCGAGCTTGGACCCCAGCAACCAAGCGGCCCGGCGATCTTCTGGCTCCTCGAGCAGGACTTGAACCTGCGACCTAGTGATTAACAGTCACCCGCTCTGCCAACTGAGCTATCGAGGAAGGACTTCGCCCATTATACGCCCTGGCTGGACCCTGTCAAGGCCGAGAGATTGCCCTAGGTGGTTCGGCGGGCCTTGATTTTTCAAAGTTAAAACTTCACAATAGAATGAGTAGTGGCTCTCGTCAAAAAACACGTAAGGAGGTTTTCTCCGTGATCCAACGAATCTGTCAACTCGAAGAGAAATACCGCGAGAAATACCTGGAGTTCTACCGCCATCTCCACCGCCACCCCGAGCCCAGCTACCAGGAAGAGAAAACGGCGGCCTTTGTGACCTCTGTCCTGAAGACTCTGCCTCTGGACGAGATCCGCACCAACGTGGGCGGCCATGGTGTGCTGGCCACGTTGAAGG
>CAZCKP010000134.1:0-2707 GCA_964499295.1 uncultured Synergistaceae bacterium | reverse complement strand
CTCTCTTGCTCCGCAATAAAAAGGACCTCTGGGCGCTTTGTCCAGAGGTCCTTTCGGCCCTGAGCGGCTGGGCCTGGGCCGCCCTTTCTGTGCTATACTTGCCTTGATTATCGGGGTCCACAGCTGGTCCTCCCCAGGAAGGCGAAAACCTTTCTGCCGCCGGGGCTCTAGCTGGGGCCCCCTTTCTATATAGTATAGGCCGGATATAGGCCGGTTCCGGGATGAATTCTCAGGAGAAAGGGAAGGCTACCATGAACGACAGAGAGCAAAAAGCAGCGGCCAAGAAGTTCGCCGCCTACTGGAAGGGCAAGGGCTACGAAAAAGGCGAGTGCCAGCCCTTTTGGCTCTCGCTGCTGCGGGACGTCTACGGCGTAGAGCACCCCGAGGAGTTTATCTCCTTCGAAAACCAGGTGAAGCTGGACAACACCAGCTTTATCGACGGTTACATCAAGAGTACCCACGTGATGATCGAGCAGAAAAGCCTGGACAAGGATCTGAACAAGGCGGTGAAACAGTCCGACGGCACCTTTTTGACGCCGTTCCAGCAGGTCCGGCGCTACAGCAACGAGCTGCCCTATTCCAAGCGGCCCCGGTGGATCGTGACCTGCAACTTCGCCGAGTTCCAGGTCTACGACATGGAGCATCCCCACAGCGACCCCGAGGTCATCAAGCTGAAGGACCTGCCCACCCAGTACTACCGTCTTCAGTTCCTGGTGGAGACCGGCGACAGCGAGGCCAAAAGGATCATGGAACTGTCCCTCCAGGCCGGCGAAGTGGTGGGAGCGCTCTACGACGCCCTTTTGAAGCAGTACAAAGACCCGGCCAATCCCGAGACGCTGAAGGACCTGAACAAGCTCTGCGTGCGCCTGGTCTTTTGCCTCTACGCCGACGATGCCGCACTTTTCGGCCGCCGGGGGCTGTTCCACGGCTATCTGGCTTCCCACGACGTCAAAGACGTCCGCCGGGCCTTGATGGACCTCTTCCAGGTGCTGGACACCAAGCCCGAGGATCGAGACCCCTACATGAACGAGACCCTGGCGGCGTTTCCCTACGTCAACGGCGGCCTTTTCGCCGACGAGCGGATCGAAATCCCCCGGCTGGACCAGGAGATCGTGGCGCTGCTGCTGAGCCGTCCCAGCGGGAACTTCAACTGGAGCCAGATCAGCCCCACCATCTTCGGCGCCATCTTCGAGAGCACCCTGAACCCCCAGACCCGACGGGAAGGGGGTATGCACTATACCTCCATCGAGAACATCCACAAGGTCATCGATCCCCTGTTCTTGGACGGCCTCAAGGCCGAGTTGGCCGAGATCTTGGCCACCAAGGATATCAAGGACCGCAAGAAGAATCTGGAAAAATTCCAGGCCAAGCTGGCCAGCCTGACCTTTTTGGATCCCGCCTGCGGCTCCGGCAACTTTTTGACCGAGACCTATCTGTCGTTGCGGCGGCTGGAAAATCAGGCCTTAAGCGCCATCCAGCGCGATCAGATCACCTTTGCCGACCGGGAAATCCACACCCCCATCCAGGTGTCCATCGGCCAGTTCTACGGCATAGAGATCAACGACTTCGCCGTCACCGTGGCCCGCACGGCCCTGTGGATCGCCGAGAGCCAGATGATGAAGGAGACCGAGGACGTGGTCCAAATGGACCTGGACTTTCTGCCCCTGAAGACCGACGCCCATATCCTGGAGGGCAACGCCCTGACTATGGACTGGGAGAAAGTAGTCCCCAAAGATAAGCTGAACTACATCATGGGCAACCCGCCCTTTGTGGGCTATGCCTACCAGTCGCCAGAGCAGAAAGAGGACTTGCAGGCAGTGGCCCCCTATGCCGGCAAAAACATCGATTATGTAGCGGGATGGTATTTCAAAGCGGCCCAGTACATGGAGGGGACGAAGGTCCGGACGGCCCTGGTGTCCACCAACTCCATCACCCAGGGCGAGCAGGTGGCGGCGGTCTGGAAGCCCCTTTACGATCGCTTCGGTGTCCATATCGACTTCGCCCATAGGACCTTCCGCTGGGACAGCGAGGCCGCTTTGAAGGCCCACGTTCACTGCGTCATCGTGGGCTTCAGCGTGGCTCCCAATAAAAAGCCCAAAAAGCTCTATTCCTCCGGCCAGGTGCAGATCGTCGATAACATCAACGCTTACCTCGTAAATGGGCCGGATGTTTTTATCGAAAGCAGAAGCAAACCTCTATGCGAAGTGCCCACAATGAACAAAGGAAGTCAGCCTACCGACGGCGGCAATCTTCTCTTGACTCCGGAGGAATACGCCGAGCTGATCGCAAAGGAACCCCAGTCTGAAAAATGGATTAGGCCCTTCTTAGGCGCCGAGGAGTTTATTAAGGGGAAAAAGCGGTATTGTCTGTGGTTGAAAGGCATTAGCCCTAACGAGCTTTCCAAGATGCCCAGGGTGCGGAAGCGGGTGGAAGCCGTGCGAGAGGCCCGTCTGGCCAGCTCAAAAGCCGCCACGCGAAAATGGGCCGACATGCCCACGTTGTTCACCGAGGACAGACAGCCAGGGGGGAATTACATAGCGATCCCGGAGGTGTCCTCTGAGCGTAGGCGATACGTGCCAATGGCTTTTCTAACAGCGGAAACGATCTGTTCGAACAAGCTGCAACTCATCCCCGACGCCACGCTGTACCACTTCGGCGTGCTGACCTCTAACGTCCACATGGCCTGGATGCGGGCCGTCTGCGGGCG
>CAZCKP010000133.1:0-2752 GCA_964499295.1 uncultured Synergistaceae bacterium | reverse complement strand
CCTTTGGGCGCCCTGGTCCTTGGCCCAGACCTTGGCAGCGTCCAGGAGCTTGGTGCCCAGGCCGCAGTTCCGACTCTGGGGGGCGACGCAGAAATCCAAAAGCCGGCAGACGGCGTCGTCTCCCTCCTGGCGAAGCTGGAGCAGCGCGAAGCCCTGGACGGCCTCCTGCTCGTCCCGGACCACCAACAGGACGGCGTCCGACGCCAAGAGCACCAGCGTCAACAGCGCCCAGTCTTCGGTGCTGCGCTTGAGAGGCTTTCGGTCGGGCTGAAGGGCGGCCATCTCCTGATCCAGGATCCTGTAGAGCTCCATCACCCCCGGCAGGTCCTTAAAACCGGCGGCAGCGACGGTAAAGCGCTGTTGCTCCTTCACGGTGGCACTTCCTTTCCCCGGGCCTGGGCCCAGAAGTCCATTGTACTCCCCCGGCGGGTCGCGCAAAAGGCCCCGATTCCACCAGGGGCGGGGAATCGGGGCCCTTCGTCTTGCTACGGGTAAAGGCCGCCGGAGGTTATTTTCCCTTTCTCAGGGCGGCGAAGTGGTTCATCAGGCAGCCGGCTAGTATGATCTGGCGATCCTCCGGGGCCAGATCGGCCATCTTCAGGGTCAGGGGAATCCTCTGATCGCCCCGGATCAGCTGGGCTTCCACGGCGTCGCTGCCCTTTTCGACGGCGTCTCGGATGTCCGGCACCAGGAGCCAATCGTCGACTTGGAACTGGTCGCCGACGGCAGCGTCGACGGTGTAGGGGATCATGCCCCAGTTAATTAGGTTGCTGCGGTAACGCTTGGTGGCGTATTCCAGGGCCACGTTGGCCTGGCCGCCTAGCATCTTCTGGGACGAGGCAGCCTGCTCTCGAGCCGAGCCGTCGCCGGGCTTGAAGGCAAAGACCAGGCTGCCCAAGCCCAGGGCACTGGCATCGACAGCAGCGAGATCCAGCAACTTCTGAAGCTCGGCGCTGGGGGAAGCGCCCTCCAGGACCCGGAGGCGCTCCTCCTCCAGGGCCTGGGCGGATTTGGCCCTGCCCAGGTACTGGGGATCCTTGCGGGACAGGGTGAACTCGGCCAACTTCAGGGGGTTGGACCGCAGCGACGAGGTCTCGCCGGAGGGGATCAGCTCGTCGGTGGTGGTCACGGGATCGCGGATCACCGAAGCCACCCGGAGGAGCTGGTGCTGGGGCAGCGGGGAGATCTTGGGCCAAGGCCGGATGTTGGGACCGTAGACCAGTTCCTCGGCGGGGTTGGCCTTGCCTACGCCGTGGTAGACCCGCTTGGAGTAGATCGAGCTGTCGTAGTGGTATTCCACGGCCTTGAGCCTATGGCCATATTCCAGGGCCGAGGTCAGCAGGCCGCCGTTGGCAGCGGTGGCGGCTATGGACCGGGCGTCCATGAGGGCCACCGCCGAGACCTGACCCGCACCAGGCTTGGAGCCTTCCCGGTTGGGGAAGTTCCGGGTGGTGTGGCGGATGCTGAAGCCCTGGTTGCAGGGGGTGTCGCCGGCGCCGAAGCAGGGGCCGCAGAAGGCAGTGCGCAACGTGGCACCGGCGCCCATCAGCGAGGCTATGGCACCGTTTTTGACCAGCTCCATGTAGACGGGCTGGCTGGCGGGGTAGACGCTGAGGGTGAACTGGCCGTCGCCGGTGGTACCGCCGTCGAGGATCTGGGCGGCGCTGACCACGTTCTCGAAAAGGCCGCCGGCACAACCGGCGATGACACCCTGATCCACCACCAGGCGGCCCTGACGAAGTTTGCTCTGCAGGTCCAGCTTCAGATCGGGGTTGTCCATGGCCTCGCGGCAGTCCAGCTCTACCTGGTGGAGCAGATCCTGGGCGTTTTCGTTGAACTCCCTGATGGTGTAGCCGTTGCTGGGGTGGAAGGGCAGGGCGATCATGGGCTCGATCTGGTCCAGGTCGATCACCACGGCGCCATCGTAGCGGGCTACCGCCTGGGGCTCCAGCTTCTTAAAGGCCTCGGGGCGGCCATGGATCCGGTAAAAGTCCTTCACGGCATCGTCGGTGCGCCAGATAGAGCTCCAACAGGCCGTTTCGGTGGTCATCACGTCGACGCCCATGCGAAAGTCCACGGAGAGGTTTTCCACGCCGGGGCCCACGAACTCCAGAGCCGCGTTTTTCACGAAGCCACTGGCGAAGACCTGGCTGATCATAGCGATAGCCACGTCCTGGGGACCCACGCCGGGGCGAGGGCATCCCTGGAGGTAGACGCAGATCACCTTGGGCCGGGCCATGTCGTAGCTCTGGCCCAGCAGTTGTTTTACCAGCTCGGGGCCGCCTTCGCCCACGGCCAGGGTGCCCAGGGCGCCATAGCGGGTGTGACTGTCGGTGCCCAATATCATGGCTCCGCCTTCGGCCATGACCTCCCGCATGTACTGGTGGATCACGGCAATATGGGCCGGCACGTAGTCACCGCCGAAGCGGCGGCAGGCCGAGAGGCCAAAGACGTGGTCGTCCTCGTTGATGGTGCCGCCCACGGCGCAGAGGCTGTTGTGGCAGTTGGTCAGGGCGTAGGGCACGGGAAAGCACGTGAGGCCGCTGGCCCGCGCCGTCTGGATGATGCCCACATAGGTGATGTCGTGGGAAGCTAGGGCGTCGAAGCGCAGACGGAGGGTCGAGTCCCCTTCCGGGGCGGTGTTGTGGGCCGAGAGGATGCGGTGGGCCAAGGTGGCCCGGAGGGCGGCCGCGCAGTCGATGCCGCGGGCGGCGGCTTACTCTTCGGAGAGCAGGTGGCCGTCATCGACGAT
>CAZCKP010000132.1:0-2786 GCA_964499295.1 uncultured Synergistaceae bacterium | reverse complement strand
TCAACGGATCGGTATAGCCTCGGTCGCCCCAGAAGATGATCCCGCGGTACTAGGTCATCCATGGGGAAGAACATGGCCCCCCTCTTTTCTGCTGCGGCGGTTCCGAAAAAGGACAAGCGCCTTCCCCGGGTATAATGGCGAAGAAGGCGCTTTTTCGTGGCTGAAGCAGCGAGGACAAGAGGATTGCGCTGTTGAGCTGCTTTATCGACTTTGCGCGGGGCTAAAACTGGGGCGGGAACCGGGCCGTAAAGGCCGTGGCTTCCTCGTAGGCCGCAGCGAATTGGAGCAAAGGGAACTCCTGGTAGGGCGGGGCGATCAGCTGGAGCCCTATGGGCAGATGACGAGGCCCGCCGAATCCCGCCGGAACGGCGCAGACGGCGTTGCATCCCATAGTCCAGGGCGTGACGATCTCCATCCAGTTGTGATAGGTCGTCATGGGGCGGCCTTGAATCTCCTGGGGCCAGTGGAGATTCTTGTCGAAGGGGAAGCAGGCTGCCGTGGGGGCTGCAATAAAGTGGTAGTCCTGGAAGACTCCGATCATGGCCTGATAGAACTGGCTTCTCTTCACAAAGGCTCGTTGGACCTGGTGGGCCGTCAAGTTCACCGATCCCTGGTATTCCCAGCGGCTCTCGGGCTTCAACAGCCCGTCCTGACAAAGGTCGTACCAGACCTTCAGCCCCGAAGCGCAGTAGTGTCGCAGCGGCAACCAGATATGTTCCCAAAACTCCTGGAGATCGTAAAAAGGCTTTATAGGCTCTACCTCGACGCCCAGGGATTCCAGGGCCTTCAAGGCCTCCTGGCAGGTCTCCAGCACATCGGGCTCCACCGGCAGGGCGCCGTCCCAGTCGCCGATCCAGCCCACCTTGAAGCCCTTGAAATCCCGCTTAAGCGCCGATGAAACGCCGTCTGGCCTCAGAGCCTTGAGCCGGCTGTCGGCCTCGCGGCTCTGAGGATAGAGTGGGTCTCGACCTGCCAGGGTTCCCAACAGCAACGCCGCATCGGCCACGGTGCGAGCCATAGGCCCCTGAACCGCCATGGTGTTGGAGAACAGGTCACCCTCGCCGGAAGGCACTGTCCCTGGTGAAGGCCGAAAGCCCACCACGTTACACCATCCGGCAGGGTTTCGTAAGGAGCCCATGAAGTCGCTGCCGTCGGCTACGGCCTGCATCCGTAGCGCCAAAGCACAGGCCGCGCCGCCCGAGGAACCGCCGCTGGTCAGGGCTGGATCGTAGGGGTTGCCGGTGGCGCCGAAGACTTGGTTATAGCTTTGGGAGCCGTAGCCGAATTCGGGGGTGTTGGTCTTGCCTATCACGATAGCACCGGCGTTTTTCATGGCCCTGACCGTTGGGCTGTCGTAGTCTGGGATCCAGTGGGCTAGGGCCAGCGAGCCCTTGGTAGTGCGCAGCCCCTTGGTGGGTTCCAGATCCTTCACAGCCTGGGGAAAACCGTGCATCCACCCCAAATCCTCGCCGCGAGCCAGCTGCCGGTCCCGCTCCTGGGCTTGGGCCATCAGGTCCTGACCGTCGGCCAATGTGACGATGGCGTTGACCTGGGGGTTGACCTGGCCGATGTGCTCCAGATATGCCTCCATGACCTCCCGGCAGGAAAGCTTCTTGCCGTGGATGGCCATGGAGAGCTCCGCCGCGTTCAGTTCGACAATGGGATTGCTCACAAATTACACCTCCTCAGAACAGCGGCCCTTGGGGGGGCTATAGATCTATAATACAACGTCCCTTTCCGAGGGGAACTGAAAGCTAGTCCGAATCAATAGCGGCGCACAAAAACAGAAAAACCAGGTCCTACGGCGGGGCCTGGCATGTGGGCGTGGCCAAAACCAGAGTGGGAACTGGGCCCTAAAGGCCGTGGCTTCCTCTGTAGGCTGCTACGAACTGGAGCGGCGGAAACTCCTGGCGCCCAGGAACCTCATAAAGAGGGCTTGGAGATCCTGCTGGAGCCCTTTCGACAGAATTTGTCTCGGTATAGTATAATTACCGAGGAATTCGTTAGTTCTATAAATGAACTAAGTCCCGAGCTAAGTTCTGGAGGAGGGAGCCTATACCGTGTGGAGTCAGATCATCCAAGTCTGTGCCTCCGTGGCCAAGCTGTTGAACACCGCCGTGCTGGCCCAGGTCACGGCAGTGTTCATCGAGTGCATCAGCATCATCGTCATCGTCCTGGGCGTGGTAGTGGCCTGTTACCGCATCACCGTTATGCTGCTTCGCCACAACTTCAGCGACGTCGGGCTGAAAGATGGCTGGATCCACATGCGCCGGGCCTTTAGCGAATCCATGCTGCTGGGCCTCCAGTTCCTGGTGGCCGCCGACATCATCCTGACCATCGGCCATCCCGACCTCAAGACCGTGGGCGTCCTGGCCGCGGTGGTGCTGATCCGGGTGGTCCTCAGCGTCACCCTGGCCAGGGAGATCTCGGAGATGAAGCACCAGGCCGAGCTGGAAGAGGGCGAGAAGGAGCCTGACAGGGTTTAGTCCGAGGAATCGAGGCCCCACTTGATCCGCTGGGCGGCGATAAAGCCCTCCTGGTCCAGCTCCTTCAGGGCCTGATTGATCTCTGTCAACAGTAGTAGTTATCAGTAGACAAGGGGACAGCCTTCTGACTGTCCCCTTGTCTCGTCCTTATAGCTATCGCCGTTTCAGCTTATTCGACCCCCATACTGATATTCCACTTCTCCCGGAGGGCTGCCACTACGCCCTCGGCCTCCAGCTCCGCCAGAGCCGCGTCCAGCTCCGCCTTCAGGGCGTCGTTACCCATAGGCAGGGCGATGGCCT
>CAZCKP010000131.1:0-2845 GCA_964499295.1 uncultured Synergistaceae bacterium | reverse complement strand
GGCCTGGTGGCCTTGACCTTTTGGAGTCGGCACGGTAGACTTTTAAACTGGACGGCTTCCCCTCGGAAGCCCAGCCCCGTGCGGCAGGAACCCCCGAACCCCGTCAGGCCCGGAAGGGAGCAGCGGTAAGGAGGATCTCCTGGGTGCCACGGATCTCTGGGCCTCCGGGAGGGAGCCGTCTTTTGTTGTGGCTCCGGCGGCTCTGTGCTATACTTACCTGCGGTCCAAAAACGCACACCGCCGGAGGGCCAGGGCGGTGCCCCAAGGGGTCCCGAGCCTTGAAGGCGGTGGAGGTCAAACCGAGGAGGAAGAACCATGTCGGTAGTGAGCATGAAGCAGCTGTTGGAGTGCGGCGTCCATTTCGGACACCAGACCCGCCGTTGGAACCCCAAGATGAAGCCCTATATCTTCACGGAGCGCAACGGCGTCTACATCATCGACCTGCAGAAGACCGTCAAGGGCCTGGAGAAGGCCTACGACTTCGTCCGCTCCGTGAGCCAGGAGGGCGGATCGGTGCTCTTCGTGGGCACCAAGCGCCAGGCCCAGGACACCATCAGCGACGAGGCCCAGCGTTGCGGCCAGTTCTATATCAACCAGCGCTGGCTCGGTGGTCTGCTGACCAACTTCGCCACCATCCGCAAGCGGGTCCAGCGGATGATCGAGCTGGAAAAGCTCGACGCCGATGACAACTGGGGCGACTACACCAAGAAAGAAGTCTCGCTGTTCCGCAAGGAGAAGGTCAAGCTGGAGAAGTACCTCCAGGGCATTCGGGAGATGAAGTCCCTGCCTAACGCCCTGTTCGTCATCGATCCCCGCCGTGAGGACATCGCCGTGTTGGAGGCCCGCAAGCTGGGGATCCCGGTGATCTCCATCGTGGACACCAACTGCGATCCCGAGATGATCGACTATCCCATCCCCGGCAACGACGACGCCATCCGGGCTATCAAGCTCATCACCGGCCTGATGGCCAGCGCCGTCATCGAGGGCCGCGGCGGCGTGGACGGCGACGCTCCCCAGGAGGAGACCATGGACGAGCTTTTGAACGACAGCGATACCTCGATCATCGACGTCAAGGAAAAGCTCAGCGAGACCTACGGCGAGATAACCGCCGAGTCCGAAGCCGAATAGATCCGAGGAGGAATGGAGTTATGGAAATCTCTGCGTCCCTGGTCAAGGAACTGCGCGAGCGCACCGGCTGTGGCATGATGGAATGCAAGAAGGCCCTGGTGGAGTGCGGCGGCGACACTGAAAAGGCCATCGACTACCTTCGCGAGAAGGGCCTGGCCAAGGCAGCTAAAAAGGCCGACCGCAACGCCAAGGACGGCTATATCTTCTCCTACATCCACAACGGGGGCAAAGTGGGCGTACTGGTGGAGCTGGACTGCGAGACCGATTTCGTGGCTCGCACCGCCGAGTTCCAGGAGCTGGGCCACGAGGTGGCCATGCACATCGCTGCCGCCAACCCCACCTATCTCTCCCCCGAGGACGTGCCCGAGGCCGACCTGGAGCGAGAGAAGGAAGTCTATCGTCAGCAGCTCATCGCCGAGGGCAAGCCCGCCGATCGCCTGGATATGATCGTCCAGGGCAAAATTCGCAAGTTCTACGAGCTGAACTGCCTGTTGGAGCAGGGCTGGATCCGCGACGACGACAAGAAGATCAACGATCTGCTGGTGGATCTCATCGCCAAGTTGGGCGAGAATATCAAGATCCGCCGCTTTGCCCGATTCTCCATCGGACAGCAGTAAAGGCGTTAAGGGGCCCAGGGTTTTGTCCTGAGCCCCTTCTTCGTGGGCTGTGGCCCGTGGCGATCCTGGAGGTGCCGATAAAATGAGATATCACCGCGTTCTGCTCAAACTCTCCGGCGAGGTACTGGCCGGACAGGAGGGCTTTGGTCTGGACTTTCGCGCCATCGAGAGCATGTGTCGCCAAGTCGCCCAAGTGGCCGCCGAGGGCATCCAAGTGGGCTTGGTGGTGGGCGGAGGCAACTTCTTTCGGGGCCGCCAGGCCGTGGAGGAAGGCATCGAACGGGCCCAGGCCGACTACATGGGCATGCTGGGCACGGTGATCAACGCCCTGGCCCTCCAGGACGTGCTGGAGCGCAAAAACGGCGTGCCCACCCGGGTCCAGACCGCCATCGACATGCAGACCGTGGCGGAACCCTACATCCGACGCCGGGCGCTGCGCCACATGGAAAAGGGCCGCATCGTGATCTTTGCCGCCGGCACGGGATCGCCCTACTTTTCCACCGACACCACCGCAGCGCTGCGGGCCGCCGAGATTGGCGCCGAGTGCCTGGTCAAGGCCACCAAGGTGGACGGCATCTACGACAGAGACCCCTTCAAGTACCCCGACGCCGTTAAATATCCCTCGCTGACCTACCGGGAGGCCCTGCAAAAGCAGATCGAGGTGATGGACGCCGCTTCCTTTTCGCTGTGCATGGAAAACCGGATTCCCATCGCCGTGCTGAACGTCCTCGACGAGGGCAGCCTGAGGGCCTTTCTGGTGGAGGGAGCCTCCATCGGGACCGTGGTCTCCGACTGAGCCGGACCAAGACGCGCCAAGCTGGGCCAAGTCGCTCCAGGCCGCCTGAACTGGCCCCGTGGCTTGCATTCCCTGGGAGATTTTTCTATACTGGAGAGGAATTGGAAAGGATTGGAAAAGAGCCTTCGCTCCAGTGGCCCGATCCGCCCACCATACTTGTGCTTGTGAGGAGTGTTGCGCCATGGCAGATTTCGATCTCGACGGAAAAATGCAAAAGGTGCTGGACCATCTGGCCGGCGAATACCAGGGAATCCGTACCGGTCGGGCCCATCCCGGACTGGTGGAAAACGTCAAGGTGGACTAT
>CAZCKP010000130.1:0-2858 GCA_964499295.1 uncultured Synergistaceae bacterium | reverse complement strand
AGCTGCTTTTCGGTGGCGGCCTGGACCGGCTGGAAGTGGAGGAGACCGGCAGCAGCTTCGTCGAGAATGCCAGATTAAAGGCCCAGGCCTGGGCGGCCTTCCAGGGCCTTCCAGCCCTGGCCGACGACAGTGGCATCGAGGTCCGGGTCCTGGGCTGGCGTCCCGGCATCTACTCGGCCCGGGTGGCTGCCGATGACCAGGGCTGCCGCCAATGGATGATGGACCAGATGGCCGGCCAGGAGGACCGGGTGGCCCGCTACGCCGCCGCGCTGGTGCTGGCCTTTCCCGAGGGGGGGCACTGGCAGACGCTGCAGCACTGTTGGGGAGCCGTGATCCAGCAGCCCAGGGGATGCAACGGCTTTGGCTACGACCCCCTCTTCATCCCCGAGGGCTACAACCAGACCTTCGGCGAGCTGCCGCCGGAGGTAAAGTCCCGGATCTCCCACCGGGCCAAGGCCGCCCAGGAGCTGCTTCGTATGGTCCAGTCAAATGTGATAGAATAACAGGTCGTTCAAAGTTTCCCCTGGAGACTATTAAACCTTAGATCTTCAAACTTTTGGAGGTGAGCCCTATGAAAATCGCTCTCGCCCTTGTCCACATCGTCCTGTGTCTGGTCCTCATCGCTGTGGTGTTGATGCAACCTCGGAAACAGGGCCGCTTCGGCGGCATCTTCGGCGGCGGCACCCAGGCCGATTTCGGCGCCAACCAGTGGCAGCGCTTTTCCTCGTTGTCCAAGGTCACCGTGGTGGTCTGCGGCCTCTTTATGGTCACTTCTCTGGCCCTGATCCTGATCTGAGGCCTTTTCCATGACCGAGATCCCCAAGATTCGAACCCTGGCCGACGTAGCGGCTCTGTCGGTGGGCCAGGACCGCCTGCCCAGTGCCACCCATCAGGAGATTCTGGGGGGACTGACCACCGATATCTACTTCGTCAAGACCAGGGAAGTGTTGGAGCGGGCGGGACTGCTGGACACCCCTGTGGTGGCCGAGGTCTTCACCCGTAGCCAGGGAATTTTCGCCGGTCTGGAAGAGCTGCTGAAGCTCTTCCAGGACAGCCCGGTGCGCATCGACGCCGTGGCCGAGGGCCACAGCTTCGGTCCCAAGGAGACGTTGGTGCGCTTCACCGGGCCCTACGGCGCCTTTGGCCTCTACGAGACCACCCTGTTGGGCATGTTGGCCGCCTCGTCGGCCTGGGCCACTGCAGCCCGGCACTGCGTCGACGCTGCCGGAGGCAAGAAGGTGCTCTGCTTTGGCGCTCGCCACGTCCACCCCGCCGTCGCTCCGGTGATGGAGCGCATCGCCGTGGTCGTGGGCGGCTGCAGCGGCGCCAGCTGCATCCTCGGGGCCAAGCTGGCGGGACAATACCCCTCGGGGACCATCCCCCACGCTGCCATACTCATGGCCGGCGACACGGTGCGGCTGGCCAAGGTCTACGACGAGACCCTGCCCGAAGGGGAGCCCCGTACCGTGCTGGTGGACACCTTTAAGGACGAGGCCGAAGAGGCCCTTCGGGTGGCCCAGGCCCTGGAAGGCCGTCTCGCCGGCGTCCGGCTGGACACCCCCAGCGAGCGGGGCGGCGTCACCCCCGAGCTGGTGCGGGAGTTGCGGTGGCGCCTCGACGTGGCCGGATTCCAGGACGTGAAGATCATCGTCTCCGGCGGCCTAACGCCGGAGCGCATCGCCCTATTGGCTGACGCCGGTGCTGACAGCTTCGGCGTCGGCAGCTACATCGCCCACGGCGTCCACTGCGACATGACCATGGACATCAAGGCCGTCGACGGCAAGGCCATAGCCAAGCGGGGAAGATTGCCGGGGCCACTGGACAATCCCGCTATGGTTAGAGTAAAATAATCTGTCTGCGTTTTTAGCGCCTCCTCGTTCGCGACCTTTGGTGAGTCGTCACACACTCTCCCTACGGCCTTTGATCGGTGAAGTGACGGTTGCGCTCAGACCCGGGCCTTTCGTACCCCCAGACGAAAGTCCCAGCCACAACAGATTCAGCACAAGCTGCTAAAGGAGCGTGTTTGGAATTGACCGGCAACCGGACATTCATGGCTCGTAAAGAGACGGTCCAGCGCAGCTGGTACGTCATCGACGCCACCGATATCCCCCTGGGCCGTCTGGCCTCCCGGGTCGCCCGGATCCTCATGGGCAAGCACAAGCCCGTCTACACCCCCCATGTGGACACCGGTGATTTCGTGATCATCGTCAATGCCGACAAGGTGGGCTTCACCGGCCGCAAGTTGGAGCGGACCAAGATCCACTGGCACAGCGGCTACCCCGGAGGGTTCTCCGAGATGACCTACGGCCAGTGCATGGCCAAGAGCTCCGTCCGGCTGGTGGAGCGGGTGGTCAAGGGCATGCTGCCCAAGCACAACCGCCTGGACTTCGGCCGCAAGCTGAAGGTCTACGCCGGAAGCGCCCATCCCCACAAGGCCCAGAAGCCTGAGATGATTACCCTTTAAGGAGAGGAGACGACACCATGGCTACGTCCTTTTATTGGGGCACTGGCCGGCGCAAGAACGCCATCGCCCGAGTGCGCATCGCCGCCGGTGAGGGGAAGTTCCTGATCAACAATCGGGAGCCTTCGGACTATTTCCCCCGCCATAACTGGCTTTCGGCCGCCCTTTCGCCTCTGGCTACCGCCGGGGTAGAGGGTAAAATCGACGTCTTCGTCAACGCCCACGGCGGCGGACTTACCGGCCAGGCCGGCGCCGTCCGCATGGGTCTGGCTCGGGCCCTGGTGAAGCTGAACCCCGACCTCCGGGAAGTCCTGAAAAAAGCCGGCATGCTCACCCGCGACGCCCGCATGGTGGAGCGCAAAAAGTTCGGCCGCAGAGGTGCCCGCGCCAAGTTCCA
>CAZCKP010000129.1:0-3028 GCA_964499295.1 uncultured Synergistaceae bacterium | reverse complement strand
CTACAAGATGGGTATGCTCTATCACTTTAACCCAGGGCCTGGAGTTTTGCAAGAATTTTAAGGCTATCGATTTCTGGTCTCTTCGGGGGATAATCCGGACCACGGCGAAGCTCCCCCGAAAGGGCGATGAAGGCCCTTGAAAAGAGGCTTCAGGAGGGGGCGCGGGGCGGGCCGATGCTTGACATTGGCCCGCCCCGTTGATATCATTGCTCGGTGTCTCTTGTTCCGGAGGTCCTTTTATGTCCTTATCCCGGCTATCGGAAAATCCCAGAGTGGTGGGCCTCAACGCGGTAAAACGGGCGGTCCTCAAGGGGATAGTGGCAGAGCTCTTTCTGGGCTGCGATGCCCAGGGGGATCTGGCGCTTCAGGTCAGGTCCCTGGCGGAGCAGCGCCGGTTGCCGGTGAACCAGGACTTCACCATGGTGGAAATCGGGCGGGCCTGCGGGATTCCCCGAAGGGCTGCGGTGGCCGCCGTGGTAGCGCCCCACTCGGCTAGGGCCCGAGGGAGCGTCGAATAGGGATTGTGGTAGTGGACACCCTGGGCTTGGGGATCGCTTCAGCTTGGGCCTTTCCCCATCGCCTTTGCGTGGCCCTGGCGGTGCTTTCTTTCGTAGGCTTTGTCAAGTTGAAGGAGATCAACGGGACAAATGCGGCAATAGAGGGCAAGTAGCCCATATTTTTGCGGAAAGGAGGAAACAACGTGCCAACGATCAATCAGCTTGTGCGCAAAGGCCGCAGCGAGGCGGCTTCCAAGTCGGCCTCTCCGGCCCTGCAGAACTGCCCTGCCCGTCGCGGCGTCTGCACCCGAGTCTACACGGTAACCCCCAAGAAGCCCAACTCGGCCCTTCGTAAGGTCGCCCGTGTGCGCCTGACCAACGGGATCGAGGTCACCTCTTACATCCCCGGCATCGGTCACAACCTGCAGGAGCACTCGGTGGTGCTGGTTCGGGGCGGTCGCGTCAAGGACCTTCCCGGCGTGCGGTATCACATCATCCGCGGAACCCTTGACTGCGGCGGTGTGGCCGATCGCAAGCGGAGCCGCTCCAAGTACGGCGCCCGTCGTCCCAAGAAGTAACTTTTAAGGAGGGAATTTCATGCCGCGAAAAGGGCATGTAAGAAGACGCGAGACCATCGCCGATGCCACCTACGGCAGCACGGTGATCACCAAGTTCATCAACACCTTGATGCTCGACGGCAAGAAGAGCATCGCCGAGGGGATCATGTACCAGGCTCTCCAGAAGGCCTCGGAAAAGCTCAACGTGGAGCCCCTGGTCCTCTTCGATAAGGCCATGGAGAACGTCAAGCCTCTGGTGGAGGTCAAGTCCCGTCGCGTCGGCGGCGCCACCTATCAGGTGCCCGTCGAGGTGGCTCCTGCCCGTGCCCAGGCCCTGGCGATCCGTTGGATCATCTCCTATGCCCGGTCCAAGAAGGGCATGCCCATGGCGGAGCGCCTGGCTCGCGAGCTCATGGACGCCTACAACAACGAGGGCAGCTCCATCAAAAAGCGCGAAGACACCCACAGAATGGCTGAAGCGAACCGGGCCTTTGCCCACTATCGCTGGTAAATCCGCCAGGTGACTGTAATGCTGAGCAACGATCTGCATCTGATTCGTAATATCGGAATTGCCGCCCATATCGATGCCGGCAAGACCACCACTACAGAACGGATCCTCTACTACACCGGCGTGAACTACAAGATCGGCGAGACCCACGAAGGCACCGCCACTATGGACTGGATGGAGCAGGAGCGGGAGCGTGGAATCACTATCACCTCCGCGGCCATCACCTGTAAGTGGAAGGATTGCTGGATCAACATCATTGATACGCCCGGCCACGTGGATTTTACCGTGGAGGTGGAGCGGTCCATGAGGGTCCTGGACGGCGCTATCTCGGTGTTCTGCGCCGTCGGCGGCGTGGAGCCCCAATCCGAGACGGTGTGGCGTCAGGCCGATAAGTACAGGGTCCCTCGGGTGGCCTTTGTGAACAAGATGGACCGGGTAGGGGCCAACTTCTTGAGCGTGGTGGAGCAGATCCACGAAAAGCTCGGCGCCCGTCCGGTCCCGATGGTGCTTCCCATCGGATCCGAGGAGACCTTCACCGGCGTGGTGGACCTCCTGAAGATGAAGGCCCTGGTCTACACCGACGACCTGGGATCCCACCCCGAGGAGCGGGAGATCCCCGCCGACATGGTCGACGAGGTCACGCTGTACCGGGAGCAGATGGTGGAATCCCTGGGCGACGTGGACGAGGAGATCATGGAGCTCTACCTGGAGGGCAAGGAGCCCACGGTGGAGCAGCTCAAGGCAGCGATCCGGCGCAATACCATCGCCATGAAGATCGTGCCCTGCTACTGCGGCTCGGCCTTCAAAAACAAGGGCGTTCAGCCGGTGCTGGACGCTGTGATCGACTACCTGCCCAGTCCTCTTGACCTGCCCCCGGTGGAGGGCACCGACCCCGAGGACGAGACCAAGGTGATCCAGCGCCACGCCGACGTGAAGGAGCCCTTCGCTGGTCTGGCCTTCAAGATCGCCGTGGATCCCTTTGTGGGGCGGCTGACCTTCTGCCGCATCTACTCGGGAACGCTGCGCACCGGTGATACCCTCTACAACCCCACCAGCCGCAAGAGAGAACGCATCGGCCGGATCCTGTTGATGCACTCCAACAAGCGCTCCGACATCGAGGAGGCCGGCGCTGGCATGATCGTGGCCTTCCCCAGCCTCAAGGCCACCCGCACCGGCGACACCCTCTGCGACGAAAAGGCCCAGGTGGTGCTGGAAAGCCTTTCCTTCCCCGAGCCGGTGATCTCCCTGGCCATCGAGCCGGCCACCACCGGCGACAAGGACAAGCTCTCCAAGGGCTTGACGGCCCTGGCCGAGGAGGACCCCACCTTCCGGGTCCGCAACGACGAGGAGACGGGCCAGACCATCATCTCCGGCATGGGCGAGCTCCATCTGGACATCATCGTGGACCGTCTGCGTCGGGAGTTCGGCGTGGGCGTCAACGTGGGCCGTCCCCAGGTGTCCTACCG
>CAZCKP010000128.1:0-3049 GCA_964499295.1 uncultured Synergistaceae bacterium | reverse complement strand
GGGGCACTGGTCCCAAGGGACGGATCATCGCCGCCGACGTGAAGGACTACCTGGCCTCGGCTGCCAAGGCTCCGGCTGTAGGCGCCCAGGACGAGGTCCAGGCTATTGCCTTGACGGGCATTCGCCGGGCCATAGCCAAGAACATGTACAACAGCCTGCACCAGATGGCCCAGTGCACCGCCGCCGTGGAGGTAGACGTCACCGATCTGCTGGCCTATCGCCAGAAACTGGTGGCCTCCCAGGATTTCCTGGGCTGTAAGGTCACCGTCAACGACCTGTTGGCCCTGGCCACGGTGAAAATGCTGAAAAAGCATCCCCTGGCCAACGCCACCTTCGACGGCAAGACCCTTTTCTCCCATTCCGCCGTCCATCTCTCGGTGGCCGTGGCCGCCGAGGACGGGCTGATGGTCCCTGTGGTCAAGTTTGCTGATCGCATGAGCCTGGTGGAGCTCCACAAAGCCATGAAGGACCTGGCCGGCCGGGCCAGGAACCGGCAGCTTGGCGATGGGGATCAGAGTGGCGGGACCTTTACGGTGTCCAACGTGGGCATGTTCCCCATCGATTGGTCTACGCCGATCATCAATCCTCCCCAGGTGGCCATACTGGGCTTTGGCCGTTCCGTGAAAAAGTTCGTGGTGGTAGACGATGAACCGGAAATCCGCTCGATGATGAACGTGGTCCTGACCTTTGATCACCGGGTCTTCGACGGATTGGAAGTGGGACGGATCTTGGAGGACATGAAGACCCTTCTGGAAAACCCGGAGCTCATCAGCATGTGAGCCCCTGGCTTGACAGCCAGAGCGTCGTTGCCTATCTGAGATAAGGCATTAAAAAGCGCCCCGCCCGAAGCCAAGGCCTTCGGGCGGGGCGCAAACCTTGAGGGGGTTTAGGGGGGCTTTCCTGAACTCCCTCAAGGTTTTATTTCGGCTAATTGCCCCTAGGTAGGATAGTCGGCGAATGGGGTCCGGCAGAGTGGCGGCAAAGTCGCATTGTTCCCTGAAGAACCCGCTCCCTGCTGTCTCAACGCTGGGTGGCTTCTTTGGGGGCTAGGGGCAGATCGGCCAAGTCTTGGCGGCTTCGGCGCACCTTTTCCGCCGCCTTGGCGGCGTATTCCTGCAGTCCTAGGGCCAGGTCGGGATCGTCGAGGGCCACTATTCGAGCCGCCAGGAGGGCGGCGTTGTGGGCGCCGTTGATCCCCACCGAGGCCACCGGCACGCCGGGGGGCATCATGGCCACCGAGAACAGGGCGTCCAAGCCCAGCAGGGATCCCGATTCCACGGGCAGTCCGATGACGGGCAGCGTGGTGTGGGCTGCCACGACGCCGGGTAATGCCGCCGAAAGTCCTGCCGCGGCGATGATGACCTTCAGCCCCCGATCGGCGGCCTTGGCGCTGTAGTTGGCCACGTCGTCGGGGGTGCGGTGGGCTGAGGCCACGGTGACCTCAAAGGAAACCTTCAAGTCCTTCAGGACCTCTCCGATCTTGCGGGCCATGGCGGCGTCGCTGGCCGATCCCAGGATGATGCCGATTTTCGGGGACATGGCACAACTCCTTTCCTTAAATCCTTAATCCAAGAAATTCAAAAATCTGAGAACGCTGAGAACTCCAGGAAGGTCATTCTTCAAAGGCCTGGTGAGCGATGTCGCGGCGGTACTGCATCCCCCTAAAGGATATGCGCTCCACCGCTTGGTAGGCTCGGTCTCTGGCCGAGGCCATGTCGTCGCCCAGGGCGGTCAAGCAGAGCACCCGCCCGCCGGTGGCCATCAGATGGCCTTCCCTCAGGGTGGTGCCGGCGTGGAACAGGCTGACCCAGGCCAGGCTCTCGGCGACATCGATTCCCTCGATAGGCTGGGGCTGGGATTGGCCGGTGGGGTAGTTCTCCGAGGCTAGGACCAGGCAGACCGCCTTTTTTTCGGCCTCTTTCCAGGGGAAAGAGGCCAATTGACCGTCGGCGCAGCAGCGGCAGAGCTCCACCCAGTCGCCTTCAAAAAGGGGCAACAGCACTTCGGCCTCGGGATCGCCCAGACGCACGTTGTACTCCAGCACCTTGGGGGCTCCCTCGGGACCTATCATCAATCCCAGATAGAGCACGCCCCGGTAGTCCAGGCCTTCGGCTCGAAGGCCCTCCAGAGTGGGCTCCACCACCTGGGTTTTGATCCGGTCCATCAGGGCCTCTGTCACCCAGGGCGCTGGAGCGTAGGCGCCCATGCCACCGGTGTTGGGCCCCCTGTCGCCGTCTAGTAGTCGCTTATGGTCCTGGCTGGTGGGCAGGAGGCGGTAGTCCTTGCCGTCGGTGATGACCATCAGCGACAGTTCCCGGCCGGTTAGGGCCTCCTCGATGACCAGGGTGGAACCGGCGTCGCCCAGGATTTTCTCCTCCAGGAGCTGGCGGCAGATCGACTTGGCCTCGTCCAGGCAGGGCTCCACGAAGACGCCCTTTCCGGCGGCTAGCCCCGAGGCCTTGACGATATAGGGGGGCTGGAACTCCTCCAGGGCACACCAGGCCTCCTGGAGAGTGGAGCAGATCCGAAAGTCGGCGGTGGGGACGCCTCGGCGCTTCATAAAGTCCTTGGCGTAGGCCTTGCTGGCTTCCAACTGGGCTCCGTAACGGCCCGGGCCGAATACTGAGATTCCGGCCTGGCGGAGCGCGTCGGCCACTCCAGCAGCCAGAGGGGCCTCGGGGCCGACGATGACCAGCTCGGCTCCGATCTGGCGACACAGCTCCAGCACCGAGGCAGCGTCGGAGGGGTTGCCCTTGCAGCACCGGGCCAGAGAGGCTATGCCGGGATTGCCGGGCATAGCGTAGAGGTCGCCGCAGCTGGGACTGCGGCGACAGGCCGCCACGATGGCGTGTTCCCGGCCGCCGCCGCCCAGCACCAAGACGGGGAGTTTCCTTTTCACGTTGTTCACGGTATCCAGGGTTTCCAGAGTCATGGCTCTAATGGCGGAAGGTGCGCCAGCCGCTGAGGAACATGGAGACGCCCAGCTCCTGGGCCCGCTGGATCACGTCGCTGTCGTGGACGGAGCCGCCGGGCTGGATCACGGCCACCA
>CAZCKP010000127.1:0-3077 GCA_964499295.1 uncultured Synergistaceae bacterium | reverse complement strand
TCCTTGATCTTCATCAGTCGGCTCTGGGTGGAGCGCTCCTGCTCCTCCAGTTTCATGGAGATCTCCTTGATGGTCTCGCTGTAAGAAGGGATCAACACGTGTTCCAGGGCGTTGACCCGGCGCCGGGTCCTCTCGATCTCCGAAGACATCAACGCCACGGCCTTCTCGTCGGCAGCCAGTTGCAACAGCTTGGGGATCACCTTGGAGAAGTCCTCCAGGGCCACGTCCAAACTGGCAGGGGTGGTGGCCATGCCGTAGTTGAAGGAGCGGCCCTCCTGCTGGACCTGGTATTCTGGAACCACCACGCTCATGACGTTGCGTTCCGTCACCGACAGGGAACAGGTAATCCCCGAGATCATTAGGGCCTGCTCCAACATCGCCGGAAGGGTCTGGGCCCGGGCCATGAGAAAGCTGCGGTAACAGTTGGCCAGATCGACTTCCACCTTTTCCCGGGCGGTCTTGACGGCACGGGCCTTTTCGAGGAAAGCCTTGATCAGGGCGTCCTGTTTGTCCTTCAGCAGTTTGTGGCCCCGCTTGGCCACCACCAGGCGACGCTTCAGCCGTGAAAGCTCCATCCGGTTGGGATTCACGTTCATCCGTGCCATGGGAATCCCTCCTGACTAGGCCTTGGCCTCGGCTTGACTCAGCTGCTCCTTCAGCGGCCTCAGATACTTCTCGATGTAGATCTCCTTGACCCGCTTCAGCTCCCTTTCGGGAACCACCGTCAGCAGTTCCCAACCCAGCCGAAGGGTCTCTTCTACAGTGCGGTTCTGATATTCCCCCTGACGGACGTATTCGTTTTCGAAGCGATCCGAGAAGGTGGCAAAGGCCTTGTCCTCTTCGCTGAGTGCGCCGTCGCCCAGGATCACCGCCAGCTCCTTGGCCTCCTTGCCCCTGGCGTAGGCCGCGAAGAGCTGGTTCATCAGGTCGGCATGATCCTCCCGGGTCTTGCCCTTGCCGATGCCCTTGTCCTTCAGACGGGACAGCGAGGGCAACACATCCACCGGCGGGTAGATGCCACGGCGGTGCAGGTTGCGGCTCAGGATGATCTGTCCCTCGGTGATGTAACCCGTCAGGTCGGGAATCGGGTGGGTCTTATCGTCTTCAGGCATGGTCAAGATGGGCACCTGGGTGATGGAGCCGGTGCTGCCTCTGACCCGTCCGGCCCGCTCGTAGAGGGTGGCCAGGTCGGTGTAGAGATAACCAGGATAGCCCCGACGGCCGGGGACTTCCTTACGGGCCGCTGAGATCTCTCGCAGGGCCTCGCAGTAGTTGGTCAAGTCCGTCAAGATCACCAGCACATGCATGTTCTGCTCGAAGGCCAGGTACTCCGCCGCCGTCAGGGCCAGCCGAGGCGTAGAAATTCGCTCGATGGCGGGGTCGTCGGCCAGGTTGACGAACATCACCGTCCGCTCCAGAGCGCCGGTCTTGCGGAAGTCCTCCATGAAGAACGAGGCTTCTTCGTAGGTAATGCCCATGGCGGCAAAGACTACGGCGAATTTGGTGCTGGCACCACCCAACACGTTGGCCTGCCGGGCCAGCTGGGCGGCAATTCGGTTGTGGGGAAGCCCCGAAGCCGAGAAGATCGGTAGCTTCTGGCCCCGGACCATGGGGTTCATGCCGTCGATGGTGGAGATGCCGGTCTGGATGAACTCGTCGGGAAAGTCCCGAGAGTAGGGGTTCAGTGGCAGGCCGTTGATGTCAAGTTGCTTTTCCGGAAGGATCGGCGATCCCCCGTCGATGGCGTCGCCGCGGCCGTTGAAGACCCGTCCTAGCATGTCCCGGCTGACCGGCAACATCTGCACCTTGCCCAGGAAACGGACAGTGGTATCGGCGATGTCCACTCCGCTGGTGCCTTCGAAGACTTGCACCAGGGCTCGGTTGCTGTCGATCTCCAGGACCTTGCCGCGGCGGCGACTACCGTCGGACAGTTCGATTTCGACCAGTTCGTCATAGCCGACGTCGGAGACCTTCTCCACCACCAGCAGGGGGCCCTGGAGGCCGGCGACGGTTTTATACTCTCTAGGCAACATCATTGGCAGCGCCTCCCGTCGAAAGGAGCGAAGCGATCTGCTGCTTCATCTCGTCCTCCAGGGCGTCGATTTTCTCGAGCTCCTGCTCACTTACCAGCCCCATCTTGGCGATCTTTTCCCGCACCGGCAGGTTGAACAGGGCGTGCATAGACGCGCCGGCCTTGAGGGCCTCCTGTCCCAGATGGTGGAACCGGATGATAGTGGAGAGCATCTTGAACTGCTTCTCCATGGACGTGTAGGTATCCACGTCGCTGAAGGCGTTCTGATGGAGGAAGTCCTCCCGCAGCGACTTGGCCGTCTCCATGACCATGCGCTCGGGCTTGGACAGGGCATCAATCCCTACCAGCCGTACTATCTCCTTCAGCGAGTCCTCCTCCTCCAGGAGGCTCATGGCCTCCACCCGGGTGGGAGTCCATTCGGCGTCGAACTTGGAATCCCAGTACTGGTCCAGCTTGTTGGTGTAAAGGGAATAGCTGGTCAGCCAGTTGATGGCCGGGAAGTGGCGCTGATAGGCTAGGTTGGCGTCAAGGCCCCAGAAGACTTTGGTGACCCGCAGGGTGTTCTGGGTAACCGGCTCCGAGAGGTCGCCGCCAGGAGGCGACACGGCGCCGATGACCGACACCGATCCCTCGGCCTGATCCTTGCCGATGCAGACCACTCGGCCGGCCCGCTCGTAGAACGAGGCCAGACGGGTGCCCAGATAGGCGGGGTATCCTTCGTCGCCGGGCATCTCCTCCAGACGACCCGACATCTCCCGGAGAGCCTCGGCCCAACGGCTGGTTGAGTCGGCCATCAGGGCTACCGAATAGCCCATATCCCGGTAGTACTCGGCGATGGTCAGTCCAGTGTAGACGCTGGCCTCCCGGGCCGCCACGGGCATGTTGGAGGTGTTGGCGATCAACACCGTCCGCTTCATCAGCGGCTGGCCGGAGCGGGGGTCCTCAAGCTCGGGGAACTCCAGGAGCACGTCGGTCATCTCGTTGCCCCGTTCGCCGCAGCCGATGTAGACCACGATCTGGGCCTCGGCCCACTTGGCCAGCTGGT
>CAZCKP010000126.1:0-3083 GCA_964499295.1 uncultured Synergistaceae bacterium | reverse complement strand
TGGCGATCAGCACCGCCACGATCAACCAGGTGTTGGGCAGCTGAAAGGCCTTCTTCGCTTGGGTCATCTTGAACCTCCTCAAAAAAGCAGATTTTAAAAGCAGGACATTAAGTCCCCGATACAATTGTCGTTTATAACCCCAAAGGGTCGCTTTTGCAAGATAAAGTTCCGGGAATCGCCTAGGCCGATATCGGAGTAAGGCAAAGTGTCGCTATGGTAAAATTGTTACCACAGGCCGAAAGCTTGGGGGTAGCCAATAGCCCAAAGGGCTGGAGCCGGGGGAGGAGAGGAAGGGCCATGAAGGTAAACAGGGTATCGACGCTGTGGAAGATCGCGGTGGCCGTAGGCTGCCTCTGCGCCCTGTTGCTGTGGCTGGCCTTCCACTCGGTGCGGGAGTTGCCGCTGGTTATCCCCGCGCTAACGCGGTCCGTCAAGGTGATGACTCTCACTGAGGATCGCAGCCCCCGGTACTACCACGCTAGGGTGGTCGGCGGTGCCCGGTCGGTGCTGTCCTTCCCCGAAGGGGGCCAGCTGATGCTGGATCCCGTCCCAGCGGGCACCCTGGTCAAGGCCGGCGCTCTGCTGGCGGTGCTGGACCAACGGGAGCTGTTGGACCAGGTCAGATCCCTCCAATCCCAGATTCTGCAGACCCAGGATGGTATCCGCCAGGTCCAGCGGCGTCAGGACCGGTCCGAGAACTTGAGATCCCAGCGGATTCTAGCGCCGCTGAAACTCCAGACCATCAAAAGCGACCTAGTCCGGGCCAAGGCGGAGCTGAAAGAGTTGGAGACCGCCCTGGAGGCCCTAAACGCGCGGCTTCAGTCCCTAGAGATCCGGGCCCCCTCCGATGGTCTGGTGTCTAGGTGTTTCGCCTCGGCCTCCACCAACGTCGAGGCCGGCCAGGCCATTTTGGAGTTCCAGGACCTCAGCGCTCCACAGGTCGCCTTTGTGGCTCACCAGTCGGACATGGTCCGCTTCGCCGATCCCCAGGGCTGGACCTATCAGGCCGTCTTCGACGGAGAGCCCCCTCTGGAGCTGGAGTTCAAGGCCGTGGGCGCCCCGAGGGGGCAGCGCTCGAACCTATTCCCAGTCACCATGGAGCTGCTGAACCCCAGTCGGCCGCCCTTGCCCGGCAGGACTTGCGTAGTCAAGGTCACATCCCAGGCCGCAGGCTCCCGGATCTTTCAGATTCCCCTGGCGGCGCTGGCGCGGGGCCGCAAAGGCGACCAGAGCGCGGTATGGCGCTACAGCGACGGCCAGGTCCAAAGGGTGGCAGTGACGGTGCGGGCCATCTGGGGCTCTATGGCCGTGGTGGCTGGAGACTGCCAATGGGGCGACCGCATCGTCACCGGCGGCCTCTATTACCTCCGCGACGGCCAGAAGGTGACCCTGGTCGGATAGCCTCGGCTGAGCCCAGTTTTAGCGAAGACGGCGCAACCCGCGCCGTCTTCTGTCGTCTAGAGGGAAGGCCCTTGACGAGAAGCGGCTCCCTTGTTGCCGGTAAATTTGCGAGTACAATAGTACCAGCGGGAACCAGGTTCTTAGAGAAGCGCCTTTAAGATTCAGAGAATATTTTCAGGATTTTGGTTTTTAGGCTCTTTTTAGGAATAGAGGCCTTCTGGAAGAAAAGCCATTGAGCCATCGAGTCATCGAAAGGGAAAAGAGAGGGAAGAGACGCGCCATGGAAGGACCAAGCTCTTCGGCCAGGGCCCCCTCTGGCCACCGGATCGACATGCTCCAGGGATCGCTGTGGGACAAGGTGCTGATTTTTGCCGTGCCCCTGGCCGCCAGCGGTGTCCTGCAGCAGCTCTTTAACTCCGCCGACGTAGCGGTGGTGGGCCGCTTCGTGGGTAACACGGCCCAGGCGGCGGTGGGCAGCACCAGCGCTCTGGTGAACCTGTTTATCAACCTTTTCGTGGGCCTCTCGGTGGGAGCCAACGCTCTGATAGCCCGGCTGATCGGCCAAGGCAAGGAAGACGATATCCAAAGAGCCCTTCATTGTGCCATCGCCGTGGCCCTGATCGGCGGGGTGACCATGGCGGCGGTGGCCACCGCCGCCATCGGGCCGGCGCTAGCGCTGTTGCGCACCCCCGACGACGTGATAGGCCAGGCTACGATGTACCTGCGGATCTACTTTGCCGGCATGCCCTTTATTTTGCTGTACAACTTCGGCGCTGCCATACTGCGGAGCAAGGGAGACTCCAGGCGGCCCCTTTACGTTCTTTTCGCCGCCGGGATCCTCAATGTGGCGCTGAACCTGCTGCTGGTGGTGGTCTTCCACTTGGACGTGGCAGGGGTGGCCATCGCCACGATAATCGCCAACGCTCTGAGCTCGGGGCTGGTGCTCTGGTTTCTGGTTCGGGAGGAGCCAGCCTTTCGGCTACAGTTTCGGCGAATTGCCGTCCATTGGCCCAGCCTATACCGGATCATGGCTATCGGCGTCCCCGCTGGCCTCCAGGGCATGGTCTTCTCGCTGTCCAACCTCTGTATCCAGTACGCCGTCAACAGCTTCGGCTCGGCCACCATGGCCGGGAGCATCGCCGGCTGGTACTACGAGATTTTCGCCTTTTTCATGGTGGCTGCCTTCGGCCAATCGGCGCTGACCTTTACCAGTCAGAACTTCGGTGCCGGCAATCTGGATCGATGCAAGAGGATCTTCCGGATCTGCATGGGCCTGAGCCTGGCCTGTTCTGGCCTGGTGACGCTGGCCTATCTCCGGATGCCCCGGGCCCTGATCGGACTTTACAGCGCCGACGAGGCGGTGATCGCCGCCGGCGTAGTCAGAATGAAGTGCGCCGCCTCGCTGGTGTGGCTGACCTGCTTCTACGAGATCTGCGGCTCCTCGCTGCGAGCCCTGGGGAGCTCCATGTTGCCGGCTGTGATCACCCTGGTGGGCACCTGCCTGTTCCGGGTGTTCTGGGTGGTGGTGCTGTTTCCCCGGTTCCAGGACTTCGGCATGCTCATGCTGGTCTATCCTGCCACCTGGATACTGACGGGAGGGGCCATGATGGTGGCCTATTTCCTCAAGCGCCGCAAGCTCTTCAGGCTCTGCGGCCAGGGCCTCTGATCTTAGCTGGTAGTAT
>CAZCKP010000125.1:0-3094 GCA_964499295.1 uncultured Synergistaceae bacterium | reverse complement strand
GAGGGGACAGCCCCGGAGCTCCTCCACCTGGAAGCCCTCGGGGAGAGCCGAAGCCAGATCGGCCAGGTCCTCCCGCCGGGCCACAGCCTGGAACTCTCCCGCCCCAGGATCCAGCCAGAGCTTGCGCCGCTGCTGCAGCTCCGCCACCTGGGGCGGCTCTTGGGACCACCGCAGCGCCGCCAGACCGTCCAGTCGCCGTAGCTCCTCCAGGATGGGGATCAGAGCCCCCTCCAGGGCCTGGGAGTCGCCGCTGTTGTCTACCACCCAGTCGGAACGGGCTATTCGCTCCTGGCGACCGAGGAAGAACCTCTCTCGCCGGGCCAGCTCGGCGGCGTCCAGGCCCCGCTGGGCGTTGCGCTGGGCCCGCAGCTCCACCGGGGCTGTGACGAAGATGGCCCCGTCCATCCAGGGATAGCCACCGCTCTCGAATAGCAGGGGGATCTCGGCGATGGCCAGGCCCTGCTGGGGCAGGGATTGGGCTATCCTCTGCCGGACAGCGGGATGGACGGCGTCGCAGATCCAGCGGTTCTCCTGGGGATCGTTGAAGACGATGGCGGCCACAGCGCTGTAGTCGATCCTGCCATCTCTGAAAACTCGCTCTCCCCAGCGGGACCTGGCCAAATCCTGTAGCCATGCCTCGCTCCAGAACTGCTTGACCAGGCCGTCGGCGCTGGGCAGAGCCGTCACGCCCTGGTCATAGAACCAGCGAGCCACCGTGGATTTACCAGCGCCGACCTCTCCGGTGAGACCAAGAGCGATCATAGCCGTAGTCCTCCTCCCTGAAGTCCAGAGTCTCCCGGAGATCTTCGGGGATCTCCCGGATAAACCGCGACGGCGTCATGGTCTGGATTCGGCCGAAGAGCCGCCGGGAGCGGACACAGGTCATGAAGAGCCGCTCCTCGGCCCGGGTCATGCCTACATAGCAGAGCCGGCGCTCCTCCTCCAGCCCTTCGGGGCTGGCCGAGGCCCGTCCGTGGGGGAAAATGCCCTCTTCCATGCCCACCAAAAACACCACCGGAAACTCCAACCCCTTGGCGGCGTGGAGCGACGACAGGTTAACCTGATGGTCCCCCCGCTGCTGGGCGTCGGCGTCGGTGTACAGCGACACCTGGGCCAATACCTCGGCCAGGCTCTCGCCCTCGGGGGCCAGGGACTGGAGCTCCCGGACGTTGTCGTAGCGGTCGGACCAGTCCTCGGGGTGACGGCGGCGCAGCACCTCCTGGTAGCCCAGGCCCGTCATGACCCAGTCGATCACCAACGACAGACTGGCTTGGCGCTCCAGCAGCGCCTCCATGTGCTCCGCCAGCTGGGCCGCTCCCTGGCCGGCTTTGCCGCTGAGGCCGCCTTTTTGGTCCTTCACGACGTGCCACACCGTCCCGGGATCGGCGGCTCGGTGGTCCTGGATGAACCGGTCCAGCAGGTCCAGCCCCTTGGGGCCCAGGCCCCGGGGCGGCAGGTTGCCCACCCGGTCCAGAGCCGCGCGGTCCCAGGGGTTCACGGCCAGGCGCATGTAGGCCACCAGGTCCCGGACCTCCTCGCGGTCGTAGAACCCCGTGCCCTTGACGATCCTGTAGGGCAGACCTCGTTCTAGCAGCTTCTGCTCGTAGCCCCGGCTCATGGCATTGATCCGGTACAGTATGGCCATGTCGCCATAGCCATAGCATTGGGCCACCAGGTCCTGGATCTTGTCAGCCACCGCCGTGGCCTCGGCCCACTGGTCCGACAGCCGCCAGACCTGGGGCAGGCCGCCGTCGAGGCGGCTAGTCCAAAGCTCCTTGTCCCGGCGGTTGCTGTTGTGGCGGATCACAGCGTTGGAGGCCGCCAGGATCTTGGCGGTGGAGCGGTAGTTCTGCTCCAGCAGTATCACCTTGGCCTTGGGAAAGTCCCGCTCGAAGTTCATGATGGTGGCCACATCGGCGCCCCGCCAGCCGTAGATGGACTGGTCGGGGTCTCCCACAGCCATGACGTTGGGCGAGTCCCCGGCCAGCCGTTTCATCAGCCGGTACTGGGCGGCGTTGACGTCCTGGTACTCGTCCACCAGGATCCAGTCCAGACGCTGCCGTTCCCGGCGGAGCAGGTCGCTGTCGGTGTCCATCAGGTGCAGAGGCATGGCGATCAGGTCGTCGAAGTCCAGGGCCCCCTGGGCCTTCAGGGCCTCGCCATAACCCTGGAAGAGCTGGCCCACCACGCCATCCAACAGCGCCAACTCGGCGGCGGCCGCTCCCTTGATCCGGGAGATCTGCTCCAGCGCCCAGGAGGGCTCGATCCGCTCCGGATCCAAGTTCAGGACCTCCATGACCTTTTTGACGACAGCCAGGCAGTCGTTGCGGTCGTAGATCACGAAGTTAGGATTGTACCCCCGCTCCCGCAGCAGCTCCCTGTGGCGAAACAGCATCTGGAGCCCAAAGGCGTGGAAGGTGCAGACCTGCATCCCCGCCAGATCGTGGCCCAGCGCCGACTCCACCCGGCTGCGCATCTCCCGAGCGGCCTTGTTGGTAAAGGTCACCGCCAGGATCCGCCAGGGCGCCACGGCCCTCTGGCCGATGAGCCAAGCGATCTTGCTGGTCAGCACCCGGGTCTTGCCGCTGCCCGCCCCAGCCAGCACCAGCAGGGGAGCACCGGTGAACTGCACCGCCTGGGCCTGGGCGTCGTTGAGGCCCTCCAGGATCCTGTCAGAACCAGCCATACTGACGCCCCAGCCCCAGGCCCTTGCGCTCCACCCACTGTTGGACCATGGAAGCCCAGAGGTCCAGCCGTTTCAGGGCCTCGGCGGAGATCGCCGGGCCAATTCTCTGGGTTTCGTCGCGTTCTCTCGCCATCGTCTTCCCATACCTCCACCTTGGCGTCGCCGGCCGACGCCCTTGAATTTTGATAGGCTACTGACCTAAGGCTATCGCAATAGCTCCAGGTCTCGCTCCGAAAGGCCCGTGGCCTGAGGGAATGACACAGGGTGATCTCCTCCAGTTCCCTGCTCCCCGTCGTTGGTCCTGTTGAGGTCCCTGGGGGCTTCCCCTCTGTCTTCCAAATTCCAGGCACAGTAAAAGCGCCTTCCCCTTGGGTCTATTATACCCAGGGAAGGCGCCGAGGCTGGGGC
>CAZCKP010000124.1:0-3115 GCA_964499295.1 uncultured Synergistaceae bacterium | reverse complement strand
GTCGCACTCGAAGTAGGCCTCTCCCTGGGTGATCAGGGAAAGTTCCAGAAAGTCGTCGTGGCGGTGTCGCGAAAAGCTCCAGGGCCTCTCGTGGCTTCCCACGGAGATCCGTAGCACCGACCGGATCTCCGGCGGCGCCACTCCAGGGGCCCTCCTGCGGCTCAGCGTGGCCATGTGAAATTCCCCCCTCTGGCGGTCCAGAACCGACGGCCTATCCCGCCACCTTCTCCAGAAGATTCCCACACTGCGGCGGAATGGGCTATTTTTGTGAACAAAACCACTTTTTTGAGAAAATTAGTCTCCGACGGCTCCAGTATATCACAAATCCAACCGTATTAGGAGCCTTTTACGGATTATGGGGATTTCCTAGTTCTCTTATAGGAATTTCCTTCTCCAGAGCCCGCGGAGACAAAGGACTCTGCCACTGGGGTCGAAGCCCATAAATAAAGGGAGCCCGAGGCTCCCCTGGTCTATTGGACTGGTTCGTCGTCCTTGATATTGCCGGTGCCCATCATCACCCCCAGGGGCTTCAGCATGGGCACGTTGTCGCAGACGATTTTGATGGTAACAGCGATGGGCACCGACAGCAGCGCCCCCATAACTCCCCAGATCCAGCCCCAAAAGAGCAGGGCGAAGAGGATCACCTGGGGGCTCAGGTCCAGCCGGTCCCCCATGACCTTGGGCGTCACCACGTTGCCCAGCACCATCTCGATGACCAGCAGCGACAGAGCCGTCAGCAGCGGCAGCACCGGATCGGGGAAGAACTGCACTATCGCCACGATCACCGGAGGGAAAAAGGCCACGATGGAGCCGATGTTGGGGATAAAGTTCAGCACAAAGGCCAGCACTCCCCAGGCGCCGGCGAAGTTCACCCCCAGCAGCCACAGCGCCAGCCAGACGCAGACTCCCGTCAGGGCGCTGATGATCATCATCAGCGACAGGTAGCTGCTGACCTGCCGGGAGATGGCCGACAGCACCGACAGGATCTGATCTCCCTGGGGGCCCGCGAAGGCCCGGCGCACCTTGACTTCCACGTAGGGCGCTCCGATCAGGCTGAAGACCAGAAAGAAGATGGTCATCACTGCCGCCGAGGAAAAGCCCACCAGCGACCCCGATAGGTAGACCATCATCTGGCGCACGCTGGCGCTCCAGTTGATGCCCTGCCAGAAGTGCTCCGAGAAGGAGAACCGGGCGCTGAGGTCCCTGACGATATCGAAGAACTTGTCGGAGTACTCCGGAAAGGCTGTCACGAAGGTGGAGACGTATCCCACCAACAGGGAGGCGCAGACCAGCGCTACCAGGCCCAACAACGTCAGGGCCAAGGTGACGGTGATCCCCGAGGGGATGTTAAATCGGTTCAGCCGCCGCACCAGAGGCAACACTGTGTAGGACAAAAGCCAGGCCGTCACCAACGGCAAAAAGACGCTGCGGGCCACGTAGAGGGACCAGACGGTGGCCAACACGGCGATGACCATCAACGACGCCGTCTGAATCATCCTTTCTCTCAACTGAATCCACGCCTTCCTTCCCGACAATTCCAAAGGGTACCGATTAATCCCAACAGCGCCTACAATCGCTCCAAGGGTGCCCCGTCTAGGGCTCCAGGCCCTCTCTCAAAATCCCGTAAATCCGCTCCAGGTCCAGATGATCCCGCAGGGCCTGGGCCAATAGGTCGTACTGGCTTTCCCGGTAGTCTCGGTAGCTCTGGGGGGCCGTCAGGGGATCCCAGCCTTTGCGACGCCGTAGGGCGTTGACGATCTCCAGGGCGATGCCGGGCTCGTCGAAAAGACCGTGGACGTAGGAGCCGTAGACCGGCAGGTCCTGGCTCTGGGAGCCTTCGTCTTGGGCCGCCTGGCCGCCCTGGGCCGTCAATTGGCCCAGGGGCTTTTCCTGGCTCTGGGTGACGCCGCAGTGGATCTCGTAGCCCGAAAAGGCCCTGCCTGAGAGGCCCGACAAAGGCCCTCCCACCTGGCCGAAGCGGCCCTCCACCTGGAGGGTCCTCTTGCGGCCGGCGAAGACCGACTGGGCCTTTAAAAGGCCCATACCCGCCACGGTCCCGCCGGCTTCCACCCCCAGTGGATCCGACAGCTGGGTCCCCAGCATCTGATAGCCCCCACAGAGGCCAAAGACCACGGTGCCCCGGCGGGCTCCTTTGATCACTGCCGCCTCCAGCCCCTTCTGGCGCATCCACAGCAGGTCGTCGATGGTGTTCTTGCTGCCTGGCAGCAGGATCATGTCGGGCTCTCCCAGCTCCCGAGGGGAAGAGACGTAGCGCACCGAGGCGCCATCGAAGCTGTCGAAGACGCTGAGGTCCGTGAAGTTGGACATCCTGGGCAGCCGAATCACGGCGATGTCCACTCCCTGGCCTCGCCGCTGGGGGCGATCCTGGAGCCGGTCCGAAAGGCTGTCCTCGTCGTCGATGTCCACGGCCATGTAGGGCACCACGCCCAGCACCGGCACGCCGGTTTTCTCCTGGATCATGGCCAACCCGGGCTCTAAGATCTTCTGGTCGCCGCGGAACTTGTTGACGATGACGCCCTTGACCCGGCTGCGGTCCCGGGGCTCCAGCAGCATCAGGGTGCCGTAGATGGCAGCGAAGACGCCGCCCCGGTCGATATCGGCCACCAACAGCACCGGCGACTGGGCCATCTCGGCCACGCCCATGTTGACTATGTCGCCGTCAGATAAATTGATCTCGGCGGGGCTTCCGGCGCCTTCGATGACGATAATATCCCGGTCCTGGCAAAGGCTCTCGTAGGCCCGGCGGACCACCGGTTCCAGCCGGTGCTTGTAAGCGAAGTACTCCGACGCCGTCATGGTGGCCTCTGCGGAGCCGTTGACGATGACCTGGGAGCCCCGGTCGCTGGTGGGCTTCAACAGGACGGGGTTCATGGCCACCTGGGGCTCGACTCCCGCCGCCTCGGCCTGGACGGCCTGGGCCCGGCCCATCTCGCCGCCGGAGGCGGTGATGTGGCTGTTCAGGGCCATGTTCTGGGACTTAAAGGGGGCGGTACGCCAGCCGTCCTGGTGAAAGATCCGGCACAGCCCCGTGGCGATCAGGCTCTTGCCGGCGTTGGAGCAGGTCCCCTGGATCATGATGACCCCCAGGGAGGGC
>CAZCKP010000123.1:0-3132 GCA_964499295.1 uncultured Synergistaceae bacterium | reverse complement strand
ATTCCACCTCTACGCCCCGGTCCCTCATGGCCTGGACCATCTCGTCGGACTGGGCCTTGACCACCCGGGGATCGTTGGCGCCCTGGGCGATCAGCAGCGGCGCCTGGATCTTGTCGGCGTGGAACGCTGGTGACGTGGCCCGGAACTGCTCAGCGTCCTCCTGGGGATGGCCGATGGTCTTGTACATGGTCTCCCTGATGGGTTCCCAGTAGGGCGGGATGGACTCGAAGAGGGTAAAGAGGTTGCTGACGCCCACGTAGTCGATGCCGGCGGCGTAGAGCTCCGGGGTCTTGATGAGGCCCATCAGAGTAGCGTAGCCGCCGTAGGAGCCGCCGTAGATGGCGATCCGGTCGGGATCGGCGATGCCCTGGTCGATGAGCCACTGCACGCCGTCGGTGATGTCGTCCTGCTGCTTCAGCCCCCACTGGCGGAATCCCGCCTCCCAGAAGGCCTTGCCGTAGCCTGTGGAGACCCGGTAGTTGACCTGTAGCACCGCAGCGCCCCGGTTGGCCAGGAACTGGACCTCGGAATCGTAGCCCCAGTAGTCCCGCGACTCGGGCCCGCCGTGGACTATCACCACCGCCGGCAATCCTTTGGGCTCCACCCCCTGGGGCAGCGTCAGATAGCCGTGGATGGTCAGACCGTCGCGGCTGCTGTAGGAGATGGGCTCCATCGGCGCCAGGTGTTCCTCCTTCAGCCAGGGGTAGAGGTCCGTCAGCTCCCGGTAGGTGTCGGGCTGGGACTTGTCGTAGTAGTAAAGCCGACCCGGCACCCGGTCGGAGCGCACTGCCACGATCATGCGCTCCTCGTCCCGGGAGGAGCTGGAGATGCCCACCAGCAGGCCAGGAAAGTGGGATTTCAGCTTTTCCACGAAGTCCTGAAACTCCTGGTCGAAGTAGTGCCGTCCCGGCTTGTCGGTGTAGTAGGCGGCGGCCAGGAGCTTTTTGCGGTGCTTGGACCAGATGATATCGCTGATGCCGGCGTCATCGCGCTGGTACAGCAACACCTGGTCCCCCGTGGCGGGGTCGTACTCGTAGAGGGCCGCCAGATCGCGGCCCAGGTCGGAGATCAGATAGAGCCGCTGGTCGTCGGCGGTAAAGCCCACGGGGGTGACGCTGTCGCGGAAGTCCGTCTCGAAGATCATCCGGAAGGGCGAGTCCTCGTCGTCGCGGTAGAACACCTGGTTTTTCACGCCGTCGACGGCGTAGGCGATGCGGATTCGTCCCTGGTTGTCGGTGCCCCAACCCACCACGGTGCCGGGGTTCTCGGCGGCCAGCTCCTTCTCGCCGGTGTGGACGTTCAGCCGGTAGACGTCGAAGACCCTGCGGTCCCGCAGGTTCATCGACACCAGGATGTGGCTGCCGTCGTCCTCCAACAGGTCCACGATGCCGGCCCGGACGCCGTCGTAGGGCGTCAGGTCCACCACGTCGCCGCCCTGGTAGGACATGGCGTAGAGGTGATAGTTCTCGTCGCCGCCGCTGTCCTGGAGGTACACCAGCCGGTCGCCGGCGATCCATCCGTAGGCGCGGATGTCCCGCTCCGTGGCGGCGGTGACCCGCCGGGCGCCGGAGCCGTCCACGGCGGCCACGTAGACGTTGAGCCGCCCCTCCCAGGGCTGGAGCCAGGAGTAGTGCAGCCCGTCAGGGGCGATGGCGTAGCCCGTCCGGTCGGGCATCCGGAAAAAGTCCTCCATAGCGATCCTGGGTGGCATCGAGGTCTCGGCGGCGAAGGCTGGCAGGGCCGCCATCAGGGCGCTAAACAGGGCGATCATCAACGATAATTTCAAGAAGATCTATCCTTTCTGAATTTCTGAATTTCTGAATTCTGGGTTCTGACATGGATTCTGGATCCCTGGATTGCCGGCTTCCCAAGCTCTGAAACCGCGGGCCGGCTCTGGAAAACCGGCCAAACAAACCCAACCTATCATGGCTCGTTAAAACCGCCATCGGAGAAGAAGCGTATTTTTCCTCTTCAGGCTGCGCTATAATGATGGCGCTTTACATTGCCCAGGACTCCTTCGGCACCGCCTGCAACGTCTCGGGCGACAACGCCATCGGCGTCATCGTCGAGACGGTCTACCGGAAATTCATCGACAAGGCCCCGGCCCAGGGCTAGGCCAAGTCGGGCTATCCAGGGAGGTCGCTTACATGTCCTACATCAGCGTTTTTGACGTGCTGGGCCCCAACATGATCGGACCTTCCAGCTCCCACACCGCGGGGGCCGCTGTTATCGCCTTTTTGGCTCACAAGATGATAGCGCCTCCGTTGAAAAAGGTGGACTTCACCCTCTACGGCTCCTTTGCCAAGACCTACCGAGGCCACGGCACCGATCGGGCCTTGCTGGGCGGCATCATGGGCTTTCACACCGACGACGGCCGCATTCGGGACTCCTTCCAAATCGCCAAGGAGCGGGGGCTGATCTACAGCTTCACCCCAGGGCCGCTGGATAGCGACGTGCACCCCAACACGGTGGACATCCGCATGGAAAACGGCTCCGGTTCTGTCATGTCGGTGCGGGGCGAGTCCTTGGGAGGCGGCAAGGTGCGGCTGACCCGGATCAACGGAGTGCCGGTGGACTTCACGGGCTCCTACAGCACCGTCATTGTGGTGCAGCAGGACAAGCCCGGCGTGGTGGCCCATATTGCCAAGGTGCTCAGCGACCGCCAGATCAATATAGCCTTCATGCGGCTGTTCCGAGAGGAAAAGGGCAGCACCGCCTACACCATAGTGGAATCCGACGGGCCCTTTCCCGAAGGGATCGAGGCGCCGCTGCGGGACAATCCCAACGTGCGGGACGTGGTGATTATAGAGCCCTAGGAGATGACCATGGTGGATTTCAAGTCAGCTAAGGAGCTGCTGGAACTGTGCCGGCAAGGCCAATGCCCGATTTCGGAGATCATGCGGCGCCGGGAGTGCGCCCTCGGCGAGACCACCAGCGACGCAGTGGACCATCGGATGGACCAGGTCTGGACCGTAATGAGGGACTCCGCCTTGTTGCCCTTGAAAAACCCGGTGAAATCCATGGGCGGCCTCATCGGCGGCGAAGCGCGAAAGCTGGCCTCCCATGGCAGCAAGGGCAAGGCCATCTGCGGCGAAGTGCTGTCCAAGGCCATCACCTACGCCGCGGCGGTGA
>CAZCKP010000122.1:0-3140 GCA_964499295.1 uncultured Synergistaceae bacterium | reverse complement strand
GTCTCTCCTCCTAGGTGCCCGGAGTCCGGGCGTGCTGGGCCTATTTTAGTCCCCGACCCCCTGGGAAAAACCGGCAAAACCGACAGCCCCTCTCTGGGAGAAATCTCCGAAAAGCCCAAAAGAATCGCCCCGGCTCTGACGATCCCGCCAGCTCCAGAGCCCCCAACCCCTAAAATCTCCGGCTTGGTCTTGGCCAGGGATTTCCAAAAGATTCGCCGTCGGTTACAATCGAAACGCTACGGCGTGAAAGGCCCCAGGAGAACCTGGAAGGCCTGGTAAAAGCGTGCGCCGAGAGAGACCATATCTCGATGGGGAGGCACTGCCATGACCATGAAGATAATAAAGGGATTGTTCGCGCCCATTCCCACGCCCTTTACCGTCTGGGGCGACGTGGACTACCGGCACCTGGAGGCCAACCTGGCCCGCTGGGGCGGCAGTTCCCTGACCGGCGTGGTGGTGCTGGGCAGCAACGGCGAGTTCGTGTCGCTGCTGGAGGAGGAGAAAATCGAGCTGATCAAGTTCGTCCGCCGGCACCTCCCGGCTGACAAGATGATGATCGTCGGCTCCGGCTGCGAGTCCGACCGTGGCACCAACAGGCTCAACGCCGCTGCAGCCGACGCCGGCGCCGACGCCGTGCTGGTGATCACCCCCAGCTATTTCAAGGGGGCCATCAACAACTCCGACAACATGAAGGCCTATTTCACCGCTGTGGCCGATCGGTCGCCGCTGCCGGTGATGCTCTACAACATGCCCGGCAACTCCGGCGTCAACATCCCTGCGGCCGTGACCTGCGCCCTGTCGGAACATCCCAACATAGTGGGCATTAAAGACAGCAGCGGCAACATCGCCCAGATCGCCGAGGCGGTAGGCTTTTCGGCGCCTAACTTCAGTGTCTTCGCCGGCAGCGGCAGCTTCCTGATGCCTACCCTGGCCATGGGCGGCAAGGGCGGCACTCTGGCGGTGGCCAACATCGCCGCGGGGTATTGCTCCGAGTTGATGGACCGCTCCTTGGCCGGCGACTACGACACCGCCCGGAAGATGCAGTACGCCCTGTTGCCGCTGAACGCTGCTGTGACCAGCCGTTTCGGCGTGCCGGGCCTCAAGGCGGCCATGGACTACCTGGGCTACTACGGCGGACCCTCGCGGCTGCCCTTCCAGGATCTGAAAGAAGACCAAAAGAAGGAACTCCATAGCATCATCGACAACTTCCAGGAGAAAACGGGCTGGCAGCTGTAGGGCCTAGGCTCCGGCTGCTTTGTCCCTAGATACCCCAAGGGAGGTCTCACTCGATCATGATCAAGACGGAAAAGCTCGTGATGATCCCCGGTCCCACTCCGGTGGTGCGGTCCATCCAGGACCAGATGGCCCGGCCCACGGTGGCCTTTGGCGATCCGGCCTTTGTGGCCGACTTCAAGGAGGTCATCGCTGACCTCCAGAGGATGTGGAACTGCGACGGCCAGGCCTTTGTGGTGGCTGGCTCGGGGACCTTGGCCATGGAGATGGCCCTGAGTAACACCACCAAGCGGGGAGACGCTGTGCTGGTCTGCACCAACGGGGCTTTTGGCGACCGCTTCAAGAAGATGTGCCAGCGCAAGGGCCTGGAGCTGGACGTACTGGAGGCTCCTGGCTGGGGCAGCACCGTCACCGCTTCGATGGTGGAGCAGAAACTGGCCCAGAAGCGCTACGCCGCTGTGACGGTGACCCACGTGGAGACCTCCACCGGCGTGGAAGCTCCCATCGCCGAGATCGGCGCTGTGCTGGCCCGGCACCCCGAGACGATCTACATCGTCGACGCCGTGGCTGCCGCTGGCGGAGTCTGGGAGGACATGAAGGCCATGAACATCGACGTGATCCTGACCTGTTCTCAAAAGGCCTTCGGTGTGGCTCCGGGGTTGGCCATTCTCTGGGCCAGCGCCAAGGCCCTGGAGCGCCGCCGGACCCTGGGCGAACTGATCCCCGAGGCCTACTGCGACTTCGAGGAATGGCTGCCGGTAATGCAAGACCCCGGCAAGTACTGGGGCACGCCGCCGGTGAACCTGATCTGGGCCCTCAAGGAGGCGCTGCGGATCATCAAGGAAGAGGGGCTGAAGGAGCGTTGCCAGCGCCACGTCGCCATCGCCAAGATCTGCGACGCCGCCATGGAGGCCCTGGGCTTCACAGTGGCCGCCGAAGAAGGCCATAGGGCTCCGACGCTGTCGGTCTACCTCTATAGCCAGGACAAAGCTGTGGACGACGCCGCCTTCCGGGCTGCCGTGGCCGCTGAAGGCGCCCAGGTGGCCAACTGCCTGGGCCAGTTCGCCGGCAAGGGCTTCCGCATGGGCCATATGGGCAACCTGGACAAGCACACCCTGGTTGCCGCCGTCGCCGCAGTGGAGCGGGGCTGCATGAAATCGGGGCTGGACATTGCCCCCGGCGCGGCTCTGGCGGTGCTCCAGCGGGGCCTGGTAGAGCCCTAGGCTCTGGTCAGTCCAAGGCCAAAGATTCAAGGCAAAAGATTCACGGCAAAAAAACTAGGACTCCTCGGCTCGGCCAAGGCCGGCTGAGGAGTCCTTTTCAGTACCCTTTGTCCTGGCGAGGAGGCCGGGCCACCACCCAGGGCTGGATCTTTTCCTCTGGTGGCATGATGAACACGTCGTACCAGGTGCTGTAGAACTTGTCCATGTGTTCCACCACGTAGCCGTCCTGGCGATGGTCGCCGGTGTCGTGGGGGTCCACCAGGATGATCACGTCGTCGTCGAAGTTCTCCGGGGTGCCCATGTCGTCGTAGCCGATGATGGCCCGCCAGTGGCCGCCCCAGTCGATGTTCTCCACCATGATGGGGTCTCCGGCGTCGATGGTGCGCCGGCAAAAGCGGCCGAAGTCCTCCAGCGTCGGAAAGGCCCGGCAGTTCCGGTCCATTCGCCAGGGCGGCAGATCCTCCAAGCCCAGGGCGTTGGCCGACCAGGGCAGATTGGACTCCACCTCCCAGCCCAGCTCGGTAAAGAACTTGACCAAATCCGACGTGGGAATGGGCCGCCGGGTGTCCGGCGGCAGGCCGTGAAAGGACGCCAGCTTGTCGGCGATTTGAAGCTCCTCCCAATCGTAGACGCCGTGGTGCCACAGCGTCATCAGCACCACCGCCGAGCCGCAGGTGTAGGGCC
>CAZCKP010000121.1:0-3146 GCA_964499295.1 uncultured Synergistaceae bacterium | reverse complement strand
AGGATTTCAGGCTTTTTTTCATCACCGGCATCGACGCGGTCATGACCATGAACACCTGGGCGGACTACCAACAGCTCTCTGGACTTTGCACCATCGTGGCCGCCAACCGTTCGGGCTACGATTTCGAGAACTACCAGTTTGAAAACCTTCCCGAGGACATGAGGGAGACCATCGTCCGGCTGGACATCCCCCTGCTTTCCATCTCCAGCACCGAGATTCGCCGACGGGTGGCTCTGGGAATGAACATCCGCTATCTGGTACCCCACCCGGTGGAACAGTACATTCGCAAGCGAAAGCTTTACCTACAGGAGGCCCCATGAGAGCGTCGGCCTTGAATAGGATTTTTCGAGAAGGGGCGTGAGGTCCAGGTGAAATCCAGAAGGGGAGGAGTCGTTGTCGCCCTTTTAATGATCCTGGTCGCTATTACCACCGGTGTAGCGCTGAAAATTTACTCCATTACCCGGTCTCCTCTCATCCCGGGAGGAGGCCTAAGAGGCGCCGGACGGGCCGTGGAAGTGCAGCGAAGCAATCTGAATTTTTTGGTCATCGGTCTCGACGAGGTGGAGGACGTCAACCGGGCTGACTCGATCCTTTTCGTTCGCCTCGACCTGGAGCAAAAGGCCATCAGAGCCATGTCAATCCCCCGGGACACTCGAGTTCAGATCCGGGGCCACGGACAGCAAAAGATCAACCATGCCTACGCTTACGGTGGCATGGACCTCCTCAAGGAGACAGTGATCAACCTCACTGGCATGCCCGTGGATTACTACGTGATCCTGAACTATCAGTCCTTTCCCCACATCGTCGATGCCGTGGGCGGCGTGACGGTAGACGTGCCCAAGGCCATGAGGTACACCGACAGGGCCCAAGGGCTCTACATCGACATCAAGCCGGGAGTGCAGCACATGGACGGTGCCCAGGCCCTGAAGTTCGTCCGCTTTCGCATGGACGCTCTGGGGGACATAGGGCGGATGCAGCGACAGCAGCAGTTCGCTCGGGCTTTGATCGACAAGGTGCTATCGCCGTCGATCATCCCTAGGCTTAAGGACCTGGCGGAGTCGGTGCTGGCCATGATCCAGACCGACGTCCCCATAGAGACGGGGTTGCAGCTGATGCTGTTTTTGGCCGGTATCGACCGGGAGAACATGGAGTTTTTCACCATGCCCGGCAGTGCGGCCTATATCGACCGCGTCAGCTATTGGATTCCCGACCTCCAACGGGCGGCCCAGCGCTTTAACCCCGAGGTGATCGAAGAGGCTCCTGCCTCGACGGAACCCATCATCCTGGGAGAAGAGCACCTTTCCAGCTCCGCCATAGCCGAGATCCCCCAGGTCCAGATCAACGACCCCATAGCGGTGCTCAACGGCGAGGGGACCCAGGGGCTCAGCGCCCAGTTCTCCAAGATCTTTGAACGGGCCGGCATCGAAGTGGGCTACGTGGGCAACGCTAGACACTTTGACTACCGTTACAGCGTTGTCTACTATCCCCAGGGCCAGGACGATGGTACCGCTCGGGATCTGGCGTTGCTCTGTGGGATTCCCGCCTCGCTGGTACGGCCCAGCAGCTACAGTCATAGGGCGTCGCTGGTGATCGGCCACGACTACCAGCGAATCCGCGAGAGGATCCAGGGCCTGCCCGTGCAAAATTGATTTGATTAGGAACAGAACTGATTGGAATTGAGAGGACTAGAAAGGAGCTCGGCAATGGACCAAAGGACCCAGGCGGTGATGGAACAGGTCATCGAAGCCCTGAGGAGCCACCGCGCCATAGACGTGAAGCAACTGGACCTCTCGGCGCTGACCACCTTGACCGACGCCTTCGTGATGGCCACCGGCAATTCCGACGTCCACATGAGGACCCTCTGTGAAGCCGTGACGAAATGTCTCGAGGCCAACACCGTGGACTATCAGATCGAAGGCGAACACAGCAGTCAATGGGCCCTGGTGGACACCTCCGATTTTATCGTCCATATCTTCGGAGCCAAGGCCCGGGAGTTCTACAAACTGGATCGCATCTGGGGAGACGCCCCCTCCAAGGAATATCCCAATCTGGACTAGCCTAAAGCTCCGGGGTGTGTTCTCGGGCCATCCCAACCCAGCAGCGGCCAAACAGCTGTCCTAAGCGAAGAAAAACGAAGAAGCCTCGGCAGGATCCTATGGTGATCCCTTGCCGAGGCTATTTTGTGGATCTATTTCATGTCCTATAATGTATCTTATGTTGCATTTAGCCGCGAAGCCGGAAAGCTGACCCGCGATGTGGGCCCAAGGCCCTAGGCGTTTTCCTTGGCTCGGAAGGCCTCCAGGATCTCCAGGTAGCCCTGGACCGTCAGGGAGGCTCCACCGATCAGCCCACCGTCGATGGAGGGTTGGGAGAAAAGTTCGGCGCTGTTGCCGCCGTTGACGCTACCGCCGTAGAGCACTGGAACGGGGCGTTTCAATTGGTCCTTGATGAAACGGCAGAGCTCCTCGGCATCTTGGGCGCTGGCGGCCCGTCCTGTGCCGATGGCCCAGACGGGCTCGTAGGCGATCAAAAAGCGATCCTCCGGCGAAAGGCCCTGCAACGCCGCCGACAACTGGGCGGCCACCACCTCCCGAGCCTGGCCGCGGTCACGTTCTTCCAGGGTCTCACCCAGGCAAATCACCGGGACCAGGCCGGAGCCACAGCAGGCCTTGGCCTTGGCTCCCACCAGTTGGGAGGACTCGCCGAAGAGGTGGCGGCGTTCGCTGTGGCCCACGATGGAGTAACGGCAACGGGCTTCCAGGGCCATGGTGACGCTGACCTCGCCGGTGAAGGCTCCCGAGGGCTGGGAACTGACGTTTTGAACGCCCAGCTCGACAGGAGAATCTCCAAGGCCCTGGAGGGCAGGAAAGATCGAGAGAAAGGGCGGAAAAAGGCAGAATCGGGTCTCCTGGGTCAGCTGGGGAGCTTCCTGGAGCCTTTGAGCCAGTTCCTCGGCGTAGCCTCGGGCCTGGGTCGGACCGTGGTTCATCTTCCAGTTGCCGAAGAGATACAGTGTTTTCAAGGGCGGCCTCCTCTTCTTAAGTAAAGATACCGTAGCGAGAGTAAAAAAGGAGCCCCAAGGGCCCCTTAGGAAGGTTCAAAGCCTCTTCATCAGCGGGATGAGGCCGGGCAGGGCCTTGCCCTCG
>CAZCKP010000120.1:0-3178 GCA_964499295.1 uncultured Synergistaceae bacterium | reverse complement strand
GGCTGGTGGCGCCTCAGGAAAAGGAGGCAGAGCCCGGCCATTTCGTGCTCTGCCATCGTCTATAGTACAGACAAAGCCTGCCCGGTTCGATCCGGGCAGGCTTTGCTGTTCGTTATACAGGCTATAGACGCCGCTGAAACTGGAAAGTCGGCTAGTTCATCAGCCGCAGCACCACTTCGGCGATCACCGCCGAGCCAATGTAGGTGCCGACAAAGACAAAAAAACCCACCACCACGATGCGCCAGCCCTGTTTTTTCAGGAGCGCCATGTCCTTGCCCACGGCGATGCCGGCGTAGGCCAAAATGGGCGAACATAGACCCATGAAGTTGACCTTGGCCGTCCAGGCCGCCAGGGGGCCGGCGCCGGGAAAGCCAGGAATGGTGACGATACAGGCCAGGGTGACGATATAACCCACCGAGGGGATGCCCTTCCAGGGGATGTAGTGGCTCATCGCCAGCCCTAGGATTATGATGGCTACCAGCGCCAGCAGGCCGGGAATGGCCGAGCAGAAAAGGGCTACCGAGGCCCCCAGCCCTTGGGAGGTCAAGGTCCCCAGGCCACCAGCGCCGACCCAATTGCCGATCAGGGAGATAAGGCAGTATAGGGGCAAAAATCGAGCCATTTGACGGTAATTCACGGTCTATTCTCCTTTCTCTCCCGGTTCTGCTTTCGGTTCTTGTTTTTCTTCCGGCTCTAGGGCGACAGCGCCGCCGGGGACGCTGGGGGCGTCTTTGACGCCCAAAAGCCGCACCAGCCAGTTGGCCAAGGGAATGCCCATGAAGATGGACATGTAGACGCCGTCGAGGCCCGAGAGCATGTTGCTGCTCACAGCCAGGGCCGTCAATTCGTCGGCCATGTCGGGGAACATGGACACCAATGATGCCAGGGAGGCGGTCATCATGCTGGCGCTGCCGGTGCCCGCCGCCATGGCCAGGGCCTGGGGGCTGAAAAAAGGCATGGTGGTGGCCACGAAGGAGGCCAGGAGGCTGCAGAAGATGGTGCCGAATACCGTGCCGGAGACGTAGACGCCCATGACGCCCAGTCCCTCGGGGCTGTCCAGGCCGTACTTCGAGCCGATCAGGGCCACGCCGCCCTCCCGGGCGATAGAGAAGGCAGCCCCCACGGCCTCACGGCGCAGCCCCAGCAGCACCGCTACGGGTATGCCGAAGAACACCGTGCCCAGGTTGCCGAACTCCTGGAGGACTAGGGGGAGGCTCGAGTTGATAACCAGCCAGAAGTTGGGGCCCACCAGGGTGCCGTAGCGGGCCAGCAGCAGGAAGAAGGTGACGCCCACCAGCGACGAGGTCTCCAACATGTCCTCCCGGTCCAGCAGCTTCAGCTTGGGGATGCCGCAGAGGGCCCCCAGGATGAAGGCGTAAAGCATGGGCACCAGGACGACCTGCCAGGGCCCAAGCTTAAAGGACTTGGAGCCGATCAATTCGGCTACCACCGTCAGCGCCAGCGCCAGGCCGTGGATCTTCCAGTTTCGTAGTGCCTTGTCCACACGATCCATCTTCACAACCTCCCTATATGTCTAATTTCAACGGATCTGCAATTGATAAAAAAGCAGTGCCCCCCGCCGGCGATCTCCGGCAGGAGACTCCAAAAGGGGCCGAGGCCTTTAGGGGGGCTGTCGCCCCTCGCGGCAGAATGCTGTCACTTTAATTTATCGCAGTGATGGGGATCCAAAAGGGGCCGGGATCGCTCTCCATCCCGGCCTTGAGGGTCCAGTAACTTTGAATCTTTGGGGTACGGCCCCTTTTCAAAAACGAAATCAGCCCCGAGTAGGTGAAAAAACTCCGGTAGGGCTCTCGGGTAAATTGCCCCGAGGGGCCTAAAATTCCCGAATGGTCCTAACTATACACAGAAAGGCCACTGTGTCAAGCGGAGATTTTTAAAATTCGCCGGTCCCTGGGAAAGCCGCACCCTAGGGTTAAGCGTTGCTACTCCGCTGGCCGAACCAGCTCTCCAGCTGCTTCACGTAGTCCTGGCGAGTCATAGGGGCCCGGAAGCCCTCCAGGATGGACCGGGCCTGCTCCGCCCCCTGGGCTAACAGGTCCACCAGGGTGCCGCAGAGAGCCTTGGAGGACTGGACTACCAGCTGGTCCAGGTCCATGATCTTGTAGGACGCCGAGTGGAAGGGGCCCTGGGCGTGGCCCACGTAGGGGTGAATGGCAGGCATGATGTGGGTGATGTCGCCCATGTCGGTGGAACCAGCGCTGTGGCCGTCGTCGTAGACCACGGGAGCCTCGGGCAGAGAAGCCGCGTTTTCCCGGAAGATCCGGTTCATCTCGGGATGGCACCGCAGCGGCAGATAGCCGGGGATGGAGACCACCGTGGTCTTGGCTCCCAGGGAGTCGCCGCCGGCTATGAAGGCCCGCTGGACCTTTTCGAAGACCTGGGCCAGACAGTCCATGTTGTTGGCTCGGACGTAGCCCTCCAGCCTCACGTCGTCGGGCACGGCGTTGACGGCGTCGCCGCCTTTGGTGATGATGAAGTGGACCCGCACGCAGTCCTCGTCCCGGAAGGTCTCCCGCAGGGCGTTGACGGCGTTGATGCCCGCCACGGCGGCGTAGAGGGCGTTAATTCCCTCGTGGGGCGCTCCGCCGGCGTGGGCCTGGCGACCCTGATAGTGCACCGTAAAGGCCCGAAAACCGTTGCTGCTGCTGGTAATGCCGAAGCCTGGCCGGCCGCCGGCGTGGATCATCATAGCCATGTCCACATCGTCGAAGGCGCCGGTGCGTATCAGCTCCTGTTTGCCTCCCAGAAAGACGATGTCTCCCTGCTGGCGCAGCTCCATGCGTTGGTCGATCTGGATGAACTCCTCGGCGGGCACACCGAAGAGCGCCACCGATCCGGCTAGGTCCTCCATGGCCCCCGTGTCGACCAGCGCCGAGGCCACGCCCAGCACCATGGTGGTCTGCATGTCGTGGCCGCAGGTGTGGGAAGCCCCCGTCTCGGGATCAGCGAACTGGTACCCCCGACAGGTGATGCCGTCCAGCTCTCCCATCACCGCCAGCCGGGGCCCTGGCGACGACCCCGCCAGATCGGCCCGAAGGCCTGTGATCCCCAGCCCCCGGGTTACCTTCAACCCCAGGGCCTCCAGGCCCTGGGCCAGCTTGTCGGAGGTCCGTTGCTCGAAATAACCATGCTCGGGATGGCGATGGATGTCCATGGC
>CAZCKP010000119.1:0-3371 GCA_964499295.1 uncultured Synergistaceae bacterium | reverse complement strand
TGATCGACGCCGCCACCGCCATGGGCTACCAGGTGGAGCTGGTGGGCCCTGGCACACTGGGAACGGCCCAGGGCATCCTCTTCGACCATCAGCAGAACCGCATGAACGGCGGCGCCGACAGCCGCCGGTTGGGTGTCCCCCTGGGGTTCTAGACCTGCTGTAATGGTCTAGAAGCGGCTCCAGAGCCGCGCCACAAGGCTAAGCACAAGAAAAGGAGCAGTTCCGGCTCTCCTGGGCTGGGACTGCTCCTTTTTTGGGCTCTTGCTTTTGCTGGTTTTGGCGCGTCGGCCCTCTGGGTCTTGGGCTAGGGCTTGATGCGGTAGATGGTGCGGGGCCAGGGGATCACTTCCCGGATGTGGGGCAGGCCGCAGATCCAGGCCAGAGTCCGCTCCAGGCCGATGCCGAATCCGCTGTGGACGAAGGTGCCGTAGCGCCGCAGGTCCAGGTACCAGTCGTAGGACTCCAGGGGGAGCTTTTGCTCCTCCATGCGGCTTTTCAGCTTCTCCAGGTCGTCCTCGCGCTGGGATCCGCCGATGATCTCGCCGTAGCCCTCGGGAGCCAGCAGGTCGGCGCAGAGCACCGTGGCGGGATCCTGGGGGTTCTCCTTCATGTAGAAGGCCTTGACTTCCTTGGGGTAGTTCTCCACGAAGACGGGGCGGTCGTACTGTTGGGTCAGCACCGTCTCGTCGTCGGAGCCCAGGTCGTCGCCGAAGGCGATATCGCTGCCCAGGTCCTGGAGTTTCTTCACGGCGTCGCGGTAGGAGATGTGGTAGAAGGGCCCAGCCAGGACCTTTTCCAGTGGGGCCCGGTCCCGCTCCAGCAGCTCCAGCTCGGGGCCGAAATGCTCTAACACCTCGGCGACGGTGCTGGCCACCAGCTCCTCCTGGAGCCTCATGCTGTCGCTGTGGTCGTAATAGGCCATTTCGGGCTCCAGCATCCAGAACTCCGTCAAGTGGCGGCGGGTCTTGGACTTCTCGGCCCGGAAGGTGGGGCCGAAGCAATAGACCCGGCCGAAGGCGGCGGCGGCGGCCTCGGCGTAGAGCTGGCCGGTCTGGCAGAGATAGGCCTTCTGGTCGAAGTAGTCCAGCTCAAAGAGCCCCGCTGCGCCCTCGCCGATGGCACCCGTCAGGATGGGGCTGTCCATCAGCAAAAAGCGGCGATCGTGGAAGAACTTCCGCCAGGCCCAGATGACGCCGTCGCGGATGGCCATGATGGCCCGGGGTCGGCGGCTGCGGAGCCACAGGTGCCGGTGGTCCAGCAGGAAGTCGATGCCGTGGTCCTTTTTGCCGATGGGGTACTCGTCGCTGGGGTTTTGGATCGTTTTGAGGTCCGTCACCGTCAGCTCCACCCCAGAGGCCGAACGCTGGTCAGCCCGGACGACGCCGGTGACCTCCAGGCTGGCCTCGATCCACAGGGCCTTGGCGGCGGCGAACTGGTCTTGGCTGACTTCGTCCCGAACCATCACGGCCTGGACGTAGCCCGTGCCGTCGCGGATCTGGAGAAAGTGGATCTTCCCGGAGCTGCGCTTGTTGTACATCCATCCTTTGACGGTGACGGTCTCCCCCAGGTGCTGGGGAAGGTCTCGAATTTCAACCCATAGTGCCATTCCTGAAGCCTCCTTGATAACTAGAGTTTAGGTAAGGCCGTTCTGGCCCTATGATACACCATTTCCCGCCTGGGCTCTTTAGGAGTGGCGATCCTGGGGAGAGTCGGCGTCGGTGAAAAAGGCCTGGGGGTGGGTCTTCCAGAGGTACAACGCCGCCAGGCCGCAGAGAGTGCCGGCGACGAGGCCCCATAGTATGTAGTCCACTCTGCCCCGGCCCCAGAGGTAGCCGCCCATCCCCGCCAGGGCATAACCGTACAGTATTACCGTGGCCATGGAAAGCAACATCACGAAAAACCTCATGGACATACCTCCTGGAATCGTCCCAACTTGGCGAACCGATAAGGACGATAATGATGGCTCTCATTCTAAGGGATCCCGCCTCGGCTGGAAACTCCCAGCCCGCCTCGGAAAACAAACCGGAAAACGAAGCAGAAAAAGGAACCAGAAAAAACAAGAGGCCACGATCGGGGGATGCTAAAATATGGCTTCGTGCTGGGATACTAGGATAACATACCGCTGGAGAAGCCCCTGGCGAGACCCGCCGGGCCGGCGCTTCCGGCAACGGGCGATCGCGTGAGATGAGTGAGGGATGACCATGGAGATCAAAAAGGCGCTGCCGTCGCTGGACCTGCAGCGGAACTACCGACGCATCGAGGCGGAAATTGATGAGGCGGTCCATCGAGTGCTGGAGAGCCAGCACTTCATCATGGGCCCCGAGGTGGAGGCCTTCGAGAGAGAGGCCTCGGCCTATCTGGGGGTGAAACACAGTCTGGGCTGCGCCTCGGGCTCCGACGCCCTGTTATTGGCCCTGATGGCCCTGGACTTGAAGCCCGGCGACGAGGTGATCACCACGCCCTATACCTTTTTCGCCTCGGTAAGCGCCATCACCCGGCTGGGGGCGAAACCGGTCTTCGTGGACATCGATCCCGCCAGCTATTGCCTCGACGTGGGCCAGGTCATGGACAAGGTGACTGCCAGGACCAGAGCCTTCCTGCCGGTGCACCTCTTCGGCCAGATGGTCCCCATGGAGACCCTGATGGAGGACCTGGCGGCCAGGGATATCGCCGTGGTGGAGGACGGAGCCCAGGCCTTTGGGAGCTGGCGTCGGGTGGGCGACCAGATACACCGTTGCGGAGCCTGGGGAACGGTAGGCTGTTTTTCCTTCTTCCCCACCAAGAACCTGGGCTGCTACGGCGACGGCGGCATGGTAACCACCAACCGCGACGATCTGGCCCGTCGGCTGGGTCGGTTACGGGTCCACGGCGCTGGGAACACCTATTATCACGACGAGGTGGGACTCAACAGCCGGCTGGACGCGCTTCAAGCGGCGATCCTGCGGGTGCGCATGGCCCACCTGGAGACCTGGAACGAGGAGCGGCGGATCGTCGCCGGTCGCTATCGGCTGTTGGCGGCGCATCATAACCTGCTGGATCGGATTTCGTTGCCCCAGGCACTGGAGGGCAACGGCCATATCTACCATCAATACGTGATCCGGGCTCGTCGCCGGGACGAGCTGATGGCCTATCTGGCAGGGGAGGGCATTACCACCCGGGTCTACTATCCCTTGGCGCTGCACCTCCAGAAGTGCTTCGCCTTCCTGGGCGGCCAGGCTGGCGATCACCCCGAAGCGGAGCGGCTTACCCAGGAGGCCCTGGCGTTGCCCATGTTCCCGGAGCTGACGGAGCAGGAACAGCAGTGGGTCATGGAGACCATCGCCCGGTTCTACCGGGAACGGGACTGAACAGGACCGAAGGGGAGCGATTGG
>CAZCKP010000118.1:0-3497 GCA_964499295.1 uncultured Synergistaceae bacterium | reverse complement strand
GCCGGCGATGCGCTCGCTCAGGGGGATTACCACCTTGCCGTCGCTGGTCATGGGCTCGATGCGGATTCCCTTGTGGGTGCCGCAGTCCTCTTCCATGACGATCACGTCCTGGGCCACGTCCACCAACCGCCGGGTCAGGTACCCCGACTTGGCCGTCCGCAACGCCGTGTCGGCCAAGCCCTTCCGCGCGCCGTGGGTGGAGATGAAGTACTCCAACATGTTCATGCCCTCGCGGAAGTTGGTGGTGATGGGGTAGTCGATGATCCGGCCGGTGGGATCGGCCATAAGGCCCCGGATGCCGGCCATCTGTGCCAACTGTCCGCGGCTGCCTCGAGCTCCCGAGTCCACCATCATGCGGATAGGATTGTGGGGGCTCATGTGGTCCATGATGGCGTCACCGATCTCTCGTGCAGCTTCGGACCAGAGGGCTTCCTTCTGACGAAGGTACTCGTCTTCGGTGAGGATGCCCATCTCGTACTCGTCGCGGATCTCGTCGTCCACCGACAGGGAGCGGTCTACCACTTCCTTCTTTTCCGGCGGTATCACTATGGCCTGCATCTGGAAGCTCAGGCCGCTGACGCCGGCCCAGTGGTACCCCAGGTTCTTGATGGAGTCCAGCATTTCCACAAGGTCGTTGTGGTTGACCCTGTCGAAGGCGGCGTCCAGCATGGTGCCCAGGTCTTTCTTGCCCATCTGGATGTTCACGTACCGGAGCTCCTTGGGCAAATGGAGGTTGAACAGCGCCCGCCCCGGCGTGGTGATCAGCCAGGTCCGGTTGCTGTCGGCAAAGCACTGGTCGCTGGTCCCCTCGGGGAAAAGATCGCTCCACTGGGGATCCCAGCGCAGGTAGACCTTGGCGTTCACGTGGGCCACGCCGTGATCCATGGCGGTCATCACGTCGTCGATGTCGTTGAAGTACATCCCTTCACCGTCCATGCCCTCCAGCATGTTGGTGATGTGGTAGATCCCCAATAGGATGTCCTGGGTGGGCAGCACTATGGGCTTGCCGCTGGCTGGTGACAGCAGGTTGTTGGCCGACAGCATCAGCAGCCGGGCCTCGGTCTGGGCCTCGATGGACAGGGGCACGTGGACGGCCATCTGGTCGCCGTCGAAGTCGGCGTTGAAGGCCGTGCAGGCCATGGGATGGAGCCTTATGGCCTTTCCTTCCATCAATATGGGCTCAAAGGCCTGGATGCCCAGGCGGTGCAGCGTGGGAGCCCGGTTCAACATGACCGGGTGGTCCTTGATGATGTCCTCCAGGATACCCCATATGGCCTCGTTGCCCCGCTCGATCAGCCTCTTGCCGTGCTTCACGTTGGTGGCCAGGCCCTCCTCTACCATCCGCTGGATAACGAAGGGCTTGAAGAGCTCCAGGGCCATCTGCTTCGGTAGGCCGCACTGATAGAGCTTCAAGAAGGGTCCTATGGCGATGACGGACCGGCCCGAGTAGTCCACTCGCTTGCCCAGAAGGTTCTGGCGGAACCGGCCCTTTTTGCCCCGCAGCAGGTCGGTGAGGCTCTTTAAAGGACGGTTGCCGGCGCCCAGCACGGCCTTGCCCATGCGGCCGTTGTCGATCAATGCGTCCACGGACTCCTGGAGCATTCGCTTTTCGTTGCGGACGATGATCTCCGGCGCCCGAAGCTCCTTGAGCTTGCTTAGCCGGTTGTTGCGGTTGATCACCCGGCGATAGAGGTCGTTAAGGTCCGACGTGGCAAAGCGGCCTCCGTCGAGCTGCACCATCGGGCGCAAATCCGGCGGAATCACCGGCAGCACCCCCAGCACCATCGACTCGGGAGAGCAGTCGCCCTTGCGGAAGTCCTCCACCACCTGGAGCCTCTTGACAATCTTGCGGCGCTTCTGGCCCGTGGTCTCGGAGAGCTCCTCCCGAAGCTCCTGCTCTAGGTGGGGAATGTCCAGGGCCCGCAGGATCTCCTTGACGCCTTCGGCGCCGATGCCGGCCTTGAACTTCTTGTCGTAGCCCCGGCAGAGCCTCTGCTCCCTATCCAGGACGATGTCGGCCTCCGTGAAGGGAGAGTCTCCGCCTTCGATAACCAGATAGCAGGGGTCCTCTACGACCACCACTTCGGGCTGAGCCGTGAACCGGTCGGGATATTTTTTGCTGAACAGGGCGTATTCGCTGGCGGAGAGGACGCTCCCCTTGGAAAAGGGGAGACGGGTAACCGAAGTCACCACAAATCCGTCCTGGCTGCCCGATTTCGCTCTATCGAGCTCCAAGGCCACTCCCTGAGCCCGCAGCTTTTCGGCCTGCTCCAGGGTGACGATGGACCCCGGAGCGGCCATTTCCCTGTCGGAAGAGTTCATGACCATCCAGGCCTCTTCGACGGCGAAGAGCTCTTCGCCGTAGCCAGCTCTGTATCTGAGCACCTGGCTTTCGGCGATCACGTCCCCTTCGGCAAGGGGGATGTCCTCGATGGTCAGGATGCGGAAGGCCTCTTCGGCGCGGAATTTCGGGTCGTAGTGGCTGTGGACCCGCACTTCAGTCTCCGATATGATGTCGTCCTTTTGGGCCAGGTCGGGACGGCGGCCCTCGATGACCACTTTATAAGCCGCCTCGCGCTTGCGCACCGGGGCGAAGTAGATCACCTTTTCCAGCATCTTGGTGGGCGTGCCCAGCAGCAGACTCAGCCGGCTGGGGATGCCCCGGAGGTACCAGATGTGGACCACCGGTGCGGCCAGCTCTATGTGGCCCATGCGCTCCCGGCGGACCCGGTTGTCAGTGACCTCCACGCCGCAGCGGTCGCAGACCACGCCCTTAAACTTGGGGCCGCTTTTTTTGTACTTGCCGCAGGCGCATTCGTAGCTTTTAGTTGGGCCGAAAATGCGCTCGCAAAAGAGACCGTCCCTCTCGGGGCGGAGCGTTCGATAGTTGATGGTCTCAGGCTTTTTCACCTCTCCGTGGGAGAGTGCGCGAATCTGGTCGGGATTGGCAAGGCGAACTCGGACCCCTGCGATCTCTCGGCTGGCCATCTACTATTCAACTCCCTTCGTATCGTCAAAATCGTCGCCTAACTTCGGAAGAAAGTCCTCGTCCAAGGACTCCTCTTCGCCGTCGAAAGCTAGATCTTCCGGCATTATCTCCTCTTCGGCGCCTTCAGGCCCCTGGGAGTCCACGCCTTTGTCGGAGTCCTGGAAATCGGCGCTGTCCTGGAAGCCGTCGCCGGAGTCTTGGGCGCCCTCCTCCTCGAACCCTGCGGCGCCCGACAGATCCCTGGCAGAGATGGAATCGATGTCCGAGGGCCTTCTGGGGCCTTCGTCATCATCGTCGTCGATCACCAGAGGGCCCGAGGTGCCGTCGCTGTAGGCTATTTCAACCGTCAGGCCCAGCCCCTCAAGCTCCTTGACCAGCACCTTGAAGCTCTCGGGCACGCCGGGCTTGGTCAAGTTCTGGCCCTTGATGATCCGCTCGTAGGTCTTCAGGCGCCCCCGGATGTCGTCGGACTTGACCGTCAGCATCTCCTGGAGCACGTGGGCGGCTC
>CAZCKP010000117.1:0-3503 GCA_964499295.1 uncultured Synergistaceae bacterium | reverse complement strand
TGGTCCTGTTGAGGTACACGGTTTCTCCCCTCCTGTCTTCGCTATCTCAGGCGCGGAAAAAGCGCCTTCCCTTCAGGTCCATTATACCCGGGGAAGGCGCTTCTTGGGGTTCAAAAGCCACACGTGATACGGCCCGGGCTCCTCTGCTGCCCTCACAGCTACGCTCCCTGAGGGACCAGCGGGGCGGTCATGCGGACCTCGGCGCCACCTTGGGGCAGGGATCCGATGGTCACGGAGCCCTTCAGCAGCCCGGCCCGTTCGGTCATACCCGCCACGCCGCGGTGGCCGCCGACCCGGAGCTTTTCCGGGTCCAGGGCCTGGGAGATGCCGCTGCCGTTGTCCTGCACCGTCAAGGTCATGGTCCTTCCGTCGGACTTCAGCTCCACCGTCGCCGACGTGGCCTTGCCGTGGCGGACGGCGTTGGAAATGGCCTCCTGGACGATGCGGCACACCGAGAGAACGGCCCCCTCGGGAAGGTCATTTAAGCCATCGCCGGAGATCTCCAGAGCGATCTCGATGCCGTGGATCCTGGAGAGGCGGTTAGTCAGCTCCTCCAAAGCCCGGGCCATGCCAAGGCCCACCCAGGGCGGCGAGAGGCGGTCACAGACGTCCCGCATCTCCTGAACGGCGGCCATGGCGGAGTTCTGGGCCTGTTCCAGATGGTCCCTGACCCGGCTCAAATCGGCCTGAGGCTTTTCCAGACCCCGCAGCGACAGCTGAAGCCGCTGGATCAGCGCCGCCACGCTCTGAAGGGCGCTGTCGTGGATCTCCCGGGCCAGCCGAAGCCGCTCCTCCTCCTGGGTCCTGACGATGTCAGCCACGTAGGTCCGTTTCAGCCGCTCCCGCTCCAGGGCGCTCTGGGCCAGTTCCGATATGGTCTGCTGCAGCTCCCGAAGCTCCAGCAGAGGCCCTACTGGGCACTGGGGCAGGCTGTCCTTGCCCCAGTGGAGCACCTCGATGCGCCCCGCCAGGGAGCGCAACGGCAGGATGCACCACCGCCACATCAGGAAAAAGCCCATCAGCGCCAGGGCCGACACGATAAAGCTGATCGTGGGCTGGTAGGCCAGGGCCTCCATCAACGGCCCCGGGATGGGGTGCCAGGAGATGGCCACGATCACCGCCTGTTGGTGGTCTCTGGTGGGATAGACCGCCGCCGCCATGGGAGCCCGGCCCCGTCTGTCGTCCAGGGTCAGAGTCTTGTAGACGCCGCTGGTGAAGACCGAGGCGATGGCCTCCCGCAGCTCGGGATTGTGGTCCTGGGGAAAGGGGCGCGACTGCTGGAGTACCTGGCCCCGATAGTCCACGATGGCCACCCACCCCGGCACCGGGGGCCCGATGGTGAGCATCCGTTGCAGATGGCCCCGGTGCCGACCACCTTCGCCGTAGCGTTGGTTCGTCTCCGAGGCTTCGGCGGCCAGCCCCTCGGCCAGGTTCAAGGCGTAGGCCTGGGAGAAGGCTATCATGGCCTTTTGCTGCCGGAACAGGCCATAGCCCGAGAACAGCAGCGCCACCAGGGTAGGCACCACTACCATCAGGCTGACCAGCGGCAGCAGCCACCGCCGCCACCTCATAGAGGCAGATCCCCCTGGAGCAGCTCGTCCACCAGGATGACGCCGTTTTTCAGGGCCATGATCAGGGCCTCGGTCTTATTGCGGACGCCGAACTTGGTGTAGACCGACGACAGATGGGCCTGGACGGTCCGCTCGGTGATAAAAAGCCGGGCCGCCACGTCCTTGACGGTAAAGCCCTTAGAGGACAGCACCAGCACCTCCCGCTCCCTCGGTGACAGTGGTTCCAGGGTCTCTCCCATCTGACCCACCGAATCGGCAATGCTGGAATCCAAGTAGATGCCGCCGCCCATCACCGACTGAATAGCCTGGGTCAGCTCCATCACCGCCGAGGTCTTGACGATAAAGCCCCTGGCTCCCGCCGACAGGGCCGCCACGATGTACTGCTGGGCGTTGAAGGCCGTCAACATGATCGCCCGGGTGGGCAGCTTTTCCTCCTTGATCCGCCGGGCCACCGAGATGCCGTCCAAATCGGGCATGCGGATGTCCAGCAGGGCCACGTCGGGGCGCCGCTCCTGGATGAGCTTCCAGGCGCTTTCGCCGTCGGCGGCCTCGCCGGCCAGGTCAAGGCTTTCCTCTTCTCTGATGCAGGCCGCCAGCCCCGCCCGAGTCAGGGGGTGGTCGTCGGCCAGTACGATGGAAATCATCGCCGTCATTCCTCCTCACGAAAGCACCTTGAGGCCCGATTCCAACGGGCCACAGCCCTATTATACCCGCCAAGGACCGCCGGGGACTTCGCCAATGGCCTAAGGCAAAATTGTCGTTTTTACCAGTGTTCCCCCGGGAGACCCTTGCTATACTTCAAAAAGAAGGCCCCGAAGCCCAAGCCTGGGCCGGAGCCGTGGAGTTAAGGATAGAGAAGGGAAGCCGAACAGAGATCGGCGAGGAGCCAAAGAGGACAAAGGCAGTACAGAAGGAGGATGACCACCGATGTGGATAAAAAAGACCCTTTTGGCGTCGTTGTTGGTAGTCGCTCTGGCCGCTGGAGCCGGAGCACAGCCCCACTGGGGCCGTTGGGGATGGCGCGGTCGCGACTGCGGAGGCTGGCGGTCCTGGCGCGATGAAGGTTCCCGCCACAGCGCCTCCGGGCAGACCGGGAACCAGCCTTGGCAGAACCCCGTCCACCGCTGGACGCCGCCTCCCCGATCCATGGAGCTGCCCGAGGAAGTGCAGGCCACCATGGATCACCAGGCCAAGCTCTGGATCGATTTCTGGGCGGCCCTGAGGGCACCCCAGGTGGACAGCGCCGCGGTGCTGGAGCTCCACAGCCAAATTCAGCAGGACCAGGACCAGATCGACGACTGGTTCCTGGAGCAGCGGATCAACGGAGCCTCCCAAGCCAACCAGGGCCCCAGCCAAGACCCCGGCGAGCAGGGCGGCTTTGCCGGTCCCAGCCGTCAACAGGGATTCCAGGGTTCCAGCCAGGGATCCCGCGACGAAGGCCAGGGCTTTAGGATCCAGGACAGCCCCTTCCCGGTCAACGACGACATCAGGCTGAAGGCGGCGGAGCTGCGCAAGGCCACCATCGACCTCAACACGGCTCTGGAGCTGGAGGCCAGGGACACCGACAGGATCTGGGAGATCCAGCGGCAGCGCAACGCCCTGAGGATGGAGCTCTCCACGGCGGTGTTGACCTCCTTCCTGGAGAGCCTGACCGCCCAGGAATGAGCCTTCAGGGGCTAGCGGCCCCTCGGAAGCCGGCGGTTTTTCCGCCCTTCCGCTAGAGGCCCGGCCAAGGCGATCTAGTCAAAGGCGGATCTGAGGATCAAAAAAGCAAGGGCGCTGGTCCCCCCGGGGATCGGCGCCCTTGCAGTTTTCTATACTCTAGGCCTATGGTCTCCTGGACCTCTAGCCCTCAGCCCTGGCGGCGGCCCCGGAGCTGGCCACAGGCCGCATCGATATCGGTCCCCTTTTCCCGGCGAAGCTCCGTCTCGA
>CAZCKP010000116.1:0-3515 GCA_964499295.1 uncultured Synergistaceae bacterium | reverse complement strand
AGTCCTTCCATTCGACGGTGCAGTGCTTGGAAGTGATGGTGATGCCCCGTTCCTTTTCCAGCTCGCCGCTGTCCATCACCCGCTGGGCCATTTTTTCGTTGTCCCGGAACACCTTGGTGGAGCGAAAGATCGAGTCGATTAGCGTGGTCTTGCCGTGGTCGATGTGGGCCACGATGGCCAGATTGCGAATCCTATCTACGGAATACATAAACAGCAACAGCCTCCTGAAGGGAAATGGAGCTCAGCCTTGAGACTAAACAAGTTATATTAGCTCTTTTTCCCGGGAAGTACAATGGCCCAGAAGCTTCTCGGTCCGGCGGCGATGGTCCGTCGGGGCTCCTTGGCTTATAATCGACCCAGGAGGCTTTGTTTTGGCTGGAGTCCTGGAAGTTCTGGGAAAACCTCGGGAAAGGAGGAGAGGCCCGTGAAAGCGAATGCCTTGGTCCTGGTCAGCGCCTGTCTGCTGGGATTGCGATGCCGCTACGACGGCCAGGGAAGGGAATACCCCCTGGCCCTGGAACTGCTCCGGCTGGGACGGGCGTTGCCCTTTTGTCCCGAGCAGGCCGGTGGTTTGGCCACGCCGCGGCCACCGGCGGAGATCCGAGGCGATCGGGTGGTGACCTGCCGAGGCCAGGACGTGACGGAGCCCTTTCTCCGGGGCGCCCAGGAGGCTCTGGGGCTTTGCCGTCGGGCCTCGCTGACCCAGGCACTGCTACGGGACCGTAGCCCCTCCTGCGGATGCCGCTGGATCTACGACGGCTCCTTTTCTGGGCGCCTCGTGGCCGGTCGGGGTCTCACAGCCCGGCTTTTGGCGGCGGAGGGCTTGGAGCTCTTTTCCGACCAGGAGGACCTGACGGCGCTGTGGCGGTCCCTCGAGGAGGGGCCCTGATGGCCCGGATTAGGGTGGGGACCTGCTCCTGGGCCGATCGGAGCCTGACCGCCTCGGGATGGTATCCCAAAGACTGCCGCAGCGGCGAGGAGCGGTTGAAATACTACGCCTCCCAGTTCTCCACGGTGGAGCTGGACAGTAGCTTCTACGCCATCCCAGAGGTGGAGCAGGTCTATCGGTGGATCGCTCGGACACCGCCGGGTTTTGTCTTCAACGTCAAGTGCTACGGCCTGTTCACATTCCACGCCGTGGCCCTCCAGAGCCTCCCGGCTTGGGCTAGGGCGGAGCTCCGGGGAGATCAGGAGCGGGTGACCTATAGGGCGCTGCCCTGGCAGGTGCGGCTGGAGCTCTGGAAGAGCTTTTACCAGGCCCTGTTGCCCTTCCATCGGACTGGGCGGATGGGGTACCTGCTGTTTCAGCTGCCGCCGTGGTTGAGCTATTCCCACCGAATGATGGACTACATCCACCGGCTGGCCGATCTGGCCCAGGGGCTGCCGGTGGCCTTCGAGGTGCGCCATCGCAGTTGGCTATCGCCCCAGAACGCCTCGGTCTTTCTGCGAACCCTGAGGGAACGCCGTATCGCCTACGTCATCGCCGACGAGCCCCAGCTGGACTGGACACCGCCGCCGGAGCTGCACTTCACGGCCCCATGGGGCTCGGTGGTGCGCTTCCATGGGCGCAACGCCCAGGCTTGGCGAAGGAGAGGGGCTCCTGTGGCAGAGCGCTTCCGCTATCTCTACAAGCCCAAGGAGCTGCAGTCCTGGGCCCAGGGCCTCGCAGCTGCCCAGGAGGCAGTCCAGGACCTGTACCTGATGTTCAACAACTGCTACAGCGACTACAGCGTCCGCAACGCCTCCCAGATGGCCAACCTGCTGGGGCTGCCCCAGGGTTCGGGATGGCAGAGGGAGCTGGAATTTTAAGGCCAGGGCACAGCCCTGGCGAAAGAGGAGGCAACCCATGTCCCGTAGCCCATCGAGGCGGATCCTGGCGACGATGGTTCTAGTGCTGGTCTGGTGCCGCGGCGTTGGAGCGGTGGCCGACCTGGCGCGATTCCCCCAGGACCTGACGGTCTACAGCCGTACCGTGGACCTGGCCATGTCCCCCCAGGAGCAGCAACAGCGCTATCAGCTCTATCGGGAGCGGTTTTTCGCCCCCTGGAACCGGACGGAACCGTCGATGTCGGCCCAGGATTTTGCCGACCTTTTGCCGCCGGAGCCCCGGGGATGGGCGGAGAACCTCAATCCCTGGTCCCAGGAGCGATGGGACCAGGTGCGGGCTCAGGCCCGAATCGACGACTATCCGTCGCTGTCGCTGCGGGCCGTCACAGTCAAGACCTCTACCCTCAGGGGGGCGCCTACGGCCTCGCCCCGGTTCGGCGATCCCCGCCAGCCCGGTCAGGGATGGCCCTTTGACCTCTGGGTCCAAACCAGGTTACTGCCGGGGATGCCCCTGCTGATCACCCATCGGTCCCTTAACGATGCCTGGTATTTCGTGGAATCGCCCTTGGCCAGCGGCTGGATCGAGGCCCAGGACCTGGCCCTGGTCGACGACGACCTCTGCCGGAGCTGGCAGAGCCTGCCCCTGGCGGTAGTTCGCCGGGACGGGGTGTCCCTTCGGGACCAGGAGGGCCGCTTTTTGGCTCTGGCTCACCTGGGAACGGTGTTGCCCCTGGAAGATCGAGACCTTTTCAACGTGACTCTGCTGGCGCCGGTAGCCGACGGATCGGGGCAAGTCCAACTCAGGCCGGTGACCCTGGACTGCCGCAACGCCGACGCCATGCCCCTGGAACTGACGTCCCGCAATCTGGCCAGGGCCGGTAACGTCATGATGGGCCAGCCCTACAGCTGGGGCGGCAACGGCGAAAACCGAGACTGCTCGCTGATGCTCCACGATCTGTTCAGCCTCTTCGGTCTGTGGCTGCCCCGAAATTCCCGCTGGCAAAGCCGCAGTGGCGACTTTCGCGACCTCTCGGACCTGAAACCCCAGGCCAAGGAGCGGGCAATTTTGGCCGAGGGAAAACCCTTTTTGACGCTGATCTGGATGCCGGGCCACATAGGCCTCTACCTGGGCAGCTGGGGCGGTCGGGCCGTGATGTTCCACGATTTTTGGGGCGTCCGAACCCTTCGGGAGGGCCAGGAGGACCGGCTGGTGGTGGGCCAGGTGGCGGTGACCTCCCTGACGGTGGGAGCCGAAGTCCCCGACGCCGCCTCGCCTTGGGGCCTGCTGGAGCGCATCGGCGGCATTACGCTGCTGAATTGACCAAGGTCGCCTTGATGGCAGCGCCACCGTGGCCATATAATGGAGTTGTTCCTCCGAATGGATGCAACGCCCGGGCAACGCTAGCCCAGCATCGTCAGTCCAGCGGGGGAACTTTTTTTGTCCCTTTGGCCGCTGGGGTAAAACCCTGGAGAAGGCTCCGGCAGGAGCTTGGCAAGAGAAAGGGTCTCCGAGCCCGGGGGCTTGACGTGCAATCGGTTGCATTTATAATGGTTCTTGAATTCCGTCAGGGTCCCCAGTTTCCTTTACGGGTTTCCTAGGGGCTCTGGGGAAGGCGGCGCGACGAGCCCGCCTTTTGCCGAGGAGGTCTGTGCTATGACAAAGGAACTGTGGCTCACCCTTTCCGATG
>CAZCKP010000115.1:0-3517 GCA_964499295.1 uncultured Synergistaceae bacterium | reverse complement strand
AGGATATGACCTTGCGGTAGAGCAGCCAAAGGCCGCCCAGCAACAACGCCAGCACCGAGGTCTCGCCGAGACAGCCCCCCACGTTGCCCAGGAAGAGATCTCCCAGATCGGGCAGGGCATTGGAGTACTTCAGCATCGTCAGCGGCGTAGCAGTGGACACGCCGTCCAGGGTCCAGGTGGTCATATAGACCGGCCAGGAAGCCAGCAGAGCTGCCCGGGTCGCCAGGGCGGGGTTGACGATGTTCTGGCCGATGCCGCCGAAAAACTGCTTCACCACCACGATGGCGAAGACTCCGCCCACCACCGGGAGCCAGGAGGGCACCGTCGGGGGCAGGTTATAGGCCAACAGAAGGCCGGTCACCACGGCGCTGAGGTCGCCGATGGAGCAGGGGCGCTTCATGACCTTCTGCCAGAGGTACTCGGCTACCACGCAGGAGAGCACCGACAGCAGGATGACCCGAAGGGCCGTGAAGCCGAAGAAATAGACGCCGGCGATACCGGCCGGCATCAGAGCCAGGACCACGTCGCCCATGATGTTGGGCACGCTGACGGGGCCATGGATGTGGGGAGAGACCCTGAGAGTCAGGTTCAGATCGTTGATGTCGCTCATGGTAGTGTTCTTCCTTCCTTACTCTGCCGGGGCCTTACTGCCGGGGCGCCGCTTTTTTCGCCTTCCGCTTCATGGCAGCGGCGACGCTCTTCTTGGTTTCCTTAAAGCCCTGAGCCAGGAAGCGCCCGGCAGGACAGGTGTAGGAGCAGGCGCCGCACTCGATGCAGCTCATGCCGTTTTCGGCCTGGAAGCCGTCGTGGTTGCGGGTCTTGGCGTAGCGGTCCAGCAGCAGCGGCTGCAGGCCCATGGGACAGGCCTTGACGCAGCGGCTGCAGCGGATGCAGGGCTGCTCCTGGGCCTTGGAAGCCCTCTGAGCGCTGAGGCACACCAGGCCGGAGGTGGTCTTGACTACCGGCACGTCCAGCGACGTCAGACCAGGGCCCATCATGGGACCGCCAGCGATGACCACCGCCGGATCGGCCTTGAAGCCGCCGGCGAATTCCAGGATCTCCCGGACGCTGATGCCCAGGGGAACCCGGACGTTCATGGGCGTGGCCACGGCGTCGCCGGAGACGGTGACGATCCGCTTCAGGCTCATGCGGCCGTGTTGGACGGCGTAGCCGATCTCGTGGGTGGTCAGGACGTTGCAGACGATGGCCCCGGCGTCGGCGGGAAGCTTTCCTATGGGGACCTCCCGGCCGGTGATGGCGTAGATCAGCTGTTTTTCGCCACCCTGGGGGTACTTGGTCTGAAGCACCGTGACCCGAGCGCGGTCCATGCCCTGGAGCCGGTCCATCAGGACCTTAGCGGCGGCCATCTTGTTCTCCTCGATGCCCACGTCTAACTGGGCTTCCGGGAAGAGCTTGAGCAACACCTTGATTCCCTGGATGATGGGATCGGTCTGTTCCAGGATCAGACGATAATCGCAGGTCAGATAGGGCTCGCACTCCGAGGCGTTGACGATGAGATGGTCGATCTTCGCCTCCGGCGGAGGAGTGAGCTTGACGTGGGTGGGAAATCCGGCTCCGCCCATGCCGACGATGCCGGCCTTGGCGATGGCCTCTCGGATCTCCTCGGCCGAGAGGGAATCGGGATCGCTGTGTTTCGTCAGATCGTGGTATTCTTCATATTGACCGTCGCTTTCCACGGTGACTGCCATGACCGAGGTCCCGGGAATGGTCATCACCGGAGCCACGTCCTTCACGGTGCCCGAGACGCTGGAACAGACCACGGCGGACACCACGCCCTGGGACGTGCCTAGAGGTTGGCCCACCAGGACCCGATCGCCTGGGGCCACGCAGGGCTCGCAGGGAGCGCCTAGGTGCTGGGCCATGGGGAAGGTGAGGGCGCCCCGGGGATTCAAGTCGACGACGGCGCAATTTTCGGTGAGGGACTTCCATTCCGGTGGATGGATCCCCCGCTTGAAAGTGGGAAGTCGCATGAAGATTTCTTTCGCCTCCTGCATCTTCACAACAAAATAGAGCGCTGCGTGCGCCAGCGCTACCAGAGAGAACCGCCGAAACGGCTAGAACAACCGACTCCTGGAAATTATACTGGTAGACCTAAAATTATGGAAGTCGCTGGAAATAAGTGATTTAGTTCTTTTATCGATGGATGCTGAACCTTTGAAAGGCTGGTATTTTCAAGATTATTAACTAAAAAGAATTTGCAGAGGAATTTGTCCGCTTTATGACTATCGCCGAAATTTTTTTTCATTCTGGGGGCCCGATGTCGCCGCAACGACGCCGCGGTAGGGTATAATCTGGAGAACGAGACCGTGCATTAGGGTGGGATGGGGACAACTATGCGAGAGATCAAGATCTTGACGGCCTGTGTGGCAGTCCTTACTGTTATCGCTGTCGGCGCTGTGCTCAGCGCGGCCCAGAGCGTCTTTCTGCCCCTGGTGATCGCCTGGCTACTTTCTTATATTTTGTCGCCGGTGGTGCGCTTTTTGACGAATCGGAGGATCCCCTTCAGTTTGGCCATAGTGGTGGTGCTGGTGATTTTGCTGGTGGTGGCCCTGTTGGGCGGGAGCTTTTTGAGCTCCCGGGTGGCCAGTTTCGTCCAGACCTTCCCGGTCTACTACGAGCGGTTGGCCAACATCGTCCGGGATGTGTCCCCGCGGGTGGGTCTACCCGCCGACATCGTGGACCTCAACGATTGGGGCGTGGAGATCCGCAGCTATCTGCTCTCCCTGACCCGGCCGGTGTTGACACTGACGTCCAAGACGGTGATGGTGGTCATAATACTGGTGTTCATCCTCATCGGCAGCCCCTACACCGAGTACAAGGTCCGCAAGGCCTTCTCCGCCCAGAGCTGCGACAGGGTGCTGTTGATTTTGGCCAGCATATCCAAGCAGATCGGCCGGTTCCTGTCGGTGATGACCCTGATCAGCGCCTTCACTGGCTTCTGCGTATGGGTGGCCTTGACCGCCCTGGGCGTGGATTTTGCCGCCACCTGGGGCATCTTGGCCTTTATGCTCAACTTCATTCCCACCGTGGGCTCCATAGTGGCGTCGATCCCCCCGATTTTGGTGGCGGTGGTCCAGTTCTACCCCAACACGTTGCTGGCCCTGGCCGTGGCCGGTGCGCTGTTGGTGATCCAGTTCACCCTGGGCAACATCTTGACCCCCAAGGTGATGGGCGACAACTTGAACCTCAGCCCGGTGGTCATCCTGGTGTCGTTGCTCTTTTGGGGCTGGCTCTGGGGTGTGGCTGGAGCGCTGTTGTCCATGCCCATAGCGGCGATCATCAGGATCGTCTGCGAGAACGTGAAGCAGCTGAATATGCTCAGCGTCCTGATGGGCTCGGGCAAGAAATTTAAGAAGGAGTTCCAGGAGGAACAGCGCCAGCAGGCCTAGTTGCCAGGGCCCTGGGGGGGCTGGGTTGCCTGTGCTTCCCAATCTCATATAATTCAAACAAGGAAGACTTTAGCCGAAAAGCCCGCGGCAGCCTCAAAAGGCTGCCC
>CAZCKP010000114.1:0-3566 GCA_964499295.1 uncultured Synergistaceae bacterium | reverse complement strand
TCTTTGACCTATCGGGGCCCACCCGCCGGGACATGACGGTGACCCAGCTGCTGGATCGGTTTAAGACGGCGTTGAACCGCGATCTGGACTCGGACCGGATCTTGCTGGGCAACCACTGACCGGCCAGAGACGGGAAAGCGAGACAGAAAGGACCGGCGCCAGTGAAGACCGACCTGCACCTCCACAGCCACCTATCCCACGACGGGGCGGGCACCGTCGAAGAGATCTGCCGGAGCGCCTTGGAGGAGGGCCTCCGGGCCATAGCCGTCACCGACCACCTGGACTACTTCTACCACAAGGCCCCGGAGGGCTCGGACTTCCAGGCGCTGAAACAGGAGATCCTCCAGTGCCGGCAGCGCTTTGCTCCCAACCTGGAGGTGCTGCTGGGCATCGAGATCGGCCAGATCCACCGCTCCCCCGAGGCCGCCTCGGAGCTTTGCCAGGCCCTGGGGTTCGACTTCGTGCTGGGGTCCATCCATGCCCCTGGCGGCGACGCCGACGTCTACGACATGATCTTTCGAGACGAGGATCTGCCGGAGTTCTTCCAGGGCTACCTGTCCGAGGCCTGCCAGATGATCCGCGGCGGCGGCTTCGACAGCTTCGCCCATCTGGACTATCCCTTGAGAAAAATGGGCCACCTCAGGCCCTCTTTGACGGACTACCTCGACGCTATCGACCCGCTGCTTCAGGCCCTGGTAGACGGCGGCATTGCCCTGGAGATCAACGGCCGAGGGGTCACCAACTGGGTGGGCTCCGCTGGGCCCAGCCTGGAGATCCTGCGCCGCTACCGCCAGCTGGGAGGAGAGCTGATCACCACCGGCAGCGATGGCCACAGCCCCGCCGCCGTGGCTACCGGCATCGCCAGCGCCGAAGCCCTGGCCCGGGAGGCTGGCTTTAGCCACGTGACACTGTATCGCCAGCGACAGCCCCATATGATCCCCTTGGACTAAAGAAATCGCGGGAGATCACGAAAAAAGGCACAGCGCCTGCCCAGTTGAGGGGAGCGCTGTGCCTTTTTCGCGTCTAAATCCAGCAGACTTCTAGCCCACTACGTTCTCCAGGATTCCGATCTCGGGGATCTCGCAGGAGACCCGGTCGCCCTTCTTCAGGAACTTGGGCGGTTTGAAGCCCATGGCCACGCCAGCGGGGGTGCCAGTGGCGATGATGTCGCCAGGCTCCAGGGTCATACCCTGGGAGAGCTCGGAGATGATCTTGGCCAGCGGCGTCAGGAACATCTTGGTGTTGGAATGCTGGCGCTCCTCGCCGTTGACCCGGCTGATCACGTCGACCTTTGGGGGGAAGGGCAACGCCGAGCGGTGCAGGATCCAGGGCCCCATGGCGGCGTAGCCGTCCTGGCTCTTGCCCCGGAACCACTGGACGTGACGGGATTGGAGGCTCCGGGCGGTGAGGTCGTTAAAGACCGAATAGCCAAAGATATGGGACTCGGCCTGCTCCTCGGGGATGTCCCGGCCTCCGCGGCCTATGATCACCGCCAGCTCCACCTCGTAGTCCATTTGCTCGTCCAGGTCCAGCCGGCTGGGGATGGTCTCGCCGGTGCCCAGGATCTTGTGGGCCCGCTTGGCGAAATAGACGGTATTGTGGTCCTTGTGCAGCAAGATGTCCTTGGCCTTGGACTCCTCCAGGTGGTCCTGGTAGTTGACGCCCACGCAGAGCAGATCGTGGACCGGCCGGGGAATCGGCGCCTCCACCACCACGTCCTTCAGGGAATAGTCCCAGTCGCCCCTGTCCATGGCCTGGCGAAGCTGCTCGATCTGGCAGTCGTCGCTCTGGGCGATAAAATGGTTCATCTCGCCGTTAAAATCCCGGCCCAGCACAGTCTGAAGCAGGATCACCCCGGTCCCGTCGGTTACGCCCAAGTGCAGGCTGCCCTTGGCATCGGTAAAGCGCAGGAATTTCATGGTCTACAAGCCTCCTTAACGAAGGTAAACGCCCCTGGCGGCCCTAGAGGGATTCGGCCTCGTTCCAGGGATCCTGCAGGATTTCGGCGCCCCCTTGGGCCTCTCGCCGGGATTGGAGGATCCGGCGGTAGGCCTGGTTGATCAGGTCCATCTTTCGCTCCAGCTGAGCCAACACCTGGGGATCCCTGTCGGGGCTGGAGTCGGGGTGATAGACCCTGGTCAGCTCGCGGTAGTGCTCCCTCACCAGCTCCAGGGAGTCGCTGCTGTCGCAGTGAAAGAGCTGGTAACAGGCTCCCAGCTGTTGGGGATCCAATCCCACAAAGGGGTCCGCAGGGGCCTGGCAGTGCCAGTGTTCCCGGTGCAGCGTCCGGGCGCACTGTTCCCGCTCCTTCTGCCAGTACTGGGCCTCCCAGCGGCGCTGTTCCATCAGGTCTCGGCGTCGCTTCAGGATCCGGAGCAGCGTCAGAGCCGCCACCAGAGCCACCAGGACCACCAGAAGGGACGTCACCATCAGGTGGCTTTGTCCAGGCTGAGGCGTCGCGGCAGCCCAGGACTCCACGTCGCCGAGCTGCAACAGTTTTTCCGCCATGTTCCTCCCCCCTTTCCCCGCCATCTTGGCCGTCGCAGAGGGCGCCAGCCGTTGTTTTCTTACTATACCATACCGCCCTCGCTGGGGAGCATCGGGGACCGCGGGAGGTAAAATTTCTTGCTCACTGTAGCCTCTTGACCTATTGCGATAAGATGTTAAACTTTCTGCACGTTCTGAGAACTTTGGGAAGGAGTCGTCAGGTCATGGATCGTCGCAGATCAACTTTGACTGGGAAGCTATATTCCGGCTGGGAATCCCCGCCGGAGTCGGGTCGCTGACGCTCTCCAGCCCTCGCTGGAGGGCTCTTCGCCTAGGGTTACGGGCCGGGATTTCCTCTGTGGGGAGTCCCGGCCTTTTTTTGCGGACTCCCTCCGGGGATTTCCGGATCTCCTGTCTCAAAGGTTCGGCATCGTTTCGGCATCGTAAGGAGGATTTCATCGTGGAAAAGCGCATTGCTGTCATCAAGGGCGACGGCATCGGTCCGGAGATCGTGACCGAAGCCATGAAGGTCCTGGAGGCGGTGGGGGAAAAGTACGGTCATCGTTTCCATTTTCAGGAAGTGGACATGGGAGGCTGTGCTATCGATAAGCAGGGCTGTTGCCTTCCTCAGCGGACTTTGGAGGCTTGCCTAAATTCCGACAGCGTGCTGTTGGGCGCTGTCGGGGGCCCCAAGTGGGACGGCGTGGACAAGGACAATCGGCCCGAAAAGGGACTTCTCAGGCTCCGTAGCGCCATGAAGCTCTACAGCAATTTACGGCCAGCCAAAATTTTCCCTCAGCTGAAGGCGGCCTCTCCCTTGGCCCCTGCCATAGTGGACCGAGGTATTGATTTCGTGATCGTTCGAGAACTCACCGGGGGGATCTATTTTGGTGAGCACCGCACCGAGGAAAAGAACGGCCAAAGGTTCGCCGTGGACGTTATGGCCTATTCGGAGGAAGAGATCGAGCGAATCCTTCGAATCGGTTTCGAGACCGCCAGAAAACGTTCCAAAAAGCTGACCTCCGTGGAAAAGTCCAATGTGCTGGATTGCTCACGGCTTTGGAAGGCGGTGGCTCATC
>CAZCKP010000113.1:0-3578 GCA_964499295.1 uncultured Synergistaceae bacterium | reverse complement strand
TCCCCATATCCTCATGAGATAAAAGCCATTAAAAAGCCGGAGAAGACAGAAGCTTCTCCGGCCTTTTGATGAAAAGACAGAAACCACCAATAGACCATTCTATTCCGGTGCGCCTAGACACCCACCCCAAAGAGGCCCATGGTGATGCCGTACAGCACGATGGGAAACACAATCAGGGAGATAATTTTCAGGCCTAGACCGCAGGTCATCATGTCCTTCATGGTAATTTCGCCGGTGCCGTAGACGATGGCGTTAGGCGGCGTTCCAGGAGGCAGCATGAAGGCGAAGTTACAAGCCAACATACAGGCTATCATCATAGCGAAAGGATTGACGCCGATGGCCTGGCCGACACCGACCAACACGGGGATGAAAGCCGCCACCACCACGGCGTTGGTAGTGAGCTCGGTGATCAAAGCCGTTATGATGCCCACAACGATGCACACCACTACCGGATCCATGCCGTTGAGTCCCGAAAGCATGTTGGCCACCCAGGCGGCACAGCCCGCGTCTTTAAAGGCGTTGCCCATCACCATGGATCCGCCGAGCAGCAATACGGCGCTCCAAGGTATGTCGTTAAAGGCCGTCTTCCAGTCGCATACGTACTCGCCTTCCTTGTAGTCGATGGGTATCACCATCACCAGGAAAGCGCCGATCATAGCCACAGTCTCGTCGCTGGCGTAGGGGAACCACTTGCCCCAGATCAGAGAACGGGTGATCCAGAGTATGCAGCAGAAGGTAAAGATTATGGCCGTCCACTTTTCGCCCTTGTTCATTGGCCCTAGCTCATCATATTTTTGCTGGACGATGGACACATCAATGTCGGGCATCTTATCGACTTTAAAGAATTTGACCATATAGATCCACATCAAGGGCACCAAAATCAAGGTAAAAGGCAAGCCAATCTTCAGCCAATCCAAGAAATTGATGTCAATGCCTATCGTAGCATGGATCAGACCGATACCCGTAGGGTTAGTGGTAGTTCCTATGGTGGTGGCCATGCCGCCGATGGTAGCAGCATAGGGAATAGAAAGCACCATGGCCTTTCTCATGCCTCGTTGTTTCTCGTCTTGCAGCGTGCTAGCGATGGCCAAAGCCACCGGCAGCATCATAACCGTGGCAGCAGTATTGGACATCCACATGGAAACAAAGGAAACCGAAACAATGAATCCCAAGATGACCATAGAGGGCTTTTTACCGATCCTGCTGACGATACCTAAACTGATCCTCTTGTGGAGGCCATGCTTGACCATAGACCCCGAAAGGAAGCCGACCAACATCAGCAGGTAACAGGTCTGATAAGCATAATTGGCGAAAAGTTGGATATTGTTCTGTCCCCTAGCTCCGGTAATACCCAGCATGGGGAAAAGCATAATCGGCAACAGAGAAGTTACGGGGATTGGAAGGGCTTCGGTGATCCAGAAAATGATCATCAACGCCGTGGCGCCCAAGACTCGCTGAGCCACGGGAGTCAACCCTTCGATAGGGGGCATAAAGCAGATGGCCAACATAGCCACAATGCCGACGATAAAGCCCATTTTTCGTATTTTAAACTTTCCCATGATAATCCCTCATCACCTTTCTTGCGAATTTAAGCCTGTCTGCAGAGACTAGACTGTGCAACCGAGATCTTTAAAATCCCATTACGGCGCTTATCTACAGGGGAAGCTCTATTAGCCGCCGTTACAGGGCGTTTCCTTGTCGATACAGATGTGATGACCGCTGTACTGGCCAGGGATAGTCTGAACCTGACTCTTGGCTAGGGCCAGGATCTTAGAGAAGGAGACGCCGGTGCGGTATCCCATCTCGCCCAGGGCCCAGACCAGGTCCTCGGTGGACAAGTTGCCCGAGGCGCCAGGAGCAAAAGGACAACCGCCCAGGCCGCCCAGGGAGGTCTGGATCTTGGTGACGCCCATTTCGATGGCCGCCAGGGTGTTGGCCATGCCCAGCCCTCGGGTGTCGTGGAAGTGGATCATCAGATCCAGATCGGGATAGGCTTCCTGGATCGCCGCCAGCACCCGCCGCACCTGGCTAGGATCGGCAATACCGATGGTGTCGGCGATGCAGCAGGTAGTCATGCCTGAGTCGACGTAGTCCTTCAAAAAAGCCACCGGCACCGAGGGGTCCTGGTACTTGCCCTCAAAGGGACAGCCGAAGGTCGTGGCCAAATCGACGATAACGTCCAAATCGGGATAGGCCTGGCGGATCTCCTGGTAGGCCTCCAGGGACTGCTGATGGGTCCTGTTGATGTTGGCCTTGTTGTGGGTGACGCTCATAGACACCACGTAGGCCACCCTGCGGAGGCCCAGGTCGTAGGCGTTGGCAGCTCCTCTGAGGTTGGGCACCAGAGCGAAGAGATCCAAGTCGGGATAGCGCTCCAACACCACTCGGGTCACCTCGGCGGCGTCGGCCAACTGGGGGATGGCCTTGGGACTCACAAAGGAGCTGTACTCGATGTGCTTCAGCCCGGCGTCGACCAAGCCGTCGATGATCCGGAGCTTTTCCTCGGTGGAGATGGGACAACAGTCTACCTTGACGCTTTGGAACCCGTCGCGGGGCCCCACTTCGATGATGTCGATGTCTTTTACCATCCTACGGCACTCCTTAGGATCGCCCTTAACAATTGCTCTGAAGTTGCGTCGAGGCCGCCGGGGCTAGATAACGCCGTCGGCCTTGAGCTGGGCGATCTTCTCATCGCTCAGGCCCAGGAACTGGCCGTAGACCTGGTGGTTGTGCTGGCCCAGGGTGGGGGCTGGCGTGGTGGGGTCGGCGCTCTCGTTGGTGAATTTCAAGGCGTTGTTGGTGGTTTTCATCTGACCGGCTACGGGGTGATCCAGCAGGGGGAACATGTGGCGGGCCCCGGCGATCTGGGGATCCCGGGAGACTCTCTCGATGTCGTTGATGGGACAGCCAGGGATGCCGGCCTGGTTCAGCATGTCGGCCACCTGGTCCACAGTGTACTGGCCCGTCCAGGCCTCGACAATCTCCCGAAGCTCCTGGTGATGTTCCACCCGGTCCACTACCTTGAGGAACCTGGGATCCTCCTTCAGCTCCGGTCGGCCCATGAGGTCGCAGAGCGCCGCAAAGAGCTTGTCGTTGCCGGCTCCTACGATCACGCTGCCGTCTTTGGTCTTGAAGGAATCGTAGGGATAGGTGGACTCGTAGCGGTTGCCGATGCGCTGAGGAATCCGCCCCGTGGCCAGGTAGATCATGTTGATATTGGCCATGGAGGACACCACCGAATCAACCAGGGCGATGTCTACCTTGTCGCCCACACCGGTGGATCGGGCGTGGAACAACGCCGCCAAAACGCCGATGGTCAGATTGAGCCCGCCCAGCACGTCGCCCATAGGCGTGCCGGTACGGGTTGGCTCACCGCCGGGCCAACCGGTAGTGCTCATCAGGCCACCCATGGCCTGACCGATGATGTCATAGCCGGCCCGCTGGCTGTAGGGTCCGGTGTGGCCGAAGCCCGACACGGCGCCATAGACGATCTTGGGGTTGACCTGCTTGAGCACGTCGTAACCCAGGCCCAGCTTCTCCATGGTGCCGGGACGGTAGTTCTCGATGACCACGTCGGC
>CAZCKP010000112.1:0-3616 GCA_964499295.1 uncultured Synergistaceae bacterium | reverse complement strand
GCGTAGTTCTGGAATACCATGGCGACGTCGCGGTGCTGGGGCTCCACGTCGTTGCAGTAACGGCCATCGATCCAAAAGTCGCCCTCGGTGATCTCCTCCAGTCCTGCGATCATCCGCAGCACCGTGGACTTGCCGCACCCCGAGGGGCCTACCAGGACGATAAACTCTCGATCCCGGATGTGGAGGTTAAAGTCCTTCACAGCGTAGCTGCCGCCTCGATAGATCTTGCCGACAGATTTTAAGATTAATTCAGACATAGCGGAGCCCTCCTCTCAGTCCATTGTCCAGCTGCCCACCGCCGAATTTCAGCTGTCGGGCAGCAACGGCGCCAGAGCCCTCCAGGGCTGGCGGCGGGATGGGAATCGGGGAACTCCGCTCCGCTGGAACCCTTTTTCCAGAGGCGCCCCCTCCTTACCATAGGCTAGGGCCATAGGCCATAGGGCCGAAAAAAAGCCGGGTTCCCAAAGAGAACCCGGCAGTCACAGCGCGTTCGTTACAGCTCGTCAGAAGCTTCGGTGCGAAGGGAACCGATCAGCTCACGGATAAGCTGGTCGCGGGTAAACAGGGTCTCTTTGAGGGTATCACTGGTCTCTTTGTAAAGGCTGCGGATCTCGTTCAGCGCCGCCACCGACTCCTCGCCTACCGACGAGGCCTTGCTGAGCTTGCTGTCCAGATCCTGGAAGCTGGCCACTGCCTGGGCCAGCAGGGCTTCCAACTGGGCTGCCTGGGCTGCGTTGGCCTCCGAGGCGGCCAGCACTTCCTGGCGGATGGCGGCCACTTGGTCCAGCGCCGCGTCGGTGCGCATCAGAATGCCGGCGAAAAGCCCCAGGAAGAGCAGAAGTACCAGCGTCAAAAGGCCGTACTTCTTGATCTTGCTGTCGCTGCTGATGGGCTCGTCGACGCAGCAGTCGGGGGCAGAAAAGTCGTCGGCCACGACCTTGGCGGCATCGACGCTCTGGAATCCCCCACTGGCCATCGGCGCCTCGTCGGGCTTTAGGTGCTCGTTACTCATGATTCTGGTCCAACTCCTTTGTTCAAGTGAATTATTCTTAAAAGACTTTTCTAATTATAGTGTACGACAAGAAGCGCCGAAAGTCCAGGGTCTACCCCCTCCCCAGGAGGGGGGCCAGCCCCTGACGGCTGGGACCTAGCCCAAGGAGTCCAAAGCCTGGGCCAGCCGCTGGACGCCCTGGGCCATGTCGGCCTCGCTCAGGCGGCTGAAGGTGAGCCGCAGCGACTCCCTCTCGCCGTCGTGGTAGGGGGTGAAGCAGAACCCCGGCAGGACGCTGACGCCGAAGTCCTTCAGGGCCCGGCGGGCCAAGTCGGCGCAGTCCACCCCGGGGAGATGGCACCACAGGAACATGCCGCCCTGGGGATCCTCCCAGCTCAGCCGCTCCCCGTCGATGCGCTCCCTCAGGAGCCCCGTCAGGACCTCCTTGCGCCGCTTCAGCTCGGCTCTGAGCCGATCCAGATGGTCCTCGAACTGGGGCAGCTCCAGCAGCTCCGCCAAGGCCCGATGGATGAAGACGGGATGACTCAAGGCGATGGTCATGATCAGGCCCCGGGCAGGGTCCCGCAGCTGGGGCGGTATCACCAGCCAGCCGCAGCGCAACCCCGGCGCCACGATCTTGGAGAAGCTGCCGCCGTAGATGACCCGCTGAGGATCCAGGCTCAGCAGCGACGGTGACGGCCTGCTCTGGAAAAAGAGCTCCTGGTAGGGGTCGTCCTCGAAGATCAGGAAGTCGTACTTCTGGGCCAGCTCTACTATGGCCCGCCGGCGCTCGGGACTGGTGCAGCGCCCAGTGGGGTTCTGGAAGTTGGGGATGCAGTAGAACAGCTTGATCCGCTCCCGCCGGGCCAGAGCCTCCAGCTCCTCGGGGATGGGACCGTCCTGGTCCATGGCCAGGGGCCGTATGGTAGCGCCCTCCTTCAGGAAGGTGCTCACCGTCTCCAGGTAGGTGGGGTTTTCGGTGACCACCACCGTCCCGGGATCGATGAGCAACTCCGCCAACAGGTTGGCTCCGCCCAGGGCGCCGTTGGTCAAAAAGATCGCCTCGGGGTCCACCGTAGCCAGGCCCCGCTGGCCCATCCACCGGGCCAGCACCTGATGGAGCTGCTGGTCCCCCCGAGCCGGCGGATAGAAGAACAGCTCGGGACAGCGGCGGAACACTCCGGCCACGATGGGTTCCAGCATGGCCAGAGGAAGCATCTCCTGGGCCGGTTGCCCAGCGGTGAAGGGGATCACGCCCTCTCCGCAACTAAACGAGAACTCCTCCATCACCGACGGACGCAACCGCAGCGCCTTCTGACTCAACAGGGTCTTTTCCATCGAGGCCCTCCCCTGATCCTATAGATTAACGGGGCTATTATATCACTTTCGAACATAAATTTCACTTTTCGACTCAGAATGCCGCAAGAGTTTATTTTTTGGTCGAAAAAATTGGCCCCGGTTTTGCCGTGCCATTGGACCGGCTCCGGTGCTTTGTGTTAAGCTCAGACTATCGCTCCAGGGCGAGCGAACTCTGAAAGGAGATGGGCGAGCAATGGCTTTGAAGAACATCGGATTCGTGGGACTGGGCGTCATGGGCCGGTCCATGGCGTCCAACCTGATGAAGGCGGGCTTTGCCCTCAGGGTCTACAACCGCACCAAGGCCTCGGCCCAGCCGGTGATCGAGGCCGGGGCGGTCTGGATGGACTCCCCCAAGGCGGTGGCCCAGGAGTGCGACGCCGTGATCACCATGGTGGGCTATCCCAAGGACGTGGAGGAGGTCTATTTCGGCCCCCAGGGGATTTTCGCCGGCTTTGGCGAGGGGAAAATCGCCATAGACATGACCACCTCCAGCCCTGCCTTGGCCGAAAAGATCGCCGCCAAGGCCTCGGAAATGGGCGGCTCGGCCCTGGACGCTCCAGTCTCGGGCGGCGACGTGGGAGCCCGCAACGCCGCATTGACCATCATGGTAGGCGGCTGCGAGAAGGCCTTTGACGCCGCCAAGGTCCTCTTTGAGGCCATGGGCAAGGACCTGCGGCTCCAGGGCGGCCCCGGCGCGGGACAGCACACCAAGATGGCCAACCAGATCGCCATCGCCGCGGGGATGATGGGCGTCTGCGAGGCCCTGATCTACGCCAAGAAAGCAGGCCTCGACCCCGAACGCGTACTGGCCAGCATCTCCGGCGGCGCCGCCGGCAGCTGGTCTCTCAGCAACCTGGCCCCCCGGATGCTGGCCGGCAACTTCGCCCCGGGATTCTACGTGAAACACTTTATCAAGGATATGGGTATAGCCCTCCAGTCGGCCCAGGAGATGAAGCTCCAGCTTCCCGGGCTGGAGTTGGCCGAAAAGCTCTACCGCCGTCTGGCCCAAGAGGGCTATGAGAACGACGGCACCCAGGCCCTGTTCCGGCTCTACGACCGCTAGCCTGGCCCACACAGAGACGGCGAAAAGGCGAAAAGCCACGAAAAAACTCCCCTCCCACAGTCGAGGGGAGTTTTTTTCGTTGGTCCCAGGGCCGCCCCCGACAATCGAGCCGTTTTATTGATAAGCCCATGGCTGTACACCAATATAAAAACTGTAGATTTCTTCAATTTGAACTCTGCGCGGCGATGTGCTATAGTCCCTCT
>CAZCKP010000111.1:0-3724 GCA_964499295.1 uncultured Synergistaceae bacterium | reverse complement strand
CCAGGGACTACGCCATCATGAACTGGGACGACCTCTACCGCTGGTTGGCCCGGGAGTTGGGAGAACCCCGGGCCAAGCTCCAGATCGATCCCCCCGATCACTGGTTGATCCTGCTGGAGCTGCTGCGCCGTTTCGCCCAGGCCCATCCCGGCCAGCTGCCGCCGGGAGCGGACCAGCGCCGGGGCTTTATCGCCATCCTGGGCGACCAGATCCGGGAACTCATCGGCGAGGAGGTGGATCCCCAGGCGCTGGAGCAGTGCTGCCGCGATGAGCCTGGGGCTCTGGCGCTGTGCTGGATCTACCGGGAGTACCGCCAGGCCCTGGAGGAGCTGAACCTGATCGATAGCGCCGGCATCGCTACCGAGGCCCGTATCTTGGCTGAGCGTCCCCAGGCGGGGTCCCTTTGCCAGGGCCTGGAGCTGGTCCTGGTGGGCTGCTACAGCCTGACCCACTCCCAACTGGAGCTTTTGCGGGCCCTGAACCGCGCCGGGGCCCAGATTCGGGTCTACTCGCCCTGGTCGGACCTGGCGGAGGAGTACAGCCTGGAGCAGCAGTTGGACCTGCCGGCCCAGTCCCTCTCCGCCAGGGAGCCCTTCCGGGTCCTGCGGTTCCACTCTGGCGACGAACGCCAGGAGATGGAGACCCTGGCCCGGTCGCTGTTGCTCTGGGAGCAGGGCCAGGGGCCCTTGAAGGAGCAGATGGACTGGCCTGGCTGGGACAACATCGCCCTGTCGGTGCCCTCCCAGTCCCTGGCCAAGGCCCGGGAGGTCTTTGGCCGCTACGGCCTGCCCTGTTCCTGGCGGACCGGCGCCAGAGTGACCGAGACGGCGCTGTGGCGTCTGGCCTCCCAGTGCCTGGAGGCCGCCAGCGAGTCCTGGCCGGGGCCCGCCACGTTGCGCCTCCTGTCGGAGCCCTGGATGGGCGGCCTGGCCTCGTCGTCGCCGCTGTTGGGCGAAAACCTGCCCAGGGGAGAGGTGGCCTGGAGGGTGGCCTTGGCGGGAAAATATCTGGATAGCTTCGCCGCCGCCGCGACCTTCGCCAACCGGGTCCGCCGGGGCGGCACTGCCCTGGAGCTGCTGGAGGCCCTGAGGGACTTTCTCCAGGGGCGCCCCCAGGCGGCGGCGGATGCACTCCTGGAGGATCCCCAGCTGGACGGCGAGATCTGGGCCTTCTCCAAGGCCATGGACTACCTGAATCGAAAGATCCTGGAGATCCGGGAGACCGTCAGGGATCTGAAGGACCTGGGGTCCCAGGTCCTGGCCGGAGGCGACGCCCTGGCCTTTCTGAGGGCCTGGAGCGAAGGGTCGGCCATCCAGGCCGAAATGGCCCTGGGCGACTCGCTGTGGATCTTCGCCGACGCCCCGCCGGCCCTCTTCAGCCGGCCGGTGTGGTTCCTGACTGGGACCTCGGCCAAGGCCTGGCCCGGTGGGCTCTCGGAAGCTCCGCTGCTAGGTGACGCCCAGAAGGAGCGGCTCCACCAGAATTCCTCGCTGGACCCCACCCACCTGCCGCTGTTGCCGGAACAGCGCAAACAGCGGGAGATCCTGTTCCGGCGGCTCATCGCCTGCGGCGAGAGGCTGACGGTGCTATCCTGCCCTCTCTCCGACGGCCAGGGCCGGCCGGTGGAGGAGACCTCTTTCCTGGAATCGGCGGTGGCCTCGGGATGGGTCAAAGCCAGCGAGCCGGAGCTGCGCAGGACCAGCCACTTTTTGATCCCCTGGGACCAGCCCCGGCTGACGCCGCCCGAGAGCCGGCCTCCTCTTAACCAGGACTTTCCCGTCCAGCGGCGGTTTCCCCAGCGGTTGGAGGTGGAACTCAACACCATGGGCTACAGCTACCTGGACGACTTCGACCAGTGCCCCTACCGCTTCGCCCTGGCCAGGGTGCTGAAGTACCCCGAGCCTCGCCGCCCTGGCGAGCTGGATCCTACCAAGCAGGGCTCGGCAATTCACCGGCTCTGGCAGCTGGTCTGGGAGGAATACAGTGCCGGCGGCTTTGTCGGCGACTTGGTGCTGCTGTGGCGCAACCACTGGGATCAGGCCCTGGAGGAAGAGTACCGGGAGTTGCTGCACAGCCGGGAGCTGAGCCGCCATAGGCTGAGGCTCTGGGACCAGCTGAACCGCTGCGCCCAGCTTCAAAGCCAGCTGGAGCAGGTCCTGCGGCCCCAGAGGGACTCGGTGGAGCTGGAAGGGGATCTTCCTTGCTGCACCGTTGGAACTGTGACCTTTAGGGGCCGCTTCGACAGGATGGACCGCCTCGATGACGGCCGGGTGCTGCTCTGGGACTACAAAAGCGGCGCTGCCAAAAACTACGGCAAAAAAAAGCAGCTGGCCGGCTACGCCCTGGCGCTGTCGGAGCAGGGCACCGCCGTGAGGGGTTTCGGCTATTTGGCCATGGCCGACGGCGACCTGGTGGGATGCTGGGACGAGAAGCTGACCGAGGCCCTGGGCAAAAAGGCCTCCAAGCTCTCCCTGGAGGAACGCATCGAAGAGGCCGCCGAGCTACGACGGCAGATCGCCGAGGCCGCGGCGTCCCGCCATTATCCGCCCAACTACGACAGCGACAGCTGCCGCTACTGTGGCTTTTCCAGGCTCTGCCGCAAGGGCGAGCTCCACGGTGAAGGTGACGGCTTCCAGGACTTGGAAGACCAGGACTAGCACCGGCCTTGGGGCCTAGACGAGGGTTATTTAAGGAGGTTTTTCCATGGCCCACCAAAGCCTTTCCCGGGAAGAGCTGGAGCCCCTGCTGGCGCTGCTGAAGCGGAAGGGCCTTCCCTCCCAGGTGAAGGCCATCACCGCCGACGGTCCCTTGACGGTGGTCAGCGCCGGAGCTGGCACGGGAAAGACCTGGACTCTGGCCTGGCGCTTTCTCTGGACGGCGGTGACCCGCAGCGACAGCGCCTCTATGTTGACGCTGACCTTTACCGAAAAGGCCGCCGGGGAGATGCGAAGCCGCATCGCCCAGCTGATGGCCCAGGTCCGGCAGGAACTCCTCCAGGAGGGCTGCCCCCAAGGCCCGCTGATCCGGCGGCTGGAGCAGGCCGCCGCCACCCTGGACGAGGCCTATATCTCCACGATCCACAGCTTTTCCCTGCGGGTGCTCCGCGAGGCGGGGCTGGTGCTGCCTCTGGAGCCCAATCCCCGCCTGGTCAGCGACCCCGAGCAGGAGGCCTTTTGGAGCGAAGTGGTCTCGGCGCTGGATCGCCTCGACGGCAAATGGTTCGCCCAAGGCCTCTCGGGCCAGGACCAGCAGCGGGTGGCGGAGCTGATGGAAAGCGACGACACGGCCCTGGTAATCAACCATCTGGGCCCTCAGGCCTTGGCGGACTTCGCCAGGGAGCTGGCGGAGCTGCTGGCCTCCCAGGGCAAAGGCCCCCAGTACCTCTGGGAGGAGGCCCAAAGTGGTGCGGCCCTGGAGAAGGCCCTGAAAGAGCTCCGAAGGGCAATAGATCCCAAGGTGGAGGAACTCTGCACCTCCTTGGCCGGCTTTCTCTCCTCCCAGGACCTGGCGGGCAAGTCCGTGCTGGCCCAAGGCCTCCAGGGCCTCAAGAGCCGCTGGCCGGCCATACCAGGGGACCAGCGAGGCCCTTTCCTGGCCGACGCCGTCAATGCACTTTCCGGTGCCAGGGGCGGCCTGGCCAACGCTCTGGCCGACTTCCTAGGAGAGCCCGTCAAGGACTGGCGCCAAAGGGCCCAGGACCTGGGGGCCCTGGAGGTGCTGCTGG
>CAZCKP010000110.1:0-3767 GCA_964499295.1 uncultured Synergistaceae bacterium | reverse complement strand
TCGGCGTGCTGACCTCTAACGTCCACATGGCCTGGATGCGGGCCGTCTGCGGGCGGTTGGAGATGCGGTATGATTATTCCGGGAAAATCGTCTACAACAATTTCCCCTGGCCCGATCCCACCGGCGTCCAGAGGGCCAAAATCGAGGCCGCGGCCCAGGCCATCCTGGAGGCCCGGAAGCTCTATCCTGACAGCACCCTGGCGGACCTCTACGACGAGGTGACCATGCCGCCGGAGCTGCGCAAAGCCCATCAGGAAAACGACCGCGCCGTCATGGCGGCCTACGGCTTTCCGGTGAAGGACACCAGCGAATCGGACTGCGTGGCCGCGCTGATGGAGATGTATCAAAAGCTGACCCAGGGGAAGGGCCCCAGGTAGGGGTCCCAGCGCCTGCCCCTTAGCCTATGGTGCGCTCCAGAAAGTCCAGGATGTTGCCGCCCAGGACGCCCTGCAGTTCCTGGTCCGAAAAGCCCCGCTCCATCAGTTGGGCCGTCAGATGGTGGGCGCTGTCGTAGTAGGGGAAGCAGTCCTGGCGAGGTTCGCCCGCCAGGGCCTGGATCTCGTCGCAGAAGTCGAAGCCGAAACTCAGGTGACGAGCTCCTACCAGGTTTTTCACGTGGAGGCCGTGGTCGGCCAGCTCCGCCACAGTGGCAGGGGCATTTTCGCCGGCGGCCACGAAGTGGCGGCAACAGTTCATGCCCATGACGCCGCCCCGCTGGGCCAGGGCCTGGATCTGAGCGTCGTCGAGGTTTCGCATCACCGCCGTCAGGGCCCGGCAGTTGGAGTGGGAGGCCATAAAGGGCCCCTCCCAGAGCCGGGTCAGGTCCCAGAATCCCTGGTCGTTGAGATGGGAGACGTCGATGTACATCTTCAGCCGCTGGGCCTCCTGGAGTAGCTCCAGGCCCCAGTGGGTGATGCCGCCCAGCTGGCCCTCCTGACGGGGCTTGAAGGAGCAGCCATCGGCAGCGGCGTTGCGGCGGCTCCAGGTCAGGCCGATGCCCCGGACGCCCAGATCGTAAAAGACCCGCAGCAGCTTCAGGTCGTTGCCCAATGGCTCCACGCCCTCGAAGGAGAGCAGCAGCGCCACCTTCCCGGCGGCCTTGGCCGAGCGGATCTCGGCGCTGTTCCGGCACAGCGCCAAATGGCCGCCGCTTTCCTCCAGTTCTTCGCTGAGGCAGGCGATCTGGTCCAAAGCGTGGCGCAGTGCCATCTCGGGGATAAAGCGGTCGTCCACGAAGATGGAGCAGATCAGCAGGTCCACGGCGCCCCGCTTCAGGGCTGGGAGATAATCGGTCTCGATGACCCTGTTGCGGCCCTGGCTCCGCTTGTGATGGACCAGACAGAGCAGGTCGTAGTGGCCGTCGGCGACGAAACAGTCCTGGTGGAGCTGGGCGGCTCGCTCCAGGATCTGGGGCGACAGTTCTGACATGGCAATACCTCCTGGCTAAAGGGAGCCCTGGGCCGCCACGGGCGGCCCAGGAAGGGGTTGGCTGGGATTACGGGCCGGAACTAGAGGCTACAGAGGCCCTGGAAGGTCTCGTCGTCCTTGGCCGGTCGGACCTGGAGGAGACCGCAGCCGACTATGGGCTGGCCCTGGCTGTCCTGGCCGCCGAGCCAGAAGTCGCTGAAGCAACAACTGCAGCCCTGGGTCAGCTCCCGGACCCGGAACCGCAGGGACCAAAAGCCGTTTTGGCAGCTCATGCTGCCCTGGATCGGCGAGGCCCAGGCCCTATGGGCTTGGCCGCCCTGGCCCATGCGGAAGGACTGCTCCACCGCCCTTCGATCCTGGGGCAACAGGAAGGAGACCGTCAACTCGGCGTTGCGGTCGTCCTGGAAGACCTCGTCGGCGCTGAGGGCCAATTCCAGCGGCGTGAAGGGCGCCAACAGTGCCGTCTTCTGGCGGGCCGTCTCGCGGTAGAGCGCCGCCACGGCCTGATCCAGCAACCGCTGAACCCCGGCGGCGTCGCCCTGGTGCTGGAGCCACTGGACCTGCTGGGAGATCTGCTGCTCCTGCTCCTCCAGCTGGGCCTCCCGCTCGGCGATCCACTGTTCCAACAGGGGATGGACCTGGCTGTAGACCAGGTCGATCAGGACGTTTTCAGCTGCAACGGACTGCCATCCTCCGGGACGGCAGTCCAGTAGGTCCTGGCGGACATCGAAGTGGTGGTCCAGCTCCCAGGCGGGGTCCTCCATGGGCTCCAGCTCCTGGGGCAGCTCCGACAGGCCGGGCCACAGGGGCTGGTAGGGGTGGCTGCAGGGCCGTCCCGAGGCCAGCCAGAGCCGGCTAGCCCGGGGATCGGGGTGCAGCAGCGCTATAAGGCTCTCCACCGTCCCGCCGGTGCAGATCCGCCGGCGGGCGGTGTAGTGGGGGCTGTGACCGGCGAAGTCCACCCGGCAGTCGTCGTCGGTGCCCTCGTAGTGGTCCCGCAGGATGGCCTTGACCTGGGCCAGGGTCACCACCCGGCCGGGCTTCACCGCCAGGGGAAGCTCTTCGTCGTAGCCCACGGGCCGCCCCAGGATGCGGGCCAGACTGTGGCGATGGCGGTAGGTGTTGGCGCCGGAGCGCCACGAGGAGGGGTCCTGCAGGGCCTTGGCGAAGTCGAAGTCGCTGCGGTCCTGGGTCTCGGGGCGATACCATCCCCGGGCTATGGCGTCCTCTACCAACTTCGGCGAGAGCCTGTGAGGCCGGTCCTGGAGGTCTCCGGCCCGGACGGTGTAGTGGTTGGGGATCACCGCGGCCTCGTCGTCGCCGATTCGGAGGGCGCACCAGCTACGGCCCCGGGCGACCTGGATCATCCAGGCCTCTTGGGCGTCGGCGATGATGTAGGTCCTGCCTGAAGCCCGGTAGCCCCAGCGGTCCAACAGGGCTATGGCCCGGTTCACTCCGTCTGAGGCCGACGCGGCCTGCTCGGCCAAGGTCCGCCGCAGCAGGTATTCCACGCCGCCACCGATCAGATCCGGCTCGGCGTCGTGGCGGCTGTCCCGGCAGTTGTTGGAAAAGATCACCACGCCGCTGTCGTTGTAGAAGCAGTCGGAACCGCTGAGGCCCCGGCTGCCCCGCACCTGGGTCCAGAAGAACCTCTGGGTGAACGCGACCTGATCGACCTGGGCGGCTCCATCTTCGGCGGAGATCTTGGCGTCCAGGGCCCAGCTGCGTTCCGGCACCAGGCCGTGGCGGACGGTCAGTCGCCCAGGGTCGTCCTCGTTGTGGCCCACCAGGACGTGGCCCGTGGGAGAAACCTCTTTGCCCAGAACGATGCTGAAACAGCCCCAGGCTCGCCGGGGCGTCAGGGCAAGAGCCAGAAGGGACAGCGTCAAAATGAGCAGTAATGACATGGCGGCAGACTCCTTCAAAGTGATGGAATAACCTCGACGGCGTTTATTATCTCCGGGGAGGCCCTTCTATCATAATCGGTGGCCGATGGCGGTCAAGGTATTTCGTTCGGATCGCAAACCTTTTTTGATGCAATCCCAGAGCCTTTTGGGTCTTGGCCGAAATTCCAGGGGAATTATAATGGAGTCGGAGCAGATTAATTCAGCCTGGCGGGTCGGAGGCGGAAAAGGATTTTTTTCTGTAAAAAGGGAGGGGACTGATGAAATCCAACGGAAAAATTCTCGGCGTATGCGGTGGCATGGGACCGGCGGCTTCGGCGGAATTTATGAGGCTTTTAGCTGCCATGGCCCCGGCCAAGACCGACCAGGACCATCCTGTCGTTTACCTCTATTCCAATCCTCAGATACCGGACCGCACCGAGGCGATCCTCAGAG
>CAZCKP010000109.1:0-3934 GCA_964499295.1 uncultured Synergistaceae bacterium | reverse complement strand
GGGGCTATGATAGCACCGCCGGCCCTGGGTGACCATGGTGTTTTCGACAATTCTTGCCCCTGACGAAAGCTACAGCTGTACAGCCAAAAAGGCGGAGCCTCCGGTAGGGAGATCTCCGCCTTTGCCTTTTATCTTTGGTCTTCGACCTTTGGGCCGGGTCAGTTCAGTTTGCCGTAGTCCTCGTCGCTGACGGGCTCGCACCACTGGTTGCTGGTCTCTTGACCGGGCACCTCTATGGCCAGATGGGCGAACCAGCTGTCGGGAGCGGCGCCGTGCCAGTGCTTGACCCCGGCGGGTATGACCACCACGTCTCCGGCCCGAAGCTCCCGGGGTTCCTTGCCCCATTCCTGGTAATATCCCCTGCCGGAGGTGCACAGCAGGATTTGGCCGCCGCCACTTTTGCTCTGGTGGACGTGCCAATTGTTGCGGCATCCCGGTTCAAAGGTGACGTAGCCGATGGCCACCGGTTCCAGCGATAACATGTTCAAATAGCTGGTGCCGACGAAAAACTGGGCGTAGGCGCTGTTCTCCAGCCCCCGGGGAAAGACGTCCACAAAGCCTTCCTGTTGCGGGATCATGTAAGTCCTCCTTTACGGTTTACGGTTCCGTGCTTACGGTTCCACGCTCTAGGATTCCATGGCTGGGCCATGGCCCTCCAGGCCATGATAGCCCCCTTGGGCGGAGTCGTCGAATACCTCGCTGCTATGGACCATTCCCAAAAAGCCTTTTGCCACGGCGATGAAGCGGCTCAGCGTGGCCGGAAAGGGCTGTCGCCGCTTCCAGGCCAGCACGGTGGAGGACGTCAACTCCGGCTCCAGAGGGATGGCCCGGATCTTGGAGTTGTCCAAAAAGGGTTTGGAGCCCTCCACTGCCAGCACCGAGCCCATGCCGGCCTGGGCCATCAGCAGGCTGTTGGTGGCCAGGTTGCTGTAGGCTATCACCTGGAGATTTTCGGCATAGGGGCCGAACCAGTGGGCGATCTCGTTGCGGATGCTCTGACGGTTGGGCAGGATCAGGGGCACCGCGGCCAGCTCCTGGGCGGTGAAGCTGCGCTTTTGGGCCAGAGGGCCGGCGGCGTCCACAAAGGCCACCCAGCGCTCCTTTATCGGCATCCGGAGGTATTCGTATTGTTCCATGTCCACTGGCTCCATCATCAGCCCCAGGTCGGTAAGGCCCTGGTCCAGGCGGATCTTGATCTGATCTGTCACGGCGGTGTGGAGGTGAAACAGCACCCTGGGATAGTCCCGCCGGAACTGGGCGGCCATCTCCATCAGGATCCGGCAGGAGGCCAGCTCCCCGGCGGCGATGGACAGCGCCCCCTCCAGCTGTTTTTCCTGGGCCTGGAGCTCCTCTTCGGTCTTTTCCACCATCTCCAGGATCTCCTTGGCCCGACGCCACAGCAGCAGACCCTCGGCGGTGAGATCCAAGGGGCGGCTCCCACGGACGAAGAGCCCCACCCCCAGCTCCTGCTCTAACAGCGTCATTTGCCGGCTCAGCGTGGGTTGGGTGATATGGAGCAACTGGGCAGCGCGGGTGACGTTGCGCTCCTCGGCCACCGTCAGGAAATAGCGCAGCAGTCTGGTCTCGATCACTGGGGGACCTCCTTTCGGCCACCGGTGGGGGACAATGGCCCTTTCACGGCCTGGATCCATCATAATTCCCGAGATGGCTGCCGCAAAAGGGCCCTTTTCCCTATTTTGCGCCTCCTGGAAGCTCTGTGCTATGATGGCGCTGAAGCCTTTGAAGTGTCGCGAAGGAGCGTCGTGAAGGGAGGAAAACCGTGAAAGTCACGCGAAGTTCGCTGTCCCTTCAGGTGGCCGGTTACCTGAGGGAACAGATCTACGTACACCGGCGCTACGGCCCCGGCGATTTCATCAGGGGACAGGAGCTGCCGTCGGAGTTAGGCGTCAGCCGCGGCCCCGTCAGAGACGCCATCAAACTGCTGGTGGCCGAGGGGCTGCTGGAGTCGTCGCCCTGGCGGGGACCCCAGGTGATCAGCTTCTCCGAGGAGGAGGCCCTAAAGGGCGGTCGGATCTCGGACCTGCCTGAGCCCTGGCAGGGGCCTGGCCCCGGCAGCGCCGGAAGGAGAGAAGCCAGTGTGCTCCCCCAAGCCTAGGTCATCCCAGGAGAACTACGCTGCCTGGGAGGCCGCTGTGCCCCTGATGACCAATCCCTTTATCCTTTACGACCTGATGATCTTCGCCGGCGGTGCATGGTTTTTCCCCTCGCTGGTCATCTCCCTGGGGCTTTGGCTGTGGTTGCCACCGTCAGAGCCGGTGCCGGTGCTGGAGCTGTTTCAGCTGATGGCGCTGGTCGTCCTGGTCTTTTTGGCCTTTTTCGCCCTGGTGGGGCTGACCCTCATGGGGAACCGCTTCTTTGCCCGCTATGTCCTCAACGGCTCCGGAGTATCCTACGAGACCGCCCGAGGGGTAGGCTCGGGTCTGGGCCGGTGCCGCTACGGCGGCCTGCGGCCCTGGGGGATCTCAAGCAACGAGGTGTCCTATCAGGCCTCCAAGTGGATCCTCTGGGAAAAGCTCCAGGTGATCCGGGAACACCCCTCCTGGAGGGTCATCAGCCTCTGCAGCTCCGTCATGCCGGTGGTGCGGCTCTACTGCCCCGACCAGGAGACCTACCAAAGGGCCCTGGCGCTGTGCCGGGAAGAACTGGGACGGCGACAAGCCCCCTAGCTCTGTTGCTGGTTGGCCTGGGTGTTGAGGAAGAGGCCGCAGAAGATCACGACGGCGCTGACCACCTGGAAGGCCGAGATCCGCTCGCCCATGAACAGATGGGCCGACACCAGGCCGATTACCGGCATGGCGTTGAGGAAGGCCGTGGAAGCGCTGGCTCCGATCTTCTTGATGGAGATTTGTTGGGTCATGTAGGCTACGGCGGAGCCGAAGACGCCCAGATAGATCGCCGAGAACAGGCCCACCTTGGAGGCGCCCCAGTCGGGAAAACCCTGGCCAGTTAAGGCCATGGCCGGCAGCGAGAAGATCAGGCCGCCGAGCATGCAGTACAGCGTGGCCATCGGCGACGACGTGGAACGGACCCTTTTGCCCAAAATGGCCAGCAGCGACGCCATAGTGGCAGCGCCCAACTCGGCCAGATCGCCGTTGTTGAACTGGATCTGCAGGACCAGGTGGGGCTGTCCCTGGGTGAGCAACAGCAAGGTGCCCACCAAGGCGGCGGCGATGCCAAGCATGCGCTTGGGCCCCAGGGCCTCGCCGCAGAAGATCCGGGCCAGCACGGCGGTGATCAGCGGCGCCGTAGAGAAGATGATGGAGATGTTCATGATGGAGGTGCGCCTCAGGGCGTAGAAGTAAAAGGCGTTGTTGGCGAAGACGCCCACCAGCCCCATGAGGATCACCGTCACCAGGTCCTCGCGGGAGGGCGTCAGCTTCCGCTGGGTCCGCCAGACGTAGGGCGACAACACCACCACCGCCACCAGGCACCGAAAGGCCACCAGGGCCATGGGCTGGAAGTGGGCGATGGCGTAGCTGGCGGGGACCGACATGGTGCCCCAGATCAGAGTGGTCAGAGTCATGGGCCCGTAGGCGGCGAGAGAAGGCGCGGGGGTTGACATGGTGGGTCTCTCCTAACTGGTGGGGCTCGCTGCCCTGCTTACCCTATTTGCTTTACTTTATTACTAAGGAAGAGAGCGGCGGCGGTCAGATTCTTCACCTTCGATAGTAACACATCATTGACCTGGCGAGGCCCAGTGATATAATGGACTTAGGTAGGAATCTTTCCTGTTTATCTGGGGCACTGGAGGGAAAGGGGAAATTCTGCCTGCTTGAGGGAACGTCGAAGACTGCTCTTTATTCAGAAAAGACCCGGAGCGTAGGGGGCTCCGGGTCTTTTCTGAATAAAGACAAAGTCCCCCTTGGAGGCGACACAACCGGCCGAAGGGCGGCCCGATTTTAATCCAAATTGG
>CAZCKP010000108.1:0-4017 GCA_964499295.1 uncultured Synergistaceae bacterium | reverse complement strand
GACAAGCGCTATTGGGCCCTGGTGGGCGGTGACCTCCCCGAAGAGGGCCGCATCGACGCCCCCCTTCTGAAGGACGCCGAGAAAAAGCTGGTCCGAGTGGATCCCCGGGGCGAAAGGGCCGAGACGGCATATTTCAGGCTGACCGGCGACGGCCGCTTCAGCCTGGCCGAGGTGGCTCTGTTGACCGGCAAGACCCACCAGATCCGGGTCCACATGAACCACATCGGCCATCCCCTGCTGGGCGATAGCAAATACGGCGATTTCGCCGTCAACGGCCGGCTCAAGTACCTGGCCATCCGCCGGCCCATGCTCCACGCTCGCAGTCTGACCCTCCGGGGCCTGCCGGAGTTCCTGGGAGATCTGGAGGGCCGCACCTTCCGGGCCCCCTGTCCCGACGACATGGGTCGAGTGCTGGAGCGACTGGGCTTTTTGGATCCCGGTCAGCGGCCCTGAAGGCTTCAGCACAGTTATAACAGCACTATATAGGGCCATGTAATGGCCTGGAAATAATGGCCCTAGTAAGGATAGAGCGGAGCCCAAAGGCTTCTGATAGAGGCTTTTATAGAGGAGGCAGGGAGATATGAGAGACAACTTGACCTTGACTCTGACGCCGCGGGCCCTGGAGCGCATGAAGTCCATCGGCCAGGAGTTCCAGGTCTACATCGGCCAAGTCGGCGGCGGCTGCGGAGCCCAACAGGCCGCCCTGGTCCGAAGCGGCGCGCCGGAGCCGGAGCTTCAGCAGGACTGCACCGTCATGGTCCAGGACGACATCACCGTCTGGGTCCCCGACGCCATAGAGTTCGAAGACAACGAGGTTTACATCGATTTGATGGGTATGTTCTTCATGGTGGTGCTGGTGGCCCTCTCGGCGGTGATCGTCCAACCCGAGGTAAATTGTGGCACCTGCGGCGGCTGCGCCAGCGGAGCGGTATATTATTGACGAGCTGGGCCGGGGGCATCTAAAATGCTCCCGGCCCTTGCCTTATCTGATTTTAGCCCAAAAGAGAGCCCCCAGTCCTATCCGACCAAACCGGCATGGACCATGCATATTATATTATTTACGATTTTGGCTTTTTTAAATAAATTCTATTTGCCACAAGGTCTTGGCATAGTCGCCATATTGAGGTAAACTTGAAAATAGGGTATTTGTGACGCTTTTAGTTTTTTGGCGGCTCTCGGGTCGCCTCAATCCCTTGGGAGGTGCGTAGCTATGGCTCTGGTAAAGCGCGAATCCGACAACGAGTTTCTGAAGGCGGCTCTAGCCAACTTTTACGGTGCTGCTGAGGAGATGGGCCTCGACGAAGGTCTGACCGATATGCTGGCCCATTCCGAGCGCAGGACCTGCGTCTCCATCCCCGTGGAGATGGACGACGGCACCGTGAAGGTCTTCGACGGCTATCGAGTGCTTCATAGCAGCGCTCTCGGCCCCGGCAAGGGCGGCGTCCGGTTCCACCCCGAAGTGTGCCTGGACGAGTGCGAGGCCCTGGCCTTCATGATGACCTGGAAGTGCTCCCTGGCAGGGATCCCCTACGGCGGCGGCAAGGGCGGCGTGAAGTGCAATCCCAAGGAGCTCTCGCCCCGTGAGAAGGAGCGCATCGCCCGGACCTTCGCCGCTCGGATCGAGCCTGTGGTAGGCGCCTGGACCGACGTGCCCGCTCCCGACGTGAACACCGGCGGACCCGAGATGGTCTGGTTTATGGACACCATCAGCCGCATGCGCGGCCGCATGGAGCCGGCTATCTTCACCGGCAAGCCCGTGTCCCTCTGGGGCTCCCTGGGCCGCACCGCTGCTACCGGTTACGGCGTGGCTGTCTGCGCCCTGGAAGCTCTGAAGGTCAAGGGCCTGGACGTCAAGAGCGCCACCGTGGCCGTCCAGGGCTTCGGCAACGTGGGAATCTACGCCGCCAAGTACCTCTATGACCAGGGCATGAAGGTGGTCTGCGTCAGCAACTCCACGGGCTCCTACTACTGCCCCGAGGGGCTGGACGTGCCCGCCCTGTTCGACCTCGTAGAAGTCAATAAGGGCAAGCTCAAGGACTACAGCCAGCCGGGTCTTCAGGTGCTGGATCCCAAGGCGGTGCTGACGGTGGACTGCGACGTGCTGCTGCCCTGCGCCCTGGAGAACGCCATCACCAGCGCCAACGCCGGCGACGTCAAGGCCAAGTTCGTGGTGGAAGGCGCCAACGGACCCACCACCCCCGACGGCGACGAAGTGCTGGATAAGAACGGCGTCGTGGTGGTGCCCGACTTCCTGGCCAACGCCGGCGGCGTCATCGGTTCCTACTTCGAATGGTGCCAGGACCTGGGCGGCTACTTCTGGACCGAAGAGGAGTGCCTCAACCGGATGATGCAGATCATGCGGGGCAACTTCGCCCGGGTCTGGGAGTACTCCCAGAAGCACGGCGTGAACATGCGCCGGGCCGCCTTCCTGGCCGCCATCGAGCGGGTGGCCGCGGCTGCCAAGATGCGGGGCGTGTTCATGTAGGACCTTTCCGGCAATACCTAGAGGCCCCAGGGCCTCGGAATAGGCGGGGCGCAAGCCCCGCTTTTTCGTGGGGCCCTTTGCAAGGGCCTCTTTTTGTGTTACTCTGCTGGGCACCAGAGCCGCGCTACCAGGTGCGGCGGCCGCTCAGTCCTTTCGCAAAGGAGGCCTTCCGCCGCAGCGCTGAGCGGACCAAAGAACGATGCTGCGGCGGAGTGGTTGCCGTGAGTCTGAAAACGAGAAAAGTCGGCATTCTTGGCCTGGGTCACGTGGGCGCCCATTGTGCCTATAGCCTCATCGCCCAGGGAACGGTGGACGAGCTGGTGTTGGTGGACCGCAACGAGAAAAAGCTGATCTCCGAGTGCCAGGACCTCCGCGACGCCGTGCTCTACTGCCCCCACAGGGTCACCATTAGCGCCGGCGGTTACGGCGACCTGGGGGACTGCGACGTGCTGATCAACGCCGTGGGCGACATCGCCCTGAGCGCCTCGGACCGCCTCAACGAGATGACCTATTCCATCGGCCAGGTCAAGGCCATGATGGGCCCGGTGATGGCCAGCGGATTTTCTGGGGTGATCATCAGCATCACCAATCCCTGCGACGTGGTCACCCATCGGGTGGCCCAGCTGTCGGGGCTGCCCCTGGGCCGGGTCTTCGGCACCGGCACGGGGCTGGACACCTCGCGGCTGGTCTCGGAGCTGGCCCAGCAGACCGGCCTCGACCACCGGTCCATCTGCGCCTACATGATCGGCGAGCACGGGGCCTCCCAGATGGCGGCCTGGTCCTGCGTCACCTTCCAGGGCGTTCCCCTGGCGGAGATGGAGAAAAAGGGCGCTCCCTTCCTGTTCGACAAGGAGGAGCTCCAGCGCCGGGCCATCGCCGGAGGCTATGTGACCTACAGCGGCAAGCGCTGCACCGAGTACGGCATCGCCTCCACGGCGGCCCGCATGGTCAGGGCGGTGCTCCACGACGAAAAGGTCATTTTGCCCGTCAGCGCCCCGCTCCAGGGCCACTACGGCCAGAGAGACATCTTCGCCGGAGTGCCGGCGGTGATCGGCAAAAACGGCCTGGAGCAGGTCCTGGAGCTGCCCCTGACCCAGGAGGAGCTGGCCAAATTCCAGGGCCTCTGCGATAACATCCGCAGCAACATCGCCAAGGCCGACGGCATCCCCGCCGCCCAATAGCCGGCAGGTTACCACCTCGACGTCTCGGCGATCTCGCCTAGGCGGCCAGTAACGCAAAAAGCGGCGCCGTAGCCCCATGAGGCTGCGGCGCCGCTCAGCATTGAAGACAAAATCCCCTTGTCCTGTTGGAGCACACCCCGCCGAAGAGCGCCCCAATTAAACCGGATCCCCAACAGGTTATGAGGACACCAACGGACGAAGAACTAGACGAAGAGACAACTGAGGCGCTTTATTGATAACTGCACGAGCACGTGAGAAATAGAAGATTGTTGATTTCTTCAATTTGAACTCTGCGCGGCGATGTGCTATAGTCCCTCTCAGTTGTAAATATCATCATTCTCATAGGATATC
>CAZCKP010000107.1:0-4023 GCA_964499295.1 uncultured Synergistaceae bacterium | reverse complement strand
TTTTGCTGCAGTGCATGGCCACCATCGGACAGGTGGGCAACATCGACCACGAGAATATCTCCATCGGCAAGGCCGGTAAGACCCGTTGGCTCGGTCGTCGTCCCAGGGTACGGGCCATGATCCAGAACCCCGTGGACCACCCCATGGGCGGCGGCGAGGGCAACACCAAGTCCCACCGTCATCCCGTGTCTCCCTGGGGCACTCCCGCCAAGGGCTACCGCACCCGGGGACGTAAGCCTTCGGACAGGCTCATCGTGCGCCGTCGCTACGCCAAGTAGGGTAAGGAGGACAAGATATGGCACGTTCTGCTAAAAAGGGACCCTACGTTGAGGCGCGGCTCCTCAAGAGGGTCGAGGAGTTAAACGAGAGCGGAAGCAAAAAGGTCCTCAAGACCTGGTCCCGGGCTTCCATGGTGGTGCCTCCCATGATCGGACACACCATCGCTGTCCACAACGGCCGCACCCACGTGCCGGTGTACATCAGCGAGAACATGGTGGGCCATAAACTGGGCGAGTTCGCTCCGACGCGCCGCTTCGGCGGCCATGCCGGCCAGGAACGCAAGGCCGGCCGGTAAAGGGGGATTTGGACGTGCAGGCAAAAGCTATCGCCAAAACGGTACGGATCTCTCCTTACAAGGTCCGCCAGGTGCTCCCCCTGATCCGCGGGAAAAAGGTCGGAGATGCCATGATGGTTCTGCGGTACACTCCCAAGAAGGCCGCTCGGATCGTCGAGAAGGTGCTTAAAAGCGCCGTGGCCAACGCCGAGTTCAACTTCGGCATGGACGTGGAGAAGCTGAAGGTCGTCAGCGCCACCGCCGACCACGGCCCTAGGATGAAGCGCTTCCGTCCCGTCTCGATGGGACGGGCCCACCCCTACGTCCACCGCACCAGTCACATCACCGTGACGGTAGCCGAATAGGAGGAAAGACTATGGGTCAGAAAGTTAATCCGATCGGCTATCGCATCGGTACCATCCGCGAATGGGAGTCCAAGTGGTACGCCAACGGAAAGAGCTTTGTCAAGAACCTTCACGAGGACATCAAGCTCCGGGCCTGGATCAAAAAGCGCTGGGACAACGCCGGCATCTCCAAGGTAGAGATCGAGCGGGTGGGCAAGGTCATTCGCTTCACCATTTGGACCGCCCGGCCTGGTGTAGTTATCGGCAAGCAGGGCTCCGAGATCGCCAAGATCAAGGACGAGCTCCAAGCCCTGACTCCCTCCCGGGTGATGCTCAACGTCCAGGAGATCAAAAACCCCGACGTGGATGCCCAGCTGGTGGCTGAGGGCATCGCCGATTCCCTGGAGAAGCGGGTCAGCTTCCGTCGGGCTATGAAGCAGTCCATGTTCCGCACCATGAAATCCGGCGGGTTGGGCATCAAGGTCCAGTGCTCGGGACGGCTGGGCGGCGCTGAGATCGCCCGCACCGAGTGGTACAACGAGGGTCGTCTCCCCCTGTCCACTCTCCGGGCCGACGTGGACTACGGTTTCGCCACGGCGGTGACCATGTACGGCTCCATTGGCGTCAAGGTCTGGATTTACCGGGACGAGAAGGCACTGAACACCGTGGCCCAGCGTCCCGCCCGTAAAGGCAAGAGGGAAGGAGGCCGGGCATAATGTTGATGCCTAAGAGAACCAAGTTCCGCAAACCCCACCGCGACTGCCTGAAGGGCACCACCAAGGGCGGAGCCTACGTCGCCTTCGGCGACTTCGGCCTCCAGGCGTTGGAGTGCGCCTACATCACGGCCCGCCAGATCGAAGCCACCCGCGTCGCCATTAACCGTAAAATGCGCAAAGGCGGGAAGATGTGGATCCGCATCTTCCCCGACGTGCCCTACACCAAAAAGCCCCTGGAGACCCGAATGGGCAAGGGTAAGGGTGCTCCCGATCACTGGGTGTCGGCGGTGCGCAAGGGCCGGATCCTGTTCGAGGTCGGCGGGGTCTCCCGCGATGTCGCCGAGAGGGCTTTCCGCACGGCTGCCTACAAGCTGCCGATCAAGGTTCGGCTTGTTGCCCGGGACAGTTTGGGTGGTGAAGAATAGCAATGGATGCCAAGAGTCTGCGTGATTTGACGATAGAGGAGCTCCTGGAGAAACATCGCCAGTTTAAAGAGGAGCTCTTCAACCTGCGCTTCCAGAATGCTGTGGGCCAGCTGAAGAACACCAGCAGAATCGGAGAGGTCAAGAAAACCATCGCGAGAGTCCTTACTATCGTTCACGAAAAGGAACAGGGACTTGTCGTGAACGACGGAAGGAGGTAAACCCCGATGGAAGCTCGCTCTTCCCATCGTAAGACCAAGATCGGGGTGGTAGTCAGCGACAAGATGGACAAGTCCATCTCGGTCCGCGTGATCCGACACGCCATGCACCCGGTCTATGGCAAGCGCATTATCAAGTCTAAGAAGTTTATCGCCCACGACGAGGAAAACACCTGTCGTGTCGGCGATCGGGTCCTGATCGCCGAGTCCATCCCCCTGAGCAAGACCAAGCACTGGACCCTGGTGAAAGTGATCGAACGGGCGCCGGTACTGGGCGGCACGGCAGAGGAGGCCTAGCATGATCCAGCTAAATACGGTGCTTAACGTGGCTGACAACACCGGAGCCAAGCGCGTCAAGTGCATCCAGGTACTGGGCGGCAGCCGCCGCCGTTGGGGCAACGTGGGCGACGTGATCGTCTGTGCCGTCAAGGAGGCCATCCCCAACAGCAACATCGCCAAGGGCAAGGTGGTCAAGGCTGTCATCGTCCGGACCAAGAAGGAGACCCGCCGCGCCGACGGCTCCTACGTGCGTTTTGACGACAATGCCGCGGTGATCATCGACGGCAACGGGGACCCCCGGGGAACCCGTATCTTCGGCCCTGTGGCCCGGGAGCTCCGCGCCAAGCGGTACATGCGGATCCTTTCCCTGGCGCCTGAAGTGGTGTAGGAGGGCTGGACGGACATGAGCAAAATGCGTTTGAAAAAGGGCGATCGCGTCAAGGTCATCTCCGGTCGCGACAAGGGCAAGGAAGGCAAAATTCTCGCCTGCTTCCCCAAGGAGAACAAGGTCCTGGTCGAGGGCGTCAGCGTGGCTTCCCGCCACAGCAAGCCCACCCAGGCCAATCCCCAGGGCGGCATCATCAAGAAAGAGACGCCGATCTACGCCTCCAAGGTCATGCTGATCTGCCCCAACACCGGCAAGCCCACCCGCATCGGTCATGCTTTCCTGGAGGACGGCCGCAAGGTTCGCGTGGCCAAGGTCTCCGGCGAAGTCATCGACCAGCTGTAACGCTAGGAGGCACTATTCATGACGCCACGGATGCTGGAAAAGTACAAGACCGAGGTCATGCCTGGCCTCGTCAAGGAGTTCGCCTATAAAAACCCCACCCGGATCCCCAAGATCGTCAAGGTAGTGGTTAACATCGGCGTGGGAGATGCCAAAAACGATTCCAAGTTCATCGACGCCGCCGTCAACGAGCTGGGGATTATCACCGGCCAGAAGCCTATGATCAAAAAGGCCAAGACCTCGGTGGCCAACTTCAAGCTCCGGGCCGGGGCTCCCGTGGGCTGCTGCGTCACCCTTCGGGGCACCAAGATGTGGGAGTTCCTGGACCGGCTGATCAGTCTGACCCTGGCTCGGATCAAGGACTTTCAGGGCGTTTCCAAGACGGCCTTCGACGGACGGGGCAACTACAACCTGGGCCTGAAGGAACAGCTGATCTTCCCCGAGATCAACTACGACAAGGTGGTGGCCCTGCGGGGCATGAACGTCTCCATCGTCACCACCGCCGAGACCGACGAAGAGGCCTATTCCCTGCTGGCAAAGCTCGGAATGCCCTTTGCCCGATAGGAAGGGGTGTTTCGCCATGGCCAGAAAAGCGATGAAGTTCAAGGCGACGCTGCCGCCTAAGTTTTCCTCTCGCCGCTACAACCGCTGTCCCCTCTGCGGCCGTGTCCACGGCTACATGAGGGACTTCGAGATGTGCCGTTGCTGTTTCCGCTCCTTGGCTCGGGAAGGCAAGATTCCCGGCATAGTCAAGTCGAGCTGGT
>CAZCKP010000106.1:0-4024 GCA_964499295.1 uncultured Synergistaceae bacterium | reverse complement strand
CGTTGAACCGGGGATCGAAGGAGGACCAGATCAGGTTGGAGTGCATCGACAGCTCCGTGGTGCCGTCCATCAGGGCTTGAATGCCGTCGGGCTGGCTGCCGGCAGTGAGCTGGTCGGCGGGATAGTACCTCACAGTGATAGCACCGTTGGTCTTCTCGCCCACGATCTCGGCGAACTTCTTGGCGCCAGCCACCCAGGTGGAAGTCTCGGTGGCAGAACAGGCGAACTTCCAGGTCATCTTGGGAAAGTCCGTCTCAGCAGCTAACAGCACCTCTTTCTTGCCACCGAGGCCCATCACCAGGGCCGCCGCGAGCGCTACCACGATACCAAGGGACACAAGCTTTTTACTCATCGCGATCGTTCCTCCTCAAACTAGAATCTAAGGTACGCAGCTATAGTGAAATACAAACCGCGGCTTCCGTCAAGGGCAAAAGATCAGCAAAGGTCAATAAACTGGCGCTTCCCTAGGCCTGAGGGAGCGCCAGCAGCGATAGCTTAAGGTCAGGCTAGAAGGCCCCATCACCACCTCTCGGGCTGGGCCATCTCGACCTCGGTCTGCTAGCCCAGCGCCCACAGCTGTTTCAGCTTTTCCATGGCCTTATTTCCTCCTTAGCCTTATTTCCTCCTTGACAAATACCGCAAAATGTTGAATCTCAAGATTTCGTCAAAAAAACACCGGCTTTAGGGGATCCCTCAGGGCCGTCGCCGGAGGATACTCCGGCGGCCAGGCAGCCAAATTCCGCTCCAGGGCATCTCCCATTCCCCAGCGGTCCCCTTCCGGCGGCAGGTGGTACAACCACAACCGCCGGGCCTGGAACTTCCCCTTGAAAAACCTACGGTGGCACAGGGCGTTGAAAAAGAGGGGGTTCAAAAAGACACCGTCTAGAGGCTCCGATGCCAATGGCTCCAGGGTCTCCTGGGTGTAGTCCACGTCGGCTGTGAAAAGCAATCGCCGAGAACCCACCTCCAGGAGATAGCAAAAATGGGCCACGCTGCGGTAAATCCGGTCCAGGTGCAGCGTCTTCAGGGCCCGGATCCGGATCCCCGGCTCCGGCTCAAGGACCGCCCCATCGGTCCTCTCCGACAGCTCCAGAAAGGGAATTCCCCGGCGGGTCAGCTGCCGCTGCAGCTCCTCCTCAGCCTGGGAAGAGCTCTGAGGCAAGGCCAGGCCCTTGACGGCCCGGCGCTGGACCAGCTCCAGGGTCCGCTGGGGCGAGAAGTGGTCAGCGTGGCAGTGGGTGAACAGCAGATAGGGCGTCTCCTGAAAGGGCGGCTGCCCCTCCGCCATGGCCCGCCACAGCTCCGGCCCAGGAGCGCCGAAACCGTGGCCCTGGCCGCTAAAGACTGCGTCCAGCCACAGCGCCGCGCCGCGATATCGCAGCAACACCCCGGCGTTGGCCACCAGCCGGAGCTCCACCGCTTCCGCGGGGGCCTGGTCTTGGCCTGGGCTGTAGTCGGGAAAGGCTATCTGCGCCAACGGGACCACCTTCGTCCTGTCATTGTCACCGGCCTAGGCCGCCATGGCCTGGCTCGGGGCTTCCAGCCGGCCCGGCCTAAAACCCGGCGCCCAACCCATAGAGTTATACCACCGGGAACCGGCGATGTGAAGGCCCCGAAGATCCCGAAAGAATCGGGCCAGCCCCGAAAAAATCCGGCCCCACCAGGGGAGCCGGATTTCTGGTCCTTTCATAATTTTCCTTAATTTAGCATTTAATGTGATTGAATATGATAATGGGGTTTTATTATGATAATTACTGTGGATTTAGAGGCTATTCGGCGATGCAGGCCCCATCGATCCGGGCGAAGCCACAGCGCCTGCCAGGGCGAAAAGGCCAAATCGAAACCGCCGCCCCGAGGGGCGGCGGCAAAAGCTGCTTGCTCTGGCTTTAGTCCACGTAGTTGACCACGTCGGCCAGGGAATTGCGGCTGCGAGCGGTAGCGCCGCTGACTCCGTCGGCCTCCCGGGGGAGCGTCCCCACCACCAACAGGACCACGGGCTGGTAGCCCTCGGGGATACCCAGCTGCTGGCGGTACTGGCCGCCGGCAGCCGCCACACCGGTGCCGTAGATATGGGCGCCCAATCCCAGGGCCTGGGCGGCCAGGTTCATGTTCTGGGTGGCCAGACCGCAGTCAAAGACGGCATAGGCCGCCGTATCGCCCTTCTGATAGGCCGAGACCACGATGGCCACTGCGCCGGGGCCCTCCTTGGAGGTCATGGCGGTGACCAGCTCGCTGTCCTTGACCACGGTGAAGTGCCAGGGCTGCTGATTCCTGGCGCTGGGGGCCACGATCCCGGCCTCGAGGATCTGCTGAATCTGCTGGTCGCTGGGCTTGGGACCGGCAAAGGCCTGGCTGGTGGTGCGGCTGTTCATGATCAGCTCAAGTCCCTGGGCCAGGGCCGGCAGGGCCGCCAGGGTTATGGCCAGGGTTACGGCAAGGATCTTTGCGGACTTTTGCATCTGCTGGTACCTCCCTCAATAAATATAGTAAGAGACCTGTAAAACAGCTTAACGATAATGCGACTTCATCTTAACAGCCCCTCGACAAGGCCGTCAACGGCCCTATCTTGATTTTTTCACAGGGCTATTTTCTATGGCCGATATGGCCGAAACTTCCTCCTATAGGGTACAATAGGCGGGGTTTGGGGACCCAGATCTCCCCCCCAAAGCCCCCAACTCGTAGGAGGTCCAGATGAATCAGCCCCAAAGCCCTGATGACCATAAATCGGCAGAGCAGAAATCGGAGCAGAATTCAGAGCAGAATCCGGAGCAGAGATCGGAGCAGAAGTCAGAGCAGAATCCGGAGCAGAGATCAGAGCAGAAGTCAGAGCAGAATCCGGAGCAGAGATCAGAGCAGAATCCGGAGCAGAGATCAGAGCAGAGATCGGAACAGAGATCAGAGCATAAATCGGGGCAGCTGGTCCGTCGGATCGGGCTGGCCTGCCTGGTGCTGCTCCTGATGGGCTGCGGCATGGTGCTGCGGCTCCTTTATGATAGCGAACTGATCCACCAAAAGCCGACGCTGCAGCAGCTACAGACCACCATACAGCACTTTTTGGGCACCGCCGGGGAAGAGGCCGCCCAGGAGCCCACGGAGCTCCCCAAAAAGCTTACGCTGCAGCAGCTACAGACGAAGCTGAAGCACTTTTTGGGCATCGCCGAGGAAGAGGCTACTCAGGAGCCCACGGAGCTCCCCAAAAAGCTTACGCTGCAGCAGCTACAGACGAAGCTGAAGCACTTTTTGGGCATCGCCGAGGAAGAGGCTACTCAGGAGCCCACGGAGCTCCCCCAAAAGCTGACGTTGCAGCAGCTACAGACCACCATACAGCACCTTTTGGGCATCACCGGGGAAGAGGTTACCCAGGAGCCCACGGAGCTCCCCCAAAAGCTTACACTGCAACAGCTACAGACCACCATACAGCACCTTTTGGGCATCACCGAGGAAGAGGCCACCCAGGAGCCCACGGAGCTCCCCGCCCCTGAGCCGGCCCATCCGGCCATCTCTGTCAAGGAGGCCATCCCCGACAGCGACATCGCCGGCCCTGACAGGGAGCTCCCCGATCCCGAGCCGGCCCAGCCGGCCATCTCCAGCGTCATGAAGGCCCTGGCGACCTACAGCTTCGACGGGCGGTGGATCCTCGTCGACAAATCCAACTTTATGCTCTACTTCATCGACGGCCAGGAAATCCTCAATTCCTGGCCCATCGCCCTGGGCAAGAGCACCGGTAACAAGCAAAGGATCGGGGACATGCGGACCCCCGAGGGCAGCTTCACCGTCTCCCAGATCGAGAACTCCCGGTCCTGGCGCCACGATTTCGGCGACGGCAAGGGGCTGATCCGGGGAGCCTACGGCCCCTGGTTCATCCGGCTAAACTGCGGCTGGCGGGGCATCGGCATCCACGGCACCCACGATCCCGACTCCATCGGCACCCTGGTCACCGAGGGATGTATCCGCATGATCAACAAGGACCTGGAATACCTCAAGCGGCAGGTCTCGGTGGGCATGCCGGTGGTGATCAACCCCT
>CAZCKP010000105.1:0-4118 GCA_964499295.1 uncultured Synergistaceae bacterium | reverse complement strand
AAGGCAGAGGACTGCAAATCCTTTATCCCCAGTTCGAATCTGGGTGCCGCCTCCAATTTTCCTCGATAGCTCAGTTGGCAGAGCGGGTGACTGTTAATCACTAGGTCGCAGGTTCAAGTCCTGCTCGAGGAGCCAGACCTTAAAGCGTCAGCGCCCTGTGGCCGCTGGCGCTTTTTGCGTTATCCCCACCACGTAGTGATTTGCCTGACCGAGGGCACAAGACGACGGCGCCGGGTTCAGCAAGGCTAGGACCTGTGAGACGCCGCGTCGCGGCAAAAAAGTGGATAGTTGCGATACTTGGAGGATAGGCCATGAAGGTTAACGAGAAAGGCCGAGCCAAGGCGCTGTTACAGTGGGCCCGGCAGGAGATTAGGGAGGAATGGCGGACCTTTGTGACGGTGACGGTGGCCACGGGGCTGACCTGTTTTTCCGTGGTAGCCCTGACGATGCCCTACCAGTTCGCCGGCACCGGCGTGACGGGCATCGCCCTGATCACCCACTACCTGTGGGGCATCTCGCCGGCCTGGGTCATCACGGCAGGCAACGGACTGCTGTTGCTGTGGAGCTGGAAGGCCCTGTCGTTGCGCTTTGCCCTCTGGACAGCCTACGTCGCCGCTTTGACCAGCTTGCTGGTGCCCCTATTGGAGCTTTTTCAATATCCAACGGTGGACAACGTCATCCTGGCGGCGCTGCTGGGCGGTGTCGTGGGCGGGTTGGGCTTTGGCCTGCTCTTTCGGGAGGGGGCTTCCAGCGGCGGCACCGACGTGATCGTAGTGGCCGCCAAGCGCCGTTGGGGCGTCGACGTGGGGGCCATGTCCTTTTACCTCAACGTGGTAATCCTGATGGTGTCGCTGGTGGCCGTGGACCTGGAGCGCATCCTCATGGGCGGCCTGTTGCTCTACGTGGAGACTGTGACCATCGACAACGTGATCAAGGCTTTCGACCGCCGGACCCAGGTGCTCATCGTCAGCAACCAGGCCCAGTCTATCACCGAGTTCATCCTGGGAGAGCTGGACCGATCGGCCACGATCCTGCCGGGCAAGGGGGCCTATTCGGGCCGAGAGGTATCGATGGTGCTGGTGGTGCTGACCCGCCGTCAGGCCGTGGAGCTCAAGCGCTTCGTGGCCTCGACGGATCCCCAGGCCTTTTTAGTACTGTCCGACGTGTCCGAAGTGGTGGGCCTGGGCTTCAAGGGCTGGAATCGCGCCTGAGGAGCCCCGGAGCGCTGGGAGGGTGAGAGCCGTGAAAATCGTCGTCGTCGGAGCCGGCACTGTGGGCTCCTCGGTGGCCCAGTCCTTGGCCGGTGATGGCCAGGACGTGGTAGTAGTCGAACGGGACCCAGTAGCAGCCGAGCGGATCGGCAGCGACCAGGACGTCAGCGTGGTCCAGGGCAACGGCGCCCGCCCCGGGGTACTGGAGCAGGCCGGCGTGGTGGCCGGCGGCGACGTGGACTACCTGATCGCCTGCACCGGCCGGGACGAGGTGAACCTTATGGCCTGCTGGCTGGCCAAGCGGGCCGGCGTCAGACGGGTGCTCTCCCGGGTGCGGGACCTGGAGTTCACCGACACTCCGGCCTGGGCCAGGGAGCTGGGCATCGACGTGATGACCTCGCCAGAGCGGTCGCTGTCCCGGGAGATCGTCACGCTGCTGACCGTCAACGCCGCGGTGCACTCCTCGGAACTCTCCGACAGACGGGCGGGAAGTTACGCCTTCTGGGTGGAACCCTCGTCGCCTCTCTGCGGCCTCAGCCTCCGGGAGCTGGGGCAGCTCCATCCCGATCTCGGCGCGGTGATGGTCTACGTGGAGCGCGACGGCCAGGGCTTTGTCCCCGCCGGCGACTGGGTGGCCCAACAGGGGGACCTCTGTTTCTTCGTGGCCCTTCAGTCCCAGGTGCTGACCCTCCAGAAGCTCTTCCACGCCGAGCAACGGCGCGGCCTCTCCCGGGTGGTCATCCTGGGCGGCGGCAAGTTGGGGGTCCATCTGGCCCTCCGGTTGGAGCGGGACTTTCCCCGGCTGGAGGTGGCCCTGATCGACCTGGATCTGGCCAAGTGTCGCCGTCTGGCCTCGGAGTTCTCCAGGGTCCAGGTGATCTGCGGCGACGGGCTGGACCTCAAATTGATGAGCGGATTGGCCCTGGACGAGGCCGACGGCGTGGTGCTGGCTACCGACAACGACGAGGTCAACGTGGTGGCCGCCACTCTGGCCAAGGCCCTGGGCTGTCCCAAGACTATCGCCGTGGTCCGAAAGGCCGTCTACCGATACCTCCAAAAGGACCTGCCGGCCCTGGTGCTGCTGAACCCCAACGATACTTTGGCTTCGGTGCTGTTGCGCCACGTCCGTTATCCCCAAAGCGCCGGAGTGCTCACACTGATCGACCGCATCGGCGCGGAGATGCTGGAGTTTGTCCTGCCCGACCACAGCCTCGCAGCTGGCCAAAGGATCATGGACCTGAAGCTTCCCAAGGGCGTGTTGATCGCCATGATCAGCCGCGGCGGGACCGTGGTGGTCCCCCGAGGTCCCGACCGGCTCCAGGGCGGCGACGTGATCTCCCTCTTCGCCACCCGGGACCTGATGGCACGGGCGACTCGGCTTCTGGGAGTGACGCTGTGAGCTTCGCTCCGGTGCTGGCCCTGGTGGGGGCCATAGTGGCGCTGTGGATGGTGCCGCCGGCCCTTTTGGCCTGGCTCGACGGAACTAGCGACTTGGCGGCCCTGGCGGGCTCCTGCGCCCTGGCTCTGAGCGTCTCGGCTGTCCTGTTCTGGCTGGCCCGGCGGAGTCGTCACGACCGGAGGCGGCTCCGACTGGGAGAAGCCTTCGGAGTGGTGACCTTCTCCTGGATTCTGGCCTCGGCCCTGGGGGCTCTGCCCTATCGGCTCAGCGGAACCTTGCCAACCTGGTGGGACTGCTTCTTCGAGGCCATGTCGGGCTTCAGCACCACCGGCGCTACCGTCATCGCCGATCTAGAGGCACTGCCTCGGGGGATCCTGCTCTGGCGGGCCCTGACCCAGTGGATCGGCGGCATGGGCATCATCGTGCTGGGCCTGGCGGTGCTCCCGCTGCTGGGCCTGGGGGCCATGGAGCTCTACAAGGCTGAGGTCCCCACGCCGATGCCGGAAAAGCTGACGCCTCGGCTCCATCAGACGGCGATGCTGCTGTGGCTGACCTACCTGGCCCTGACGGCGCTAGAGACGGCGTTGCTTACCCTCGCCGGGCTGGATCCCTTCGACGCCCTGACCCACAGCCTCACCACTCTGGCCACGGGAGGCTTTTCCAACTACAACGACGGCGTGGCTCACTTCCAGAATCCAGGGGTGCAGGGGATTCTGGCGTTGTTCATGTTCCTATCGGGAGCCAATTTCGTACTGATCTTCCGCGTCCTCCGGGGCCAGTGGAGCGCTCCCTGGCAGGACGAGGAGTTTCGGTGCTACTGCTGGACCCTGGCGGGGGCCACCGCTGTCGTGGCTGCAGCGCTATGGCTTCGGGACCTGGGAAGCCCCGCCGCGGCCCTGGGAGAAGCGGCCTTTCAGGTCATCGCCATGGCCACCACCACGGGCTTCGTCTCGGCGGACTCCCAGCTCTGGCCGCCGCTATGCCAGTGCCTGCTGGTGCTGTTGATGCTCCTAGGCGGCTGCGCCGGCTCCACCAGCGGCGGCATCAAACACCTGCGGACCCTGATCCTGACCAAGGCCATAGGGTCGGAGATGATCCGGCTGCTCCAACCCCAGCGGGTCTTGGTGCTGCGCTTCAATGGCCGGCCACTGAAGGCGGAGTTGTCCTCGTCGGTGGCAGCCTTTTTCGCCGTCTACGTCCTGGCACTGGTGGCCTTCACACTGGCCCTGACGGCCCTGGGGCTGGACCTGGGCGCCAGCTTTTCCTCGGTGCTGTCCTGCCTGAGCAACGGGGGGCCCCTCCCCGCCCTGGCGGCGATGCCCCGGGACTTGGTCGTCCTGTCAGGCCCTGTCAAAGGAGTCCTATGGGCCTGCATGCTCCTGGGGCGGCTGGAGCTGATGACGGTGCTGGTCCTTTTTCTGCCAACTGCCTGGCGTTGATTCCGCCCTGCCTAGCACTGAGACCGGGGACGCACTCTTTTTCTGGATATAATTATGATAATATCGTCT
>CAZCKP010000104.1:0-4128 GCA_964499295.1 uncultured Synergistaceae bacterium | reverse complement strand
GCAAGATGACAGGCAAGACAAGCCTCGTTTATGGTCCCCAGGTTTTGCTTAGCCCCTAAAGCGTTCTATCCCCCCAAAAAGCTACTCCTTCAGATCAACCAGGCCGGCACGTACCAGTTGTCCCTGTCGATGGGCAGCAGATCCTGGGCCATGCAGATCACGTTGCCTATCCCGATTTCCACCTTGAGCTCGGCCATGGCGCCGAACTTTTCCGGTTCGCCCAGAGGCGCCAGCGACGAGAAGTTCTTGACCGAGTCCCTTCCCGGCATGGCCGCTTTTTTTATCTCTATCGGCGAAATTATGCCATCTCGGTAGAGCAACAGGTCTATATCCTTTTGGTCCTTGTCGCGGTAGTAAAAGACAGGTGGCTCTCTGCCGGAATTTATATAGCTTTTGTAGATCTCCGAGAACACATAGCTTTCAAAAAAAGCCCCGGCCATGATCCCTCGCTCCAGAGCCTCGGGGCTCCCCCACCTGAGGAGATAGGCGGCAAGGCCGGTGTCCAGAAAGTGCAGCAGCGGCATTTTTACCACCCGCTTCAACACGTTGTTGTTGTAGGGTTGCACCAGCGCCACGATATGGGACGAGGCCAGCAGCGACAGCCATTTTTTCGCCGTCGGCGCCGAGATCTCCGCGGCCTGGGCCAGGTCTCGGTAGACCACGGGTTTTGCAGTATGGGCTGCCGCTGCCGTCATAAACTGGTAAAACTGCATCTCGTCGGCCACCTGGGACAGCTCCCTGATGTCGCGCTGCAGATAGGTATCCACATAGGAGCGATAATAAACCTCCCAGTCCATGTCGTTGGCGTAGAGGGCCGGCATGGAGCCCTTGAAAATCCTAGCGTAAATTTCGTTGAGGCCCCGTTCCTTTACGGTGGCGAGGCGTTTCATCAGGCGTTCCGGCTCGGTGGTGTAGGGCTCGCTGGCGTATCCGTAAATTTCCGCGTCGGAAAGGCCCAGGAGGTTCACGATCCCGACGCGGCCGGCTAGGCTCTCGCTGGCGTTTTTCATGAGGCGAAAGACCTGGGATCCGGTGATCCAGTACCCACCTTTGCGCCCCGACCTGTCGGAATCCATCTTTATGTAGGGCAACAGCTCCATGGCGCACTGTATTTCGTCGATAAGTACCGGCGGCCCATAGCGCTGCATAAAAAGCCCGGGGTCCTGCCGTGCCAGATAACGCGCCGCAGGATCGTCCAAGGTCACGTATTTGCGCTCCGGCTCCATGAGCTTTCGAAGGAGCGTCGTCTTGCCCACCTGCCGAGGCCCCGTGACTAGCACCACTGGAAAGGCCTCTGACAACCTTGTAATGGTCTCTTCAATAGCGCGGTGAATGTACATTGGGGGCACCTCCTTTCGGCTATTCTAAAATGATATTTTATTATAGCCGAGATAGAGCCTATTAAAAAGCCCCCGCAAGGCTTTTGTCCTGCGGGGCTTTGCGTAGTTCCGGGGCGGTATGCGGAGCCATCGGACTGGCCGGGCTCAGGAGATCCGCCAGCCCTTAAACCTGGGCTGCTCTGTCGGTGGATAGCCATGTCCATGGTACAATAACAGTACGATATTCCCTCCATAGAGCCTGGGAAAGGAGGTCCAGAGATGTTACAGATTACCCTGTCCGATCTGAGGTCCCGGGCCGGCCAGTACATCGCCATGGTGAACCAAGAGGACATATACATCACCAAAAACGGCAAGCTGGTGGCCAAGCTAGTCTCCCCAAAGAAGGACAAAGTCGCCGCAGCTCTGTCGTTGTTCGACCTTTTGCCGGCCGGCATCGATCCCGAAGCGGCCAAGGCGGAGCGGTTTCTACCATGAAAATCGCCTTTGATACCAACGTGATCCTAGACGCCATTATCGTCGGACGGCCGGGGAGAGTCGAGGCCCAGAGACTTCTCATCAAAGTCGCTCAGGAAGAGATCTCCGGCATCATCACGGCCAACACCGTGACCGACATATATTACGTGGTCAAAAAGGCCCTGGGAGACGGCAAGGCCAGAGCGGCCATAGCCGACGTTATGACGGTGCTGCAGGTTGTCGCCGTCGGAGAGGAGGACTGCGCCAAGGCGTTGGTCCTGCCCATGGACGACTTCGAGGACGCTCTTCTGGCGCTGTGCGCGAAGCGAGAAGGCGTCGACTACGTGGTCTCTCGGGACAAGGCCTTCCTCGCCGCTGCCTCTTACCTTCCTGTCATAGCACCTCAGGCTCTACTGGCCCAGCTTAGCCCCTAAAGCGCCATCTCTATGGCTCTAGGTCCAGGCCCTGCGGGGCTTTGTGTAGCTCCGGGGCGGGATGCGAGGCCATTGAAGTCACCGGAGCTCTAGTGCTAAGATACGTCAAGAAGGGATACTGTGAAAAGAGGAGGGCTAAGGTCCCAATGAAAGGCGCTGAGACGACTTTAATCAGGTTCATGGAAGGCGACGACAATCGCTACGTCATCCCGGTGTACCAGCGAAAATACTCCTGGGAAAGGGATAACTGCAGGCAGCTGTACAGCGATCTGAAAAAGATCTCCCGTGATGGGCTTCAGAGCCACTTCTTCGGCAGCATAGTCTCCGCCGTAATCCCAGCAGGGAACAAAATGCTTTACCACGTCATCGACGGCCAGCAACGGCTGACTACGGTAACGTTGTTGCTTTTGGCGATTCGCAATCTTCTCCGCCAGGGCAAGATCAGCTCTACCGAGAGAGAACTTCACGAGGCGATCAACCAGCGCTTTCTGGTCTCCCGCTGGGCCGACCCCGACGATCAGATCAAACTGCGGCCTGTTAAGAGCGACCAAGAGGCGTTGAAACGGCTCTTTGGCAACGAGGAGGACCACGACCAGGCCTCGAGGTTGACGGCGAACTATCGGTTCTTCTGCGAGCAGCTGCTATCGGGCGAACTGTCGCCCGACGAGATCTTCGACGCCGTGCGCCGGCTGGAGATCATCAGCATCACCCTGGACCCAGGCGACAACGCCCAGCTGATCTTCGAGAGCCTTAACTCCACCGGCCTGGCCCTGACCGAAGGCGACAAGATCCGAAACTACGTGCTGATGGGCCAGGAGGCAGATGATCAGCACCGATTCTACGAGCAGTACTGGACTGCCATCGAGAGCTGCACCGGCGGCGACGTCACTGGCTTCGTGCGGTACTACCTCAGCGTCAAACAGCAGAAGATCCCCAACGAAGACAAGATCTACCGGGATTTCAAAGCCTACGCCGAGGCCCAAGGGCTTCCCATGGAAACGCTGTTGGAGGACTTGCGAAGCTACAGCCGCCTTTTCCAGAAGCTGATCACCGGCCGCAGCGGCGCCGGCGACAGAGCCCTGGACGGATGCCTCTACCGGATGAAGTATCTCGATGTCACGGTAACCCGGCCCTTTTTTCTGGATGTGCTGCGACTCCACCAGGAAGGCACCCTTGCCGTCGGCGAGGTGAGCCAGATTTTCCAAATCGTAGAGGCCTATCTGTTCCGCCGGAACATCTGCGGATTGCCGACCAATTCTCTGAACAAGATCTTTTTGACGCTACACAAAGACGTGCAGAGATACGACGGCTCCTGTGGGGACTACATCCAAAAGTTCGTCTATGCCCTGCTGTCCAAGAATAGCCGGTTCCCCGACGACAAAGAGTTTGCCGAGGCACTGGCGACCAGGGAAATCTACAAGATGACAGGCAGGTACAGAAACTATTTGTTCGAGCGCTTCGAGAACTGGGACACCTTGGAGACCAAAGACGTCTACGGCCATCTGGAGGCCGAAGACTACTCTATAGAGCACATTATGCCCCAGAAGCTGACGCCGTCGTGGCGAGCCGCCTTGGGTCCCGAAGCTGAATATATCCACGGGACTTGGCTTCACCGGCTGGCCAACTTGACCTTAAGCGGCTACAATGCCAAGCTTAGCAACGGCACCTTCGCCGAAAAACGGGACGCCCCTAAGGGCGGTTACAGATCCAGCGGTTTGAGGATGAATCAGAAAATTGCCCTCAAGGAATCCTGGGGCTTGTCGGAGTTGGAAGAGCGTTGCCGGGAGATGGTGGACCAAGCCAAGGAGATATGGCCCTATCCCCAGACGGCCTTTGCTCCGGCGGAACGAGACCTGGACTCCTGCTCGCTAGACGACGAATCGGTGGATCTCACCGGCAGG
>CAZCKP010000103.1:0-4305 GCA_964499295.1 uncultured Synergistaceae bacterium | reverse complement strand
AAAGCGAGCTGGGATACCAGCTCTTCGACCGCGTGGGCAAGCACATAGTCCTCAACGAGAACGGCAAAATTCTGCTGAAGTACATCGATTCCATCTTTCGCAGCCTCGACGACTGCGCTAGAGAGCTCAGCGACCACAACGACAAGCAGCTCCAGGCCGTGACTATCCTGGTCCTGGCGGGATCCAAGCTCTTTCCCGACATCATGGCCCAGTTCACCGCGGCCCATCCCGAGGTGCGCTTCAAGATCTGGCAACAGGCGCCGGAGGAGCAGTGCGACATCTCCATCTACGCCACTGCCGACCGGGCGCCCCGGGGCAGCGCCTACACCCTGCTGCGGGAGCGGATTACCCTGGCGGTGCCGGTGGGGCATCGGCTGTCGGACCAGAGAAGTCTGTCCATTCCGGCCATAGTAAACGAGGACTTTATCGCCCTGGAAAAGGGCAAAAACCTTCGGGACCACACCGACAGCCTCTGCAGCCACTGGAACTTCGCGCCCCACTACATTCTGGAAAGCGACAACCCCTCGCTGATCCGGGAGATGCTCAGCAGCGGCCTGGGCGTGGGCTTTATGCCCGAGATCTCCTGGGGCTCCACCGAGGGGCTGCCGATCCAGCGGATCCAGATCAACGACGACCGCTTCTGCCGGGACATCTACATCTCCTGGAACCACGGCCGCTACCTATCCAAGGCAGCCCAGATCTTTCGTGATTTCGTGATCAGCTACTACAAGAAATTGGCGCCTACTCGGTGAGACGGAGGCGCAAAAAAGGGCGTCCCCTCCCAGACGGGAAAGGACGCCCTTGACCTCAATAAACACGCGGTTGCCCTAGCGGGAGCCACCTAGCGAGGAAGTGTCGTCGGTATCGCGGTGCCGGTTGCTGAGGGGCGAGTTGGACCCCCCGCCGATGAAATCCCGATGGGACCCCGAACGCTCCCAACGCCACTGCCAGGCCTCGCTGGCGTGGCTGGAGGTGCCGCTGGTCCAGGTTACCTTTTTCTCCATGTTATCCCTCCTAGGAGAACGGGGCCTTTAGGTGCCCCGGCGGGCCCCCAAGGGCCGTGGATATTATATACATTTTTACAGCTCTGGCAACCCTAAAAATTTTCCAACTTGTGAGACTCCATTTTTTTGCATTGCTATGCCGCAGTGCTAGACCAAGATTTTAAAAACCACCAAATCCGTAAACCGCCGTTACCCCGATCTAGCTATCGACGGTTTTTGATGTATTACAATAAAGTGGCGATCAAATAATATCTGATTTAATCACCCATATTTAGCCTTTGATGGCCGGCACTTTTTATTACCGAGGGATTTTATCCTTTTTGATGTCCCTACGGGGGGAGACGCTCTCGGAGCCTCTCCGGCCCGGGAAAGGTGGCGCCACAGCCGCCGCTAGGTACGACGATGCAAAAAGACTCCGGCCGTGATAGTATTGCAAAAAATAACGGCCAAGAGCTTTTTTCTCCATCGCTCCGAGGCCCCTGGCCGTGGCCGGCCAAGGGCCGCCTCGGGCTTTGGCCGGGACTTGTAGGAGCGGTGGTTCAGCTTAGTAAGGGGGAGACTTGGGTGTTCCGTTACGTGTTGCGACGGGTGCTGATGCTGGGGCCGGTGCTGTTAGGGGTGGCCTTTATCGTCTTTTCTCTGCTCTATTTCACCCCAGGAGATCCGGCCCGGATGGCCCTGGGCGAGGACGCTCCGGCCGAGGCGGTGGAACAGTTCCGGATCAACAACGGCCTGAACGATCCCTTTATGGTTCAGTTTCTGCGGTACTGTAAAAACGCGCTGCTTCACGGCGACATCGGCCGTTCCTACACCACCAAGGCCCCGGTCAGCGAGGAGCTGGGGGCCCGGTTGCCCATCACCCTGAAGCTGGCCACCTACGCGGTGATTTTAGGCATGGCCGTGGGGATACCCTTCGGGGTGATCTGCGCGGTGCGGCAGTACTCCTTTTTCGACTCCCTGTCGATGATCCTGGCGCTGCTGGCCATATCGATGCCCAATTTCTGGATGGGGGTGCTGCTGATCCTGCTCTTTTCGGTCCATCTGGACTGGTTGCCGCCGTCGGGCTTTCGGACCTTCGGCGAGATGGTGATGCCGGTGTTCACCCTTTCCACAGGCACTTTGGCAGTGTTGACCCGGATGACCCGGTCCAGCATGCTGGAGGTGATCCGGGCCGACTACATCCGCACGGCCCGGGCCAAGGGCCAGTCGGAGCTGCTGGTGATCGTCAAGCACGCCCTGCCCAACGCTCTGATCCCGGTGCTGACCACCATCGGGATTCAGTTCGGCAACCTGCTGGGGGGATCTATCCTGACGGAATCGGTGTTCTCCATTCCCGGCGTGGGGCGGCTGATGGTGGATTCCATTAAGATGCGGGACTACCCCATAGTCCAGGGCGGTGTGCTCTACATCGCCTTGGTGTTCTGTGGCATGAACTTGATCGTGGACCTGCTCTATGGCCTGGTGGATCCCAGGATCAAGGCCCGGTATCGATAGAGATCGCCCTGGGAGAGTGGAAGCCATGTTCCTGCGAAAAAACAGCATGTTCTATCTGGCCATGGTCCGGCTCTTTCGGAACCGGCTGGCAGTGGTGGGCCTGGCCATCCTGGTGGTGTTGATCCTCACAGCGGTCTTTGCCGACAGGGTGGCGCCCTACTCCTATTCTCGCCAAAACCTCCGAGGCGCTCTGCAGCCGCCGTCGGCGGAGCACCTGCTGGGCACCGACGAGTTCGGTCGCGACGTGCTGAGCCGGCTGATCTACGGCGCTCGGGTGTCCCTCCAGGTGGGGCTGGTGGCGGTGTCCATTTCCTTGGCTCTGGGCGGCACCTTGGGGGCCATAGCTGGTTATTACGGCGGGCGGCTGGATAACGCCTTGATGCGGCTCATGGACATCCAGCTGGCGGTGCCCCAGACTTTGCTGGCCATAGCCATCGCGGCGGCGCTGGGGCCGGGGCTGTTCAACCTGATGATCGCCGTGGGGATCTCGTCGGTGCCCCGATTCGCCAGGCTGCTGCGGGCTTCGGTGCTGTCGGTAAAGGAAATGGAATTCGTCGAGGCGGCCCGGGCCATGGGCTCCAGCGACTGCCACATCATCCTGCGCCACGTGCTGCCCAACTGCTGCGCCCCCCTGATCGTCCAGGCCACGCTGAGCGTGGCCAGCGCCATTTTGTCCTCGGCGGGATTGAGCTTTATCGGCCTGGGGATCCAGCCTCCCTATCCCGAATGGGGAGGGATGCTGTCCAGCGCCCGGGGCTACCTGCGGGGCCATAGCTACCTGAGCCTCTTCCCGGGACTGGCCATCGTGATCACCATACTGTCGCTGAACCTGTTGGGCGACGGGCTGCGGGACGCCTTGGACCCCAAGCTGAAGCGCTAGGGCTGCCATGGACAGCCGGCTGGGCTTTATGAGGGAGCGGCCCCGGGAATCCCAGGAGGCCCTCCGGTGGTTCGTGGGGGTGCCGGTGGGGACCAACGTCTTTTTCCTGATGGACCTGGCGGCCTTTTTGGTGGCGGCCTGGGCTGTGACTTTTCTGTCGCTGCTGGCGTTGCAGCGCCTCACCGCCGGCCATATCTTCCAGGATCATCTGACAGCGGCCTTCCAGATGGGGCTGTGGATGGATGGGGTCTTTACGGCGATTTTCCTGATAGCCGCCTTTCCCTTTCTGAAAAACCGCTACGCCGCCTATTACCACCTGGAGGAATGGGGAGTCCGCTGCGAAAACCTGCGCTGCTCTCCCCAGGCCCTGGGAGGGAACTGGCGTCTCCGCTGGCGCCCCTGGGCCATCGAGCCGGTTCTGGATCCGGCCCGGGCCGTGGAGCGTCAGGTGCCTTGGAACCACGTCCGATCGGTCCAGGCCTTGCCGGAGATGGCGACGCTGCTTTTAAGGGGGCGCTGGGGCACGGTCATGCGGGTCTACTGCCCCGACGAGGCCACCTTTCGCCGGGCTCTGGATTTCTCCAGATCCCACGTCCCCCAGGAGAGGCCTTGACGCCCCCACCGGCAGGCGAGACGACAAGGCCATGGACGATAAAACGATAATTAACGATGAAAGACAGGCTTTCGAGGCTTTCGACATGTTCGATATGAAGAATAAGCTTTTAGAGATAAAAAATCTGTCCACCCATTTCTATACCGACGAGGGGATCGTCTATGCTCTCGACGACGTGAGCTTTTCCCTTTCCCCAGGCGAGACCCTGGGCATCGTGGGAGAGTCGGGCAGCGGCAAAAGCGTGACAGCGCTGAGCATCATGGGGCTGATCCCTTCGCCGCCGGGAAAGATCACCAGCGGCCAGATCCTCCTAG
>CAZCKP010000102.1:0-4451 GCA_964499295.1 uncultured Synergistaceae bacterium | reverse complement strand
GGAGATGGAGATCTCGGCAGGGCTGGCAGAGCTGGAGGGGATGTTATGAAAGAAAAAGGTTTGTGCGATATATGTCATCCTAAACAGTGGAAAACTATTTCCTCTGATATGTTAACTGACACCGGCTACCCAGTATATGGTGCAAATGGAGTAATTGGGCGTTATACAAGCTATAACCACGAGCATCCCACGTTACTAATAACATGCCGAGGCGCTACATGTGGCGTGCTAAATATTTGTGAGCCTTTTTCCTATGTTAATGGTAACGCCATGGCACTTGACGACCTATCAGAGGAAGTAAATCTTTCGTATTTATATTATTATCTATTAGCGCGTGGCTTCTCGGACATAATAACTGGTTCAGCTCAACCACAGATTATAAGGCAATCTTTAGAAAAAATTAAAGTAAGATATCCTCCCCTTAAGGATCAGCTAACAATTGTTGCGATCCTGGACAAGGTCAGCGACCTGATAGCCAAACGCCGCCGCCAGCTGGAGCTGCTGGACCAGCTCGTCAAGGCCCGGTTTGTGGAGATGTTCGGGGATCCAGTGACGAATCCCAAGAACTGGCCGAATCGTCAGTTGTCCGAATATATCATCTTTCTGACTTCTGGTTCTCGCGGATGGTCGAAATATTTCACGGCTAATGGTGAATATTTTATAACTATCAAGAATGTAAAAAATTGCCGTGTGACCTTGTCTGAAGTTCAATGCGTAGTTCCTCCAGATGATGCCGAAGCCAAGCGAACGAAAGTTAGAGAAGGGGACCTATTGATCAGTATCACAGCGGATCTAGGCAGAACAGGTGTTATAACGAAAGAAATTGCCGATCATGGTGCCTATATAAATCAGCATTTAGTCTGTATTCGCCTCAAAGATAACCTATTAAATCCACTATATACAGCTTATTTTATGGAGACCGATGCGGGCAAAAATCAGTTTAGATCTAAAAATCAAAATGTCGTTAAAGCAGGATTAAATTTCAACTCAATCAACACGCTGCAAATTTTGGTGCCGCCGCTAGAACTTCAGGAAAAATTCACTGTCTTAGTCTCTAAGGTGGATAATACTAAATTTTTTATTCAAGAGAGCCTCTCCCACCTGAAGACCCTGAAAAAAGCGCTGATGCAGCAGTATTTCGGCTAGCCAGTGGCCTTGGAAAGGAGTGAAAGAGATGTCGAACTTCGCTTTTTTAGAGGATCTGGAGCAATACAAAGCCTTCGCCCAGGCCTGCGTCGACGCCGAAAAGGTCTACCGCACCTCGCCGGTTCTCTGTGCCGTGGCTTGCCGCAGAGCCATGGAACTGGCGATCAAGTGGGTCTACAGCGCCGACGCAACCATCCAGCGGCCCTACCAGAACAACCTCAAGGCCCTGCTCTACGAGGAGACCTTTAGAGACGCCGTGGAGCCCGGCACCTGGCGGGGGCTGCGGCTGATCCACCAGCTGGGAAACGACGGGGCCCACACCCCCAATCCCGTCAAGCCGGGCCAGGCCCTGGCGGCCCTGAAGGCCCTCTTCGAGTTCATCCAGTGGATCGACTGTTCCTACGGCGATGACTTTCAGGATCGGGTTTTCGACGAAAAGCTGATCCCTTCCCAGCTCCAGGACGCCGAAAAGATAGCGGCCCAGCAGAGTCTTTTAGAAGCCAAGGACCAGGAGATCCAGGAGTTGCTGCAACAGGTGGCCCATATGAGCCAGGCCTATACCGAAGCCAAGGCCCGGCATCAGCAGGAGCGGACCTTCAGGCCCCGGGCCGCTTCGGAGTGGGAGACCCGCCAGGTCTACGTCGACGTGGACATGGCTTCCATGGGCTGGCGCCTCGATGGTCCTGACAAGAACGTGCAGCGAGAATACCCGGTGGAGGACATGGCCGGAGTAGCCGGCCAAAAAGGCTTTTGCGACTACGTGCTCTTCGGCCGCGACGGCCTGCCCTTGGCGGTGGTGGAGGCCAAACGAGCTAGCAAGGATCCCCAGACGGGAGGGCGCCAGGTGGAGCTTTACGCCGAGGCCTTGGAGCGGAAGTTCGGCCGCCGTCCCATGATGTTCGTCACCAATGGCCTGGAGACCTATTTCTGGGACGATCAGACGGGGCACGAGCGGAAGGTCTTCGGGATCTTCAGCGAGGAGGACCTGGAGAGGCTAATGATCCGCCGCTCCAGCCGTCAGGATCTGACCGGCCTGGCTATATCGGACCGGATCACCGACCGGCCCTACCAAAAGGAAGCCATCGAGGCGGTCTGCGGCGACCTGCGCCGGGGGGTGCGCAAGCATCTGCTGGTGATGGCCACCGGGACCGGCAAGACCAGGACGGCGGCCAGCCTGGTGGAGGTGCTGAGCCGGAAGGGCTGGATCACTAACGTGCTCTTTTTGGCCGACCGCCGGGCCCTGGTGAACCAGGCCCTGGAGGGCTTTAAGACCTATCTGCCCCAGATGACGCTGTGCAATCTCTGTTCCAATCGCGACGATCCCTCTACGGCTCGGATCGTCTTTTCAACCTACCCCACCATGTTGAACGCCATCGACGACACCAAGTCGGATCGGGGGCGGGGTCTCTTCACGCCGGCCCACTTCGACCTGATCATCGTCGACGAGAGCCACCGGAGCATCTTCAAGAAGTACCGGGCTATTTTCGACTACTTCGACGCCTACTTGGTGGGCCTCACGGCTACACCGAAAAACGACGTGGCCCGGAACACCTACGACTTTTTCGAGAAGGAACCCGATGTGCCCACCTTCGCCTACGAGTACGAGAAGGCCGTCCAGGAAGACAAGGTCCTGGTGCCCTATTACAACTACGAGGTGAAGACCAAGTTCTTGGAGGAGGGCATCAGCTACGACGAGCTGTCGGATCGGGACAAGGAGCGCTACGAGTCGGATTTCACCGAGGACGGCGACATGCCGGAGTGGATTCCCTCGGTGGCGATGAACAACTTCATCTTCAACGAGCACACCATAAAGACGGTGTTGGAAGACCTTATGGAGCGGGGCATCAAGGTCTCCGGCGGCGATCGTCTGGGCAAGACCATAGTCTTCGCCCAGAACAAGCGTCATGCCCAGCTAATCCTAGAGCAGTTCGACAAGCTCTATCCCCACCTCCGGGGCGGCTTTGCCCAGCGGGTGCTCTGCGACGATTCCTACGTCCAGACAGTGATCGACGATTTCAAAAACCCCGACAAGGCCCCCCACATCGCCATTTCGGTGGACATGATGGACACCGGCATCGACGTCCCCCAATGCGTCAATCTGGTGTTCTTCAAAAAGGTGCGCTCCAAGACCAAGTTCTGGCAGATGATCGGCCGGGGCACCAGGCTCTGCAAGGGCCTTCGGTGCCTGTTTCAGGCCGGCGGAGCGGAAGGCGCTGAGACGGTGGAGACCGAGGACAAGGAACGGTTTCTGATCTTCGACTACTGTGGCAATTTCGACTACTTCCGGACCCATCAGGAGACCTACAATCCCGGCGAGGTGCGGTCTCTGTCGGAGCGGATCTTCGGCAAGCGGATCAAAATCGCCGTGGCCCTCCAGGAGAGAGACTACGCCGGCCAGGAGTACCAAGACTGGCGACGGTCCCTGGTGGAGACCTGCCGCGGCCAGATAGAGGCCCTCCAACCTGAATTGGCGTCGGTGAAGCTGAAGCGTCAATACGTGGAGAAGTACCGCTCCGAGGAGGCCTTCCAGGCCCTGGGAGAAACGGAAAAGGCCGAGCTGCTGGAACAGATCGCCCCGCTGGTGGCCTCCACCGACGCCGACGAGATGGCCAAGCGCTTCGACAACTTCGCCTATTCCATGGTCTTGAACCAGATGGAGGGCGAGACAGGTCCCTTCAAAAAGGGACAGCAGCAGCTTTTGGCCATCGCTACGGCCCTGGCCGAGAGGGTCTCGATTCCCCAGGTCAACGAGAAGCTGCCGCTACTGCGGCGGATCCTGGACGACAGTTTTTGGACCGATTGCGGACCACTACAGCTCGAGGAACTGCGGCAGCAGCTGCGGGGCCTAATCAAGTTCCTGGACGACGACGCCCAGAGCCACAAGGTCATCGTGACCAATCTCACCGATCCCGTGATCGAGCGAAAAGAGGGCCATCAGCTGGGACCTGGCTACAACTTCGAGAACTACCGGGCCAAGGTGAACCGTTACATCAACGAACACAAAAACGTGGCTGCTATCTACAAGCTGACCCACAACATCGCCATGACCGAGGCCGACTACCAGGAGCTGGAACGGATCCTGACCAGCGAGCTGGGTACCAAGGAGGAATACCAGCGGGAATTCGGCGACACGCCCCTGGGGCTTTTGGTCCGCCAGGTGGCCAAGCTGGACCCCCAGGCGGCGCGGCAGGCCTTTTCGGCCTTTATCAACGATCAGTCCCTGAACCAGCCCCAGATAGCCTTTGTGGAGAAGGTGATCCGCTACGTCGAGGCCAACGGCTACATGGAAAACGCCGCACTGATGA
>CAZCKP010000101.1:0-4643 GCA_964499295.1 uncultured Synergistaceae bacterium | reverse complement strand
GCTTTTCGACATCCACTGTAGCGTCGACACCACCCGCTACTGCCTGAACCACCTGGGCCTGCCGGAGCAGCTGCGAGGAAACGTCACCTTCAAGACCTATTGGGGCGGCCATATGTACTACAGCAACCCCGAGGCCCGGCGGCAATTCAAGATCGACCTAGAAGGGTTTTACCGGGAAGCCCTCCAGGGCCCCGACCCTTCCATAGATTGACAGGAGGAGGAAAGAGAGAGGGAAGGCGGCAAAAAACGTCCCCCACCCCAGGCCTCATAACCAACTTCGCGCCCCAAGCCCCCGGCGGATTCGCCGGGGGCTTGGGGCGCGAACTATTGAGCTATAGGTCAGGAGCTATAGCACTATTCGTAATAGATGCCGTTGAGGCAGTTGATGGAGCCGCGGTTGAACCCTTCGGCGCCCTTGAGGCCCTTGGCGGTGCCGTAGAGGCTGTCGGGGTTGCCTAAGTAACACCAGGGCATAAGCTCGTTGATGCGCTTCTGCAGGGCCAGGTAGATCTGCTCCCGCTCGGGGCCGTCGTCGGTGATCATGCCCAGGTCCAGCAGTCGGTCCGTCTCGGCGTCGTCCAGCCAGACCAGGTTGGTGGAGCCCCTAAAGGCGGAGTGCATGGCCGAGTTGATAAAGGCTGCCGGGTCGGGGTTGATGTCGTAGGCGGCCTTACCGATGATAAAGGTCTCCAGATTGCCGGCCTTGAGCTGATCCAGGAAATACCCCCATTCCAGCACTCGAATCTCCACGGAGATACCCAGGGGCTCCAGCATGTTCTGGATGATCACGGCATAGTCCTGGCGCTACTGGTTCTCGTTGGTGTAGATGGTGAAGCTAAAGCCGTCGCCGTAGCCTGCTTCCTTCAGCAGTTCCCTGGCGCCGTCGGGATCGTACTCGTCGGCCAGTGCGGGATCCTCGAAGTAATAGTTGTTGGTAGGCAACAGGGGGCTGGTGGGCACCTGGGCCAGGCCGTTGAAGGCCACCTCGTTGGCGCCTACCTTGTCGATGGCCATGGAGATGGCCCGACGAACTCGTGGATCGTCAAAGGGCTTGGTCTTGGTGTTAAAGCCCATATAGGTGATAGACAGCCCCGACTTGTTGTAGACGTTGACCCGGCCCTCGTCTCTCAAGCGCTTGAAGTCGTTGTTGGGCATGTGGTAGACCAGGTCTACCTGGCCGGTCTCCAGCTCAATGACCCGGCTGTTGGCCTCGGGGATCACTCGGATCACCAGGTTTTCGTACTTGGGCAGGGCCTCTTGGTTCCAGTAGTCGTCGAAGCGTTTATAGGTCACCCTGTCGCCCTTGACGGCGGAGACAAACCTGAAGGGACCGGTACCGATGGGGTCTCGGCCGTAGTCGTCGCCGGCGGCCTCGACCACTTTCTTGTTCATGATGTAGCTAGAGGAGTGGTTCAGATAGGACAAAAAGCCACCCATGGGGATCGCGGCCTTCACCTGGAAAGTGTAACGGTCGATGATCTTAAAGCCCTCGGGGTCGATGTTGGCGCCGTAGGCCTTCACAGCCGCCGCCTTGGGGGTGGTCATGCGGTGCAGCGAGAACACGGCGTCCTCGGCGGTAAGCTCGTCGCCGTTGTGGAACTTCACGCCCTTGCGCAGGGTGATCTGATAGGTCCGGTCGTCCAGCTTTTCCCAGCTCTCAGCCAAGAGGCCGTAGAGCTCCTTGTCCTCGGTGAAGTCGAAAAGGGGCTCGTAGACCTGGATCAAAAAGGTGTTGGTGGCCGTATCGTTGCTCATCTGGGGATCCATCCCTCTGCCGTCGGCGGGCATGACGGCGTAAATGGTGTCCCGGGGCTCCGCCGAAAGGGCGCTAGGCAACGTTCCCACCAACAGGATCGCTGCAGCCACAATAGCTAGACCTCTTAGCTTCATCGAGAACAACCCCCTTTTGAATTTGACTTGAACTTTTGCTTCGCTCAAGACTATAGCCCGAAAATACAAAAGGCCTGACGCCAGCGGGCTTCAGGCCTCGGGCCACATCCATCGAGGATATACGGCGGATTAGGACTTGTCAATGCGGGATGACGCGAATTTTAGGGCTTGTCGATAGGTCTCGCCGTCGGGGCAGTAGATCCGCAACAGCGTGCCCCGGCGGCCCTTGAGGAGCAGGATTCCCACGTCCTCCAGGGCCACCAGGCGACGAACCTCCCGCCAGAGCACCCGGCGTTCTACGCTGCGGATGGCCTCGGGCAGGGGCTCGATGGGATAGGGCCGAAAGCGCACCAGCGCCCACTTCAACGCCTTGGGGTTGCAACGGATGCTCTCGCAATAGGCCTCGACGTCATCGAAGCGGAACAGCGCTGCGTAGCGATTCCGCAGGATGCCGAAACAGACCACCACGAAGATGGCCACAAAGACTAGGCTGATAAAGCTGGCGATCCTGGCGGCGTCGGCCACGTTGGCGCCGCTGATGGCCCCCGAAAAGATCCACTGGAGCCCCAGCAGGGCACCCCAACAGAGGACCCAGGCCAACATCAGCGCCGAGGCAAAATCCAGCAGAAACAGCGGATTAGTCCCCACAGGCACGCCGACAAACCACCGGAGCACCTCATGGCCCCGGGGAGGATCGTCGAAGACCGCCATGGCCTAATCGTGGGGCTTCAGATTCCGGGCGAAGTGGCAGGAGACGAAGTGCCCAGGCTCGATCTCCCTCAGCTCCGGGTTCTCCTGGAGGCAGATCTCCTGACGGTAGGCACAGCGTCCGGCGAAGCGGCACCCCGCCGGCGGATTCACAGGGCTGGGCACGTCGCCTTCCAGCAGGATCCGCTGCTTCTTGTGCCCCAGCTTGGCCACGGGCACCGCCGACAACAGGGCCTGGGTGTAGGGGTGGATCGGGTCCTTGAACAGGGTCTGGTTGTCGGTCTTCTCGGCCACCTGGCCCAGGTACATGACTGCCACTTCGTCGGAGACGTAGCGCACCACGCTGAGGTTGTGGGAGATGAAAAGATAGGTGTAGCCCCGTTCTCTCTTCAGGTCTCCCAGGAGGTTCAGCACCTGGGCCTGAATGCATACGTCCAGGGCCGACACCGGTTCGTCCAGCACGATGAACTCCGGCGATAGGGCCAGTGCTCGGGCTATGCCTATTCTCTGGCGACGGCCGCCGTCCAGCTCGTGGGGGAAGGACGTGGTGAGGCGTTCGGCCAGGCCTACGGTGTCCATCAGCTCCTTGACCTTTTTGTCCACTTCCCGGCGGTTTTTGCAGGTCTTGTTGATCACCAGGGGCTCGGCTATCAGCTGGGATACCGACATCCGGGGGTTCAGCGACGAAAAGGGATCCTGGAACACTATCTGGGCGTGGCGGCGGAATTCGGCCCGTTTGGATCCTCTGAACTTCAGCGAGTCCTGGCCGTTGAAGAACACTTCGCCGCCGGTGGCTTCGATCAGCCCGATCACCACACGGCCCAGGGTGCTTTTGCCGCAACCCGATTCTCCCACCAGCCCCAGGGTCTTGCCTCGGGGGATGGTCAGGCTCACGTCGTCCACGGCGTGGAGCAGGCCCTTGGAGACGTGGAAGTATTTCTTTAAGTGCCGAATATCCAGCAAGGCGTCGTTGTTCATGGCTTCGCTCATGCCTTGGGCCCTCCCTCAGCTCTCAGCGGGAAATAGCAGTCCACCAAGTGGCCTGGTTCCACTTCTCTCATGCCGCAGGCTTTCTCGTGGCAGATGTCCTTGGCGTAGGGACACCGAGGGGAGAAGCTGCATCCCTTGGGCAGGTCCGTGGGATCTGGCGGCAGCCCGGGGATCACTGCCAACCTACCGCCCAGAGGGCTTTCCAGATCTGGCACGGCGTCGAAAAGCCCTTGGGTGTAGGGGTGCATTGGCTTGCTGTAGAGCTGCTGGATGTCGGAGTACTCCACCAGACGGCCGGCGTACATGATGGCCACGGAGTCGCAGGTTTCGGCTACGATGCCCAGGTCGTGGGTAATCAGCAGCATCGAGGTCTTCACCTTGCTTTGAAGTTCCTTGATGAGCTCCAGCACTTGGGCCTGAATGGTCACGTCCAGTGCCGTGGTGGGCTCGTCGGCGATCAGCAGGTGGGGCCGGCAGGCTAGGGCGATGGCTATGCCTACCCGCTGGCGCATGCCGCCGGAAAACTGGTGGGGATAGTCCCTGCCCCGTTCGGGCCGGATGCCTACCAGACGGAGCATCTCATAGGCCCGTTCCTTGACGGCGTCGCCCTTCAGGTCCGAGTGGAGCGACACCATCTCCATTATCTGCTCCTCCACGGTCATGATGGGGTTCAGCGACGTCATGGGATCCTGGAAGATCATGGCGATCTCGCCGCCCCGCATCTTTCGAAGTTCCGCTTCGGTCATCTTCCGTAGGTCCTGGCCGTTGAAGAAGATCTCGCCGCCGGTGATCTCACCGGGAGGGCTTTGGATCAGCTGGAGCACTGCCAGGGCTGTGGTGGTCTTGCCTGCGCCGGTCTCGCCCACGAAGCCCAGGGCCTTGCCCCGCTCCAGTTGCAGGTTCAGGTGGTTTACGGCATAGACCATCCCGGAGTCGGTGTTGAACTGCACCGACAGGTCCCGGATGTCCAGCAGAATGTCCTTTTCCTTGGCGCTCATAATGTCCCCCTCCTCCGTCGGATTACCGCTTCTGCTTGGGATCCAGGGCGTCTCTCA
>CAZCKP010000100.1:0-4709 GCA_964499295.1 uncultured Synergistaceae bacterium | reverse complement strand
GCCGAGAACCTGACCTTGGCCGGAAAAATGGGAGTAGACATCCGGGAGCGGCTCACGGTGGTCTTCTGGGCCGGTGTGATCACCCTGATTCCCTCGCTGTTGGGCGTCAACGAGATCATAGTGGACTGGATAGGCCCGGTCATACTGAACTCCATGATGGCCGGCGTGGGGCTCATGCTAGCCAACGTGGCCGTGGACCTCTGGCAATCGGAGCGCTGGTCCGGCACCGTCTCCCTGGCCGTGGCCCTGGGGACCTGGTTCTTGACCAGAGACCTGGCCAAGACCATTATCGTCTCGGTGGCCGCGGCCACAGCAGCCTACAACTATCTGCTGCGGGTGAAGGGCATGGATCTAGACCAGACCACCATCGACATCGGCAACGAAAAGTTCCGTTTCGGCAACATCGAATGGCGGATCTGGAAATACCCCCGTATGGTCTACGGAGCCTTGGCCCTGGCTTGTTTGACCGTGGGCTCCAACATTTCCTTCGGCAAGATCACCGGCTCCCTGGCCGGGGTGGACACCAACGTGGACCATCTGTCCACCTACTCCGCCTTGGCCGACATGGCATCGTCCCTTTTCGGCGGGGCTTCGGTGGAGGCCATCATATCGGGCACCGCCACGGCTCCCAATCCCTTGAGGTCCTCGGTGATGATGATGGCCATCATGGCGCTGCTGCTAATCTTTAAGCTGCTGCCGGCCATCGGCCGCTACGTCCACAGCTCCTCCATTGCCGGTTTCCTGCTGGTGTTGGGCGTGTTCGTCACCTTCGCCTCCAACGCCGCCGGCGCCATCGCCGCCGTTCCCGCCGAAGCCCTTCAGAGCGGCCCCTTCGGCATGGGCCCCTGGGGCATGGTCATGGGCCTTACTACCTTCGCCTCGGCTCGCTGGAATCCCTTCTGCGGCCTGGTGACCGGCGTGGCCCTACGGCTGATCTTCGGACTTTGACCTTCCCTGTGCTACAATGAAATCAAAAAGTACCAGCGGTGGTCTCTCGGGAGCGCCGAACTTTCATCGTACCTTCTAAGGGAGGAGATTCTCATGGAAACAACCTATGAACTTCACTTAGCCGGTTTGGTCCGTCACCTTCCCCTGCGCCGCGTAGCCGATCACCTCAGCGTGGCCTCCTTCGTCATGTTGGGCGACACCGAGCTGGTGGAAGCCTGTGCCGCCGAACTGGTCAAGCTCCTGCCTGAAGGCATAGATTACCTAGTCTGCCCCGAGGCCAAAGCCATCCCCCTGGCCCACGCCATGGCCCGACTGATGGGCATCAACTACGTGGTGATCCGCAAGACCATCAAGGCCTACATGGCCAATCCTATGATCGCCGACGTGCGCTCCATCACCACCCAGGGGGAACAGCACTTGGTCATGGACAGCTCCGACGTGCTCAAACTGTCGGGCAAACGGGTCTGCATCGTCGACGACGTAGTGGCCACCGGCGGCTCCCTGGAAGCGGTGGAGAAAATGCTGGCCAAGACCAACTGCACCGTGGTGGCCAAGGCGGCGCCTCTCCTGGAGGAAGCCGGCTACGAGGGCACCGACCTGATCTACCTCAAAAAGCATCCCGTTTTCCGGGACTGATCCTCTCTAAGAAAAGAAAACCCTTGAGCCTGCCGCACCCAGCGGCGGGCTTTTTTATGTCCCCTCGCTCTCCTTTCGCACCAGCCTAAGGCCCCTCGCCTGACTATTCAAGCCATATCACCAGTCTAAAAGGGGCTTTGGTGTTTTTATGCACCTAGATCGAAATTAAAAATCAGCTTTTATTCAAAAAGCACTTGCATAATTCGAGGAGGAGGTGTATAACCGGACCATCAAAACCTCAAGGAGGGCAATTCCATGGAAAAGGACATCGTGAAACCTGAAGTGCTCTTTGGCAAGTACCTGTTTGGTCGTCGGGAGATGAAGAGCCGGCTTCCCCAGGAGGTCTACCGGAAGCTGGTGGCCACCATAGAAGGAGGCCAAAAGCTGGACCCCGCCATCGCCGACTACGTGGCCGCAGCCATGAAGGACTGGGCCCTTTCCAAGGGAGCTACCCACTTCACCCACTGGTTCCAACCCCGCACCGAGATGTCCGCGGAAAAGCACAACGCCTTCCTGAACCACGACGACGAGGGAAACGCCATCCACAACTTCACCGGCAAGGAGCTGGTCTGCAGCGAGCCCGACGCCTCGTCGTTCCCCTCCGGCGGCCTACGGGCCACCTTTGAAGCCCGGGGCTACTGCACCTGGGATCCCTCCAGCCCCGCCTTTATCGTGGCCAGCAAAAAGGGCGGCGTGCTCTGCATCCCCTCGGTGTTCATCTCCTACGACGGCACGCCCCTGGACATGAAGACGCCGCTACTGAAAAGCATCGACGCCATCCGGGACCGGTCGGTGAAGCTGCTGAAGCTCTTCGGCAACCGCTCGGTCCGGTCGGTGGAGGTCACCATTGGGGCTGAACAGGAATATTTCCTGATAGAGGAATCCAAGGCCATGATGCGACCCGACCTGGACCTCTGCGGCCGCACCCTGATCGGGGCCCCTTCGCCCAAGGCCCAGACCGTGGAAGCCCACTACTTCGGCTCTATCCCTCCCAGGATTTTGGCCTTCATGGAGGACGTGGAGCGGGACATGTACCGCCTCGGCGAGATCCTGATGTGCCGCCACAACGAAGTGGCGCCCTGTCAGTTTGAGTTCGCCCCCGTTCTGTCCGAGGCTAACTCGGGATGCGACCAGAACTTCATGCTCCTGGAAGTGATGAAGCGCATGGCCCAGCGCCACCACCTGCGGCTGCTGGTCCACGAGAAACCCTTCGACAGCGTCAACGGCAGCGGCAAGCATCTGAACTTCTCACTGCGGGACGACCAGGGCCGCAACCTCCTGAAGCCCGTGGACAACGCCAAGCGGAACCTACAGTTCCTGGCCTTTATGGGAGCCTTTTTGATCGGCGCCGCCCGCTACGGCGGACTGCTGCGGGCCAGCATCGCCTCAGCCGGTAACATGCATCGCCTAGGCGGCCACGAGGCTCCTCCCGCGGTGATGAGCGTCTACATCGGCGAGGTGCTGACCCACGCCCTGGAAAGCATCGTCAAGGGGACGCCTGAGGACCTGCCCGGCGCTCCCCGCCTCGATCTGGGGCTGAACCGGCTCTGCGACATCGCCGTGGACAACTGCGACCGCAACAGGACCTCGCCTATCGCCTTCACCGGCAACAAGTGGGAGTTCCGCGCCGTAGGCTCCTCTCAGGCCTTGGCCGGCCCCCTGTCGATCCTTCTGGCCGCTTGGTCCAAGGGCATCGACGAGGTGGTGGCCATCATGGAGGCCCAGCTGGCATCGGGTCGCGACGTCACCGAGGCCGCCCTAGAGGCCATCAAGGCCGCCGCTATCGAATCCCAGGCGGTGCGCTTCGACGGCAACGGCTACGACCCCAGCTGGCCCGAAGAGGCCCGCCGCCGGGGACTGCCGGTCTGCGATACCACGCCCCAGGGACTGGACCAGTTCCTGCTGCCCCAAAACCGTCAGCTCCTTGCGGACCTGGGCGTCATGACGGAGCGGGAAGTCGACGCCCACTACGAGATCCGGATGGAACAGTACGCCGCCTCGCTGGACGTTGAGTTCAAGACCCTGCGGATGATGATGATGGAAGGGGTGTTGCCGGCCATCACCAAGCACCTGGCCCGGGAGAACGCCGCCCTGCTGTCGCTGTCGGACTGCCCCGGCCTAGATCGCTGGAAGAAGGACCTGACAACGCTGGCCAACATCAAGTGCCAAATCCTGGAGGCCCTGGACCGCCTGGCCGAAATGGAAGCCCAGGCCGAGGCTATGGACCTGCCCCAGCGGAGCCACTACCTCACCGATCAGGCCTTGCCGGTGATGAGGGAGATTCGATCCCTTTCCGATCGGGCCGAGGGACTGGTGGCCAAGGACTTTTGGCCCTACCCCACCTACCGCGATTTGATGATATTGAACAACGATTAGCTACTGTCATAATTATTAGACAATCCCAGTCGCCGCCTTATTTAGCTGCGGCTGGGATCTTTTTACTTCACCCCATTATCATGATCGAAATTACGCTATAATTAGGAGGAGCAACACGACGTCACAGCCCCAAGGAGGCCTAGAATATGACCCCACAGCTCCAAAGCGAACTGGTTCAGGAGGAACTAGAACTCCTGCAGGACGAGGCTCTATCGACTTCCGCCGAGCCATGGGTCAACGACGAGTGGTCGAGCTTCTGGGCACTCTCCGAGGAAGAACAAAAATGGGCCCTGATCCAGCTCCAGCTGGACCGGGAGGCCAAGATGATCGACCGCTTCAGCAGGGGCCGATAACCGCTCCCAGCCCACCAACCTTCATTTAGCGCGAAAAAGCTCCCTCCAGGCAGCTGCGGCCTCTGGAGGGAGCTTTTTTGACGGTTTGGGGGTTTTTCTTGATGGGAAAGTTTTTCGACTGGTCGGGGCTAATCCAGTGCCCGCTTGTCCTTGAGCACCACGTCGTGGGCCCCGCCCTCGACGATGCTCACCGACGACACCAAGGTAAGCCTGGCCTTCTGCTGCAGCTCCGGAATGGACAGGGCACCGCAGTTGCACATGGTGGAGCGCACCTTGGCCAGGGAGATAGTCAAGTTGTCCTTCAGGCTGCCGGCATAGGGCACGTAGGAGTCCACGCCCTCCTCGAAGGAGAGCTTGCCGTCGCCGCCCAGGTCGTAGCGCTGCCAGTTCCTGGCC
>CAZCKP010000099.1:0-4833 GCA_964499295.1 uncultured Synergistaceae bacterium | reverse complement strand
AAAAGCGCCTTCCCCTTGGGTCTATTATACCCAGGGAAGGCGCCGAGGCTGGGGCGTTAAAACCGTCAGGAGCCCAGGCCGGGCTCCTGACTGCGCTAGAGGCGGACCCTACAGAGGCCGCCCGAAAAGCCCTAGCCCTTGGGCACCAGCAGGCCGTAGCCGCCGGAATCCCGCTGGTAGACCACGTTGATCTTGCCGGTCTCGCCGTCGGTGAAGACGAAGAAGGAATGGCCCAGCAGCTCCATCTGCATGGCCGCCTCCTCGGGATTCATGGCGGTGGGGTCGAAGTGCTTCACCTTGACGATTTTGTCCGTCGATTCCTGGATCTTTTCGTCAACGAAGTTGTCGAAGCTGATATCGTGGGTCTTCAGGTGGGCCCGATCCAGCAGGTAGCCCTTGTGGCGAAGAATGCGCCGTTCCAGGTTCTTCAGGGCCAGATCGAAGGCCTTGCGCAGATCTCCGTCCCGCTGCTCCCCTCGCATGATGACGCCGTTGACGTTGGAGGTCACCTCGACGATAAAGTTGTTGCGCAGGCTTTTGACGACGATCTGATTGTCCAGGATCCTGGAGAAGAACTTCTCCATCTTCGAGAACTTCTGCTCCATGTACTCCCTAAGGTCGCTGGAAACTTCGACGTTCTTGACGATAAACCGAATATCCATAACGGTTCCTCCTTCCTCAAGGCCTACAGTGCCCCGGCTGATATCATCCGGAGTTTTTTTTATTGTAACCCTTTTGGGACGGCGAGGCAAATAGGCCGTCGTAGGCCCCCCCGCGCTGGAGTATAATATAGTCGTCTTCCCGTCGCCCTTCGGGGAGGCCCATCCCCTTTTTCGTTAGGAGTTGATCTCCATGCCCCTGTCCCAGCGCGTCCAAAACCTTCAGCCATCGGCGACGTTGGCCGTCACGGCCCGGGCAAAGGCGATGAAACGCCAAGGCAAGCCCGTGATCTCCTTCGGCGCCGGAGAACCCGATTTCACCTCCCCCCAGGCGGTGCTCCAGGCGGGCCACCGGGCCATCGACCAGGGCCAGACCCACTACACCGCCAACCCCGGTATCCCGGAACTGCGCGAGGCCGTCTGCGGCTACTACCGCCAGCGCTTCGGCCTGGACTATAGCGCCGAGGAAGTGCTGGTCGGTTCCGGCGCCAAGCCGCTGCTCTACTGTGCCCTGGCTGCGACGGTGGACCCCGGCGACGAGGTCATAGTGATCACCCCTGCCTGGGTGAGCTACGTGGAGCAGATCCACCTGGTGGGAGGCCGAGAGGTGCTGGTGGAAAGCGGCGACACCGGTCACGTGCCGTCGCTGGACCGCATCAAAGCGGCGCTGTCGCCCAGGACCAAGTGCATCATGGTCAACTCGCCCAACAATCCCACCGGGGCGGTCTACGACGCCTCGACGCTCCGGGCCATCGCCCAGTTGGCCATGGAACGGGATCTGGTGGTGCTCAACGACGAGATCTACGAGCAGCTAGTCTACGACGGCCAGTTCTGCCAGATTGTGGCGGCATGCCCCGAGGCCAAGGATCGGATCATCAACGTCAACGGCGTCAGCAAGGCCCTGGCCATGACGGGCTGGCGCATCGGCTACGCCCTGGCGCCGCTGCCCTATCTGAAGGCCATGGCGGCCATCCAGGGACATCTGACCTCCAACGCCTGCTCGGTGGCCCAGTACGCGGCCCTGGGAGGCCTCCTGGAAGCCCAGGAGGATGTGGAGCGGATGCGCCAGGCCTTCGGAGCTCGGCGCGATCTGGTGCTGGAGCTGCTGTCCCAGATCCCCGGCATCAGCTTCGTCAAGCCCCAAGGGGCCTTTTACGTGCTGGTGGACATTAAGGGCCTCCTGGGCAAGAGCCACAACGGCACGGTGTTGACCGACGACAGCGCTTTCTGTTCCGATCTGCTGGAGAGCCACTACGTGGCCACCACGCCAGGCAGCGCCTTTTTCGCCGACGGGACCCTGCGGCTCTCCTACGCCAACTCCGAGGAGGAAATCCGGGAAGGGCTGCAGCGGCTGGGCCAGTACGTGGCGGAATTGCGCTAGCCTGCCCCATAGCGATAGCGGCCCCAAAAAATGGGACCGAGGCCTTCGACGGCTTCGGTCCCCTTAATTTTTATTCGAGGCAAGGCTACAGGGCCTTGTAGAGGATGTTGACGGCGATACAGCAGAGCACCACGCCGCCCAGCACCTCGGCCCAGCGGCCCAATCGGGCCCCCAGGCTGCGCCCGGCGCTGGCCCCTAAAAAGGATATCAAAAAGGTCACCACTCCGGCCCAGAGGGCCAGCTCCCAGGCCGATCCTCCGACGGAGCGGATCGAAAACCCCACCGCCAAGGCGTCCAGTGAGGTGGCTACCGCCAGGGTGGTCAGGTTGCGGAAGTTCAGAACCATGGCACAGTGGCAATCGTCGGAGTCCAGCGACGACCGGATCATCCCCACGCCCACCCAGGTTATCATGGCGGCGGCTATCCAGGAGGCCCAGGCGTCCAGATAGCTCACCAAAGTCCCGGCCACCAGGGCACCGCCGAGGGGCATCAGGAACTGAAAGAGCCCAAAGGTCCCGCCGATCAGCGAGGCCTGACGGCTCGAAAGACCTCCCTGGCAGATGCCCATGCAGATGGAGACGGAAAAGGCATCCATGGACAGCGAGACCGCCGTAGCGACGATCTCCATCTCGGGAAGCAGCGTCACCGCTAACACCTCTCTTCCAGCAAACAGCAAAAAGCCCCTCGCCCAGAAAAACTCGGGGCTCCCCCCTCAAAAAACGCGTTGAAACTTATAGATTGTACCACAGGAGTCAAGGTCTAAAGTCCTCAGAGCCATCGGGGAAGGGCCGGACTTATCTTCCTCGGTCGCCACTTTGGTCTTTACTTTGGTCCAGCGGTGCTATACATGAGAAAACTGCTTGCCCTATAGGCCAGAATAGGCTATTCTTGCTCCGCTGGCCGTGGTGTTTCCATGGCCCCAACGCCCACGAAGGAGGACTATCGATGCTCACAGACAAACTGAATTCGCTGTTCAAGATCCAGCAGTCGGGCAGTTCGATCCGCACCGAGATTATGGCCGGCCTCACCACCTTCATCACCATGGCCTACATCATCTTCGTGAACCCCTCGATTATGACCAACGCCGGCATGCCCTTCGGCCCGGTGATGGTGGCCACCTGTTTGGCCAGCGCCTTCGCCACCTTCCTGATGGCCTTTCTGGCCAACTACCCCATTGGACTTTCCACCGGCATGGGCCTTAACACCTTCTTCGCCTTCACCGTGGTGGGCACCATGGGGATCTCATGGCAGATGGCCCTGGCGGCGGTGTTCATCGAGGGACTTATCTTCATCGCCCTCACCTTGACCCGCCTACGGGAGTCGGTGGTCAACGGCATTCCCCAGTGCCTGAAAATCGGCATCTCCACCGGCATCGGCTTTTACATCATCCTCATCGGCCTGCAGAACTGCGGACTGGTGGTCCAGAACTCCGCCACCATGGTGACCCTGGGCGATCTGACATCTAAGTCGTCGATGCTGGCCCTCTTCGGCCTGGCGGTGATCGTGGGGCTAGAGTGCCGCCGCGTCAGAGGCGCCATCCTCTGGGGCATCGCCGCCACCACGGCGCTGTCGGTGGCAGTGGGCCTCAGCGACGTGCCGGAAAAGCTGGTGTCCCTGCCGCCGTCCATCGCGCCGCTGTTCCTCCAGCTGGACTTCTCCCAAATCGGTGACATCGCCTTCTGGGGCGTGGTCTTCACTTTCTTCTTCGTGGACTTCTTCGACACCGTGGGGACCCTGGTGGGCGTCAGCCTCCGTTCGGGATTGCTGGACGACCAGGGACGGCTCCCCCGAGCCAAGGAGGCCCTGATGGCCGACGCCGTCGGCACCGTGGCCGGCTCGGTGTTGGGCGTCTCCACCGTCACGTCCTTTATCGAGAGCGCTTCGGGGGTGGAACAGGGCGGCCGCACGGGCCTGACGGCGCTGGTGGTGGCCATACTCTTCACCCTGTCCATCTTCTTCAGCCCCCTGGTGGGCATCGTCCCCAGCGCGGCCACGGCTCCGGCACTGGTGATGGTGGGAATCTACATGATCGTGAGCCTTCGGGAGCTGAACTTCTCGGACTTCAGCGACCTGGTACCGGCCTGCGTGGCCATCTTCTCGATGCCCTACACCTACAGCATCGGTAACGGCATCGAGTTCGGATGCGTGTCCTACACCGTCACCAAGGTCCTCTCCGGCAAGGGAAGCCAGGTCAGCCCGGTGATGTGGCTGCTGACGCTGTTCTTCACCGCCAAGGAGACGCCCCACCTGTGGCTGCCGGTGATCCAGGCTCTGTTCTCCGCCTAGGCCCCTAGTCTCTGTTGATACAAAAGCCATAACAAAAGCCACAAAAAAGCCCTGGAAGCGCGACGGCTTCCGGGCTTTTTTTATGGGCTGGCGCCTGGGATCAGGCCTTTTCCAGGATTTCCTTTTCTTTTTTCTTGAACTCCTCGTCCACCTTGGCGATAAAGCCGTCGGTGGCCTTCTGGATCTTGGTCAGCTCCAGCTTCAGGTCGTCCTCGGTGATCTCCGAGGCGTCCTCGGCCTTTTTGTAGAACTCGTTGGCCTCCCGGCGGATGTTGCGCAGGGCCACCTTGCTCTCCTCGGCCAGCTTGGAGGCCATTTTGACGAACTCCTTGCGGCGCTCGCCCGTCAGCTCGGGCACCACCAGCCGGAGGTTGGGGCCGTCCACGTTGGGGGTCATGCCGATGTTGGCGGCCAGTATGGCCTTTTCGATCGACTTGGTGGCGCCTTTGTCAAAGGGGGCGATGACCAGCATCCTGGGCTCGGGCACGGTGATGGTGGCCAGCTGCT
>CAZCKP010000098.1:0-4916 GCA_964499295.1 uncultured Synergistaceae bacterium | reverse complement strand
CCTTCATGCCCCGCTCCTTCAGGAAGTTCTCGTTGGTCAGGAAGCAAAGAGGGATGATGCCGATGCCGGTCCAGTAGCCCTCGGCGTTGCGCAGATTATCGGGGATTGCCGAAGCGTTGGGGGAAACGTAGGGGAAGAAGACCCCCTCGGCCATGCCGGCCTCGTAGGTGTCGGCGGGGCCGCCTAACATCACGTCCACCTGGGGATTGCCCTTTTCCGCTACCAGCCGCGCCAAGGCCTCGCCGGAGGAGAAGCGCATAAAGTTCACCTTGATGCCGGTGTCCTTGGTGAATTCCGCAAAGATCTGGGAGGCGTACTTTTCGGGGCTGATGGAATAGGCATTCAGCTCCGCCGCCCAAGCGGGAGCGGCCAAGGCCAGACAGCCCAGGGTCAACAACAGCCAACGCAGTTTCTTCACCTTCATAGTCATCCGTCCTTTCCTGCCATCGAGAAACCAGCACAACATCACCCTGCCGGGGCAACCCTGAGCCCCGGCGCCGAAAAACTATAACCTACCACCTCTTTCATTGTACCATCGCTGTCCAGTGCCGAGGGGCGGCACCCAGAAGCCGGCCCCCTCGGCACTGGGAGAGGGCCGGCTTTGTCTCGCCCTGGAGAGGTCAGGGCCTTGGAGCTAGCCACAGCGGCGCCAGAGCCGTTACGGCGTCCTGGAGAGGCTGCCTGGAGGGGCTGTCCTTGAGGTTCCGGAAGGAGTGGTCCACGGCTTCGTAGCGGTAAAAGGCCTTGTCGCCGCAGGTGATCAGATCGTAGAGACGACGGGCCGAGGCCTCGTCGAAGGTCTCGTCCAGGCTGCCGTAGAAGACCCGGCACCAGCGGGCCTTCACCGTTCTCGCGGCCTGGTAGAGGTCCCGGGAGTCGGTGAGGTCCCGGAGGATTGGCAGTTCCAGCGCCTCCTGGTGTTCCGGCCGAATTCGGTCGCCGCTGCCCGTCAGGATCAGTCCCTCCAGGTTGGGCCTTTTCGCTCCAGCCGGAAGGCCCAGGCCGCCGGCCAACAGCAGGGCCATGAGGCCTCCTAGGGAAAAACCCCACAGCGACAGAGGCAAGGCCTTGTAGAGATCCCGTGCCGCCAGAAGCCCCGCGGCGGCATCGGAGAGCTCCTGCTGAAAGGTCTTGCCGCCGAAGGCTCGATAGATCCACCGGGACAGGTCGTCGGCGTAGGGCCGCCGGTCCCGGATCCTCCGGCTGGTCTCTACCAACACCGGCAGGACGCCCCACTGCGCCGTCAGGGAGCCCAGATAGGCGTACTTGTTGCCCGCCTCGGCGGAGGCGCAACTGTGGACGCCGTGGAGCAGCACCAGCAGGTGCCGTGGCCTATCCAGGATCCCCACCGAGAGCCGGACTGTGCGATCGCCGAAGCTTCCTGGGATATCGATGACTTTCCATCTCAACTGGACCTGCCCCCTTCGATCCAACGGGCCCGCGTTCCCCTGGGGCCCTTACCCCTATGCCTTGGAGCTCTCCTCCACCGATTCGGGCAAGGCCAGCCACCGGCCCCAGTCGAATCGGGCCAGGCCGCTGAGGAGATAAATGCTGATCAAAATCAGCAAAGCGAAACGGCCGGTCCAAAAGGCCACAGCCAGGACGAAGACCGTCAGTCCCAGGGCCTTTTTGCCGTCCATGCAACCGCGCTTGACGCTTTTCAGGTTGCCGTAGGGCACCGAGGAGATCATCAATATGGCCGCAAAAAAGGTCAACAACGCCATCACCGTCGCCGGAGGCCAAAGGCCGGCAATGGCCCAGGAGGCCAAAAAGAGCCCCGCCGCCGGGATGGGCAACCCCTGGAAGGGCCCAGGGCGGTGGACCACGTTAAACCGGGCTAGCCGCAGGGCGCCGCAGAGGGCAAAAAAAGCCGCCATCAGAGCCCCGGCTACCCCCAGCCTCTGGAGCCAGAGGGTGTAGATCAACATGGCCGGTGTCACGCCGAAGCTCACCACGTCGCCCAGGCTGTCGAACTCCACGCCGAAGTCGCTGTTGACCCCCAGGGCCCGGGCCACCTTGCCGTCCATAAAGTCGAAGAACACCGCGCAGGGTATCATCCACGCCGCGGGGAGATAGTGGCCCCGCACGATCAATATCAGCGACAGCATGCCACAGAGCAGGTTGCCGCTGGTGATCATGTTGGGAATGGTCTTGCGGATCGGGATATCCCGGAACCGGCGCCGCATCTTCACCTTCATGACCTAACCTCCCCTATGACGGTCTCACCGGCCAGCACCCTCTGGCCCAGCCGGACCTTGCATTCCACGGTCAGGGGCAGATAGACGTCCACCTTGGAGCCCAGCTTGATCATGCCGAACCGCACCCCGCGCTGCAACGTCTGGCCCCTCCGGGCCCGGCAGACGATGCGCCGCGCCAGGAGCCCGGCGATCTGCACCAGCAGGACAGGTCCGTAGTCGGAGCGGTAGCCCAGATAGAACCGCTCGTTTTCCTGGGAGGCCTTGCCGCCGGAAGCGATCCACTTCTTGCCGGGCACGTACTGGAGGAACTCCACCTTGCCCGACGATGGCATTCGGTTGACGTGGACGTCCAGGGGGTTCATGAAGATGCCCAGCTTCAGCGCCGGTCCCGTGTAGGGATGGCTAGTCTTGAACAGCTCCGTCACCACGCCGTCGGCGGGGCTGACGAGATAGCCCTCGCCGCCGGGGGGGAACCGGGGGGGATCCCGGTAGAACCACAGCGTCAGGGCCAACAGCGGCACCGTGACCACCAGGGCCACCGGCAGCCACAGCGCCGCCGCCACGGAACAGGCCGTAAGGCCGATGATGCTGGGATAGCCGTCCAGTGCGAACTTCATGGTCTTCTTTTCACCTCACCCTATCAGTGGTGGTCCAGTTTTCCTGGAAGAGCGCCTAGTCCTGGGGCTCCTGGTCCTGGAGATCCTCTTCCTGGGGCAAATCCAGGGGCCGCTCCAGGGGCAAATCCAAGGGCTGCTCCTGCTCCGAGGGGCCCTCGGCCTGGATCGAATCGCCACAGATGACGCTTCCGTCGGCCACCACGTCGCCCTCGTCGGGCCGGACCAGGATAAAGCCGCTGGCGTTGCGACCCAACAGGGGGATCTGTTCCGCTGCCAGCCGGATCATCCGGCCTCCGGCGGTGATCACCACCACCTGATCGCCCGGGGCCACGCTAGCCGCCAGGGCCAGGGGACCGGTGCGGCTGGAGAGCTTTATGGCCCTCATGCCGCCGGTGGCGCGGTGGTGCAGCGAGAACTCGTCGAAGCTGGTACGCTTGCCCAAGCCCTGCTGGCTGATCATCAGGATCTGCCGATGGGGCTGGACCACCTCGCAGGAGACGATGTGGTCCTCGGGGGCCAACTTCATGGCCCGAACGCCCCGAGCCGACCGGCCCAGGGAGCGGAATTCCTCTTCTTCTACCCGCAGGGCCCGGCCCTGGGCGCTGATGAACACCAGCTCGGCATGGCCGCTGGTGGTGCGCACCGCGGCGATCTCGTCGCCGTCGTCCAGGGACATCACCAGCCGTCCTGCCCGGGTCAGGTGTTCCAGCTCCGAAGCGTCCATGCGCTTGGCCACTCCCCGGCGGGTCACCAGGAAGATCGAGGTCCTATCGCCGGAGAAGTGGCTCTTCAGGGCCACCACCGTTTCGCCCTCGTTGAGGGACAGGAACTTGGAGATGTGTTTGCCCTTGCCCGATCGGGTCTCGGGGATCACATGGCCCCGGATGGCGAAGACCCGCCCACGGCTGGTGAACAAAAAGATATCGCTGTGGGTGGTGGTCACAGCCAGGAGATGGACCTGGTCCTCCTCCCGGAGCACCGCGCCCTTGCGGCCCTTGCCACCTCGGCCCTGGAGGCCGTAGTCCTGGAGCAACGTCCGGCGCAAAAAACCGTCCCGGGACAGGGTAACCACGATGTCTTCCCGGGCCATCAGGTCCTCCATGGAAGCACCGTCGGAGGCCGTCTCGGCCAGGATCTCGGTGCGCCGCTGGTCGGTGAAGCGCCGCTTCAGCCCCATCAGCTCGTCGCGGATCACCCCGTCCAGCACCTGGCCGTCGGCCAGGATGGAGCGGTAGCCCTCGATGTCGGCCAACAGCTGGGCCAACTCGGCCAGGAGCTTTTCCCGCTCCAGCCCGGTGAGCCTCTGGAGGCGCATGTCCAAAATGGCCTGGGCCTGGGCCTCGCTGAAGTCAAGCTTTTCCACCAGGCCCGCCTTGGCCTCGTCGGGGTTGGCCGCGGAGCGGACTATGGCGATCACTGCGTCGATCATGTCCAGGGCCTTGCAGAGGCCATCTACCACGTGGGCCCGGGCCTCGGCCTTGGCCAACAAAAAGGCAGTGCGCCGGCGTACCACCTGACGGCGGTAGTCCAAAAAGGTCTCCAGTAGCCCCTTGAGGCTCAGCTCCACCGGCCTGTTGTCCACCAGGGCCAGGTTGATCACGCCGAAGGTGCTCTGAAGCTGGGTCCGGCTGAAGAGCTGGCGCTGCACCAGTTCGGGGTCGGCGTCGCGGCTCAGCTCCAGCACGATCCGCAGGCCCTGGCGGTCCGACTCATCTCGCAGGTCCGAGACGCCGTCGATATTGTGGGCCTGGACGGCCTTGACGATGCCCTCGATCAGCACCGTCTTGTTGACCATGTAGGGGATCTCGGTGATCACCACGCTGGAGCGGCCCCGGCGGCCTTCCTCGACGTGGCACCGTCCCCGGACCACGATGCGGCCCCGGCCAGTGCGGTAGGCGTCGATGATGCCCTCGCGGCCCATGATGACACCGCCGGTGGGGAAGTCGGGCCCTGGCAGCAGCGTCATCAGCTCGCCCAGATCCACGTCGGGCTTGTCGATGAGGCGGCACAGCGCCTCGGCCACCTCGCCCAGGTTGTGGGGCGGCATGTTGGTGGCCATGCCCACGGCGATGCCGGTACTGCCGTTGATCAGCAGATTGGG
>CAZCKP010000097.1:0-5034 GCA_964499295.1 uncultured Synergistaceae bacterium | reverse complement strand
TCCCCAGCCCTCCGGCTACGACCTTTCCCAGGGTGCCGTCAACGGCGATCATCATGTCCGGCAGCGGATTCATGTGCTCCAGCACGTATTGGGCCCCCCGAAGGCCTATTTCCTCCTGGACCGTGGCGGCCAGCACCAGGTTCACTCTGGGCGTGATCTTCAGCTCGTCCAGGGCCTTTTTCAGCCACACCAACCCCACCACCGCCGGTGTGTCGTCGCCAGCACTGGGGCAGTGGAGCCAGCCGTCGCGGATCTGGGGTTTCAGCTCCGTGCCCAGGGAAAACACCGTGTCCATATGGCCGGTGATCAGCAGCACCGGAGCGCCCGGCGTTGGGCAGTGATGGCCTATGACGCTGCCCATTCCGTCGATGTAGATGTCGGTGAGGCCCACCTTCTCGAAGGCCCTTTTCACCCACTGGGCCCGGTCCCCTTCCTGTTTGGACGGCGCTGGAATCTGCACCAGCTCCAGCCAATCGGAGATGATCTCCTCGCGGTGGACGGTGGTAAAGCTGGCGATGGCTGCGTCTGGACAGTTGGTCATCGTGGATACCGCCTTTCCTGATAAATGAAGTATCTGTCCCTATCCTATCAGCGCCGCCCTTTACCTTCAAGGGCCTGTTCCAAAAGGCGCTTTGGCGCTCTCTGGCTGGGGCTTTTCCCGTCGAAGCCGTTGCGCCCCTCTCTCGGGGGAGCTACAATAGCGCTGTGACCTTCGAGAATCGAGGCGTCGTTTCTATCCGCCGAAGGGGCTCCTTCGGTGGCGGACATCACAAAACAAGGAGGAACAGCGCGATGGAAAAAGTCCTGTTGGTGACCTTCCGGGCCAAGCCCGGCGGCCGCGAGGCCTTTGTGGAGGCCATGAACACCTCCGGTGTGTTGGAGCAGATCCGCGGCGAGGAGGGCTGTCTGGCCTACGACTACTATTACTCCGCCAAGGATCCCCAGATCCTGCTGCTGTTTGAGCGCTGGACCAGCGCCGAGGCCCAGGAAGTGCACATGACCCAGCCCCACATGGCCAAGATGTGGGAGTTCAAGGACCAGTACATCCTGGACATGGAACTGGCCTCCTTCTTGCCCCAGGAGTCCTAATCGGTTCGGCTGGAGATTGGGCCAGAGATTCGATCAGATACTCGGCCAGAGACGGGACAAGGCAGCAGTGACGCTGCCTTGTCCCGTCTCTGGATTTTGAGCCCCTCTCCCCTGGGCTTCCTAGGCCAGGGTCGCTATAATGGGCTGGGGCCCGACGGGCCCGGAGAGGAGCGAGACCGTGAACTACCGAGGCCACTTTGACGGCGCGTCCCGGGGCAATCCCGGCCCAGCCGGCGCGGGGGCGGTGCTCTACTGCGACGGAGCGCCGGTTTGGCGGCGGGCCCATCCCCTGGGCACCAGGACCAACAACGAAGCCGAGTACCTGGCCTTGGGCCTCCTGCTGGAGGAGATGGCCGCCAGGGAGCTACGAAATCCCGAGATCTGTGGCGACAGCCAGCTGGTGATCCGACAGATGACGGGCCAGTGGAAGATCAAAGAACCCCGGCTCCAGGAATTGGCCGCTCCACTGCAGGCTTTGGCCCGCAGTCTGGGAGTCTCCTTCCGCTGGGTCCCCCGGGAGGAGAACGCCGAGGCCGACGGCCTGTCAAACCACGCCCTGGACCATGGGGAGCTGGAGCAGCGCCAAGGGAGCCCGAGAAACCAGAAAAACCCTGGAGACCCAGCCCCGCCCCTTTCGCTGAAGCAGGTCAGCTCCCAGGGCTGGCTGGTCTGTGACGGCGGCCAGGAGTACCTAGTCGACGCCGCCCACGGCAGCTGCAGCTGCCCTCGGTGGCAGGCCGACCACCGCTGTCGCCATCTGGAGGCTGTCAAGACCGGCCGGGACGGGGACCAACTGTGAAATCCCTGGCCTGGGCCCTGGTAGCGCTGGTCCTGGGGGCATCGGCAGCGCCGGCGGCCATGATCGCCGTGGACAGCCGAGCGGCCCTCTGTCTGGAGCGTTTGGCTGCGGACTTCCAGGCCCGGGGCGGCCCCGCCATGGATCCCTTCGCCGCCTCTCCCCAGGCCCTGAAGGCCCAGATCCAATCGATAGCGCCCTTCGCCCTGGCCATCGCCCTGGACAGGACCCTGGTCCAGGAGCTGCTGGATCAGGGCACAGCCCTGGAGGTTCGGGAGCTGCCCAGCTCGCCGCTGTGCCTTTGGAGCCCCCAGGAGCTGGGCTCCCACCCCGGCCGTCTCAGAGATCCCGACGCAATAGTGGCAATGGCCGATCCCCACCAGGATCCCATGGGCCAGCCGGCGGAACGGTGGCTCCGGGATCAGGGCCTCTGGGAGATGCTGCAGCAGCAAGGACGGCTCCGACTGCGCCCCACGGCTCTGGAGGCCGCCGAGGTGGCGGCATCGGGCGGCGCCGATTTGGTCCTGGCGCCGGGATTTCTCTTCTGGAACGCCGGCGGCAGCCTGACCACGTTGCCCCTGGAAGGGGCCAGCACCTTCGGCGTCTTGCTGGATCAGGGAGCCGGCGCCAGGGAGTTTTTGGACTACCTGGCCTCGCCGGAGGCCCTGGACCTCTGGCGCTCCTGCGGCTTTGGCCGCCGCTAGGATCGGCTCCGGCCGGATCCGCCTGGGAATTTCTCGAGGGTTTTCTTCTCGTTTTTCTATAAAGGAGGCAAGGACATGACGGAACGGAATTGGGCCATGGTCAAGGTCTTTTTGGCGGTGCTGATCTGGGGAGCCTCCTTCGCCGTCACCAAGCTGGCCGTGGAAGCCCTGCGGCCCACGGCGCTGGTCTGGGGGCGCTTTGGCATCGGAGCGGCGCTGCTTTGGGCCTATTGCACCTTCACGGGATGCCGCGAGGCCTTCACCAAAAGGGAGCGGTGCTACCACGCCGCCCTGGGCTTTTTGGGCATCACCCTTCACACCCTGATCCAGTGCACCGGCATGACCACCGCCTCGGCGTCGGCTTCGGGGCTTATCATCGGATCGGTGCCCATCGTCACGGCTCTGATGGGAGCCCTGTTTTTGGGCGAGGAGATGAAGCCCCTCAACTGGCTGGGTGTGGTTGCCGCCGCATTGGGGGTGCTGATGATCCTGGGCCGGGGCGACCTTACCGGCCTGGGAGCCCTGCTGACCCAGCCTGGAGAGCTGCTGATCGCCATCAGCGTCTTCACCTGGTCGGGCTTCACCGTTGGGCTCAAGCCCATGACCGAGGGCCGGGATCCCCTGGCAGTGATGGCCTCGGTGATGTTCTGGGGCTGGATTTTCTCCTGGCCGCCGCTGCTTTGGGCCAGGACCTGGGGCGACTTCGGTACCCTCAGTGCCGGAGGCTGGGGCAGCCTGCTCTTTTTGGGGGTGCTCTGTTCCGCCCTGGCCTACGCCTTTTGGAACCAGGGCCTTCAAACCCTGGGCGCTGCCAAAACGGGAATTTTCCTGTACCTGAACCCGCTGTTTGCCGCCCTAGCGGGGATGATCATCCTGGGCGAGCGGTTGGAGTCCTCGGCTTTCAGCGGCGGAGCGGTGGTGCTGGTGGGCATTTGGTTGGTCAATTATCGAGGCGGTCTTCCGTTAAAACGTCGGAAGTGTTAAGATAGGCACCGGATCCCCTGATAGTTTTTGAAGGGAAAGTGAAAGAGAAAGCCTTGACGGAAAAGGGCCACTTTACCTCGCCAGGATAGGCCCCTCGGGGTGGCCCGTCAGCGGCAGGGAGGGAGGAATCCGATGCTCAGACCAATGGCACAGGAGCTAGCCGATTCGATCGCCAAGGTCATAGGCTACGACGTGGTTATCGCCGATACCGAGGGCGTTATCCTGGGGTGCAGCGATCCCAGCCGGGGCGTGGGCACCCTCAACGAAGCTTGCGCCATCGTAGGCCAGACCGGCCAGCCCCGGGTGGATACCGAGGACGACGCCCGGCGGATGAAGGGCACCAAAGTCGGCGTGACCTATCCCATCATGGACGGCGACCAGCGGGTAGTGGGCTCCGTGGGCATCACCGGCGACCCCGCCCAGGTCAAGCCCTTCGCCCTGGTGGTGAAGAGCCAGACCGAGCTCTACCTGCGGGAGCGGGTCATGGCCCGGGAGCTGTTGGAGCGGGAGCGGAACTTTCAGACCCTGGTGACCGACATCGCCCTGTTCCGCAGCGGCGTCAACGATCCCCAGGTGATCGAGTCCAGGGCCGCTCTGATGGGCTACGACAGGAACCTGAACTATGCCGCGCTGGTGTTGGACATCGGCAACTCCGGCGAGCCCGGTGGCGACTATCCCGAGCAGGACCGCACCTTGATGGACCTCCGTCAGGTCTTCGGCGCCTCCGGCGACGTCGCCGGCCCCGTGGAACCCTTCCGCTACGTGGTGTTCCGGTCGGTCCATGCCGAGAGGGACCTCTCGCTCCAGGACTTTTACAGCGACCTGCGGGACCAGTGCGAGCGCTTTTTAGGGCTGCTCCAGCAGCGGGGCTTCGAGGCCACCGTCGGCGTGGGCAGCCTGGCCAGCGGCGTCCCCGGCCTGACCAGCTCCTACCGGGAGGCCTTGGTGGCCCTGCAGATGGGAGAGCGCCTATTTCCCCGGAGCCGGATTCACCTGATCGTGAACTTCCGGGTGGAGGAGCTGTTGATGAACTCCGAGATGGTCCTGCAAGACGCCATGGTGGAGCGGGAACTGGCCCCGCTGTTCGCCCGCAGCGACGGCGACGAGCTCCAGGAGACCATAGTGGCCTGGTGCGAAAGCGGATTTAGCGTGGTCCGCGCCGCCGAACTGCTCCACGTCCACCGCACCACCGTGGATTATCGCCTGGAAAAGCTGGGTCACATCCTGTCGGTAAAGCCCCGGGACTTTCGGGAGATGAGCCGCCTTTACTGGTCGGTGATCCTCTGGCGGGGCGGACGGGGCCAAAGTCCCCGCAACGGCCGCAGCGGCCGCCGGCCCTGATCCCATAGCCTCCGGTTCCACAAAACCACTTCCACAAAGCCACGCGCCCCCCAAGGCCTCCGCCCCGGCGGGGGGCTTTTTCGTGGCCTGGCGCTCTGAAGGGCCTATAGGCCGTTGGGC
>CAZCKP010000096.1:0-5062 GCA_964499295.1 uncultured Synergistaceae bacterium | reverse complement strand
GTGTCGCAGCCCAGAGGCATGTGATAGCCGTGCTGTTCCACGCTGCCCACCGGCAGAATGGCCACGCCGCCACTGGAGTTTACCAACTCTTGCGCTTCCTTCCAGGACTTTTCCTGAAGCCATTGGCTCATCGATAGTACCTCCCAATTGATCCTAATCGATCTTGATCCCGACCCTGACCCTGTAGATCCAGATCGTTCTTGATCCTTAACGCCGAGGCTTTCGGCGATAAAGGCGTAGAGAAAACCTCGCGGAGGCCCGAGGCAAGACCGCAGCGTTTCACGTGAAACCTTTGGTGGAACCGGTAGAACTCTTCTAGCCGCCCAGATAGGCGCTGATGACCCTGGGATCCTTCAGCAGATCCAGACCCCGGCCCTGGAGGGAGATCTCGCCGACTTCCAACACGTAGGCGTAGTCGGCGATACCCAGGGCGGCAAAGGCGTTCTGTTCCACCAGCAACACCGTCTTGCCGGCGGCGTTGATCTGGGCGATGATCTGGAACACCTCTTCCACCAGGATGGGCGCCAGGCCCATAGAGGGCTCGTCGAGCATCACCAGCTGGGGATCGCTCATCAGGGCCCGCCCCAGGGCCAGCATCTGCTGCTCGCCTCCCGAAAGGGTGCCTCCCTTCTGCCAGGACCGTTCCTTCAGCCGTGGAAAGAGCTGAAAGGCCCGGTCGATGCCGGCGTCCAGGTCCTCTTTGGTCTTGCAGCTGCAGCCGCCCAGCTTGAGGTTTTCCAGCACCGTCAGGTGAGGGAAGATGCGCCGCCCCTCAGGACAGAGGGCCACGCCTTGGGCCAACACGTCCTCGGGAGCCAGCCCCAGCAGGTCCCTGCCCTGCCATGTCACCGAGCCCGAAGCCTTCACCAGGCCGGCGATAGCTCGGAGGGTGCTGCTTTTGCCGGCGCCGTTGGCTCCGATGAGGGTGACGATCTTGCCCGATGGCACCTCTAGCGCCAGGCCCCGTAGCGCCTTGATGGCGCCGTAGCTGACCTGTAGGTCCTGCACCTTCAGCATCGCTGGGCCCCCTTTCCGAGATAGGCCTCGATGACTCGCTGGTTGGTCTTGATCTCCTCGGGGGTCCCCTGGGCGATGAGCTGGCCGTAGTCCAACACCCGGATCCACTCTGAGACGCCCATGACCACCTTCATGTCGTGCTCGATCATCAAAATGGTGACCTTGAAACGGTCCCTGATGGTCCTGATAAAGGCCATGAGCTCGCCGCTTTCCTGGGGATTCATCCCCGCCGCCGGCTCGTCCAGCAGCAGCAGCTGGGGCTTGGTGGCCAAGGCCCGGACGATCTCCAGCCGCCGCTGGGCGCCGTAGGGCAGCGACGTGGCCCTTTCCGAGGCTAGGCTGCCCAGGCCCACCGTCTCTAGCAGCTCCAGACAGTACTGGGCTATCTCCTTTTCCTCCCGGCGGAACGAGGGCAATTGCAGGGGAGCGCTCCACCAGGGCGAGCGCTGGCGGACCCAGCAGGCCGCCATGACGTTTTGTAGCACCGTGCCGCCGCTGAAAAGCCGGATGTTCTGAAAGGTCCGGGCGATGCCGGCCCTGCAGACCAAGTGGGGCGCTTTGCCGGTCAGGTCCTGGCCCTGGTAGATCACCCGGCCCGAGGTGGGCCGGTAAAAGCCGGTGATGACGTTGAAACCGGTGGTCTTGCCGGCGCCGTTGGGGCCGATGAGGCTGGTGATGGAGCCCCGGTGGATGTCGATGCTGAAGCCGGAGAGGGCCGTCAGGCCGCCGAACTTCACCTCCACGTCCTGGGTGCGCAAAATCGGCTCAGCCATGGCTAAAGCCTCCCTTCCCACGGCGAGAGCCCCAGAGGGCGGCGACACCGTCCCAGCTGAATTCCCAGCCGCCTATGATTCCCTGGCGGCGGTAGATGATGATCACCAGCAGCAGCACCGAGAAGATCAGCATTCTCATGCCGGGGATCCCCACGATCACCCAGGAGCCTATCCGGATGGTGTCCTCGACGAAGCGCAGCCATTCCAGCAACACCGTGATCACCGCGGCTCCCACAAAGGACCCGGTGACCGACCCCAGACCGCCAACTACCACAAACATGAGGATGTTAAAGGTGTACTGGTGGTTGAACATCTTCGGGTCTATGGTGGTCACCAGGCTGCCCATCAGGGCGCCGCCGACGCCAGCGAAAAAGGCTCCCACGGCAAAGGAGATGGTCTTGGCCCGGAAGGTATCGATGCCCATGGCCTTGGCTGCCACCTCGTCATCCCGGACGGCCCGAAGGGTGTTGCCGAAGTTGCTAGATAGGAGCCGGACGATCACGTAAAAGGTGACAACGCACCAGAAGTAGTTCCAGCCCAAATTGGCGTAGGCCGGAATGCCCTTTATGCCCAGGGCGCCGTTGGTGATGGGAGTCAGGTTGGTGAAGACCACCCGAATGATCTCGCCAAAGCCCAGCGAGGCGATGCCCAGGTAGTCGCCGCCCAGGCGCAGGCAGGGCACCGCGATGATCACCCCCACCAGGGCTGCCGCCAAGCCGCCAGCTATGACGGCCACGAAAAAGGGCGCCTGAAGGACGTTGAAGGGCCACATCATGGGCTCCAGGATGTACATCACTTCCTTTTGGGCCTGGGGCAATATCAAAATGGCGGTGACGTAGGCCCCGATGGCCATAAACCCGGCGTGGGCCAGCGAGAACATGCCGGTGAAGCCGTAGATCAGGTTCAGGCTCACCGCCAGGATGGCGTTGATGGCGATGAGGTTCAGCACCTGGACCTTGTAGCCGTCCAGGTTCGAAGAGGCCCAGTGGAGAAACAGGGCCAGCGCCGCCAGGAACAAGACGTTGAGCCATGCCTTGAGGGAGCCTTTCATATCTTGTCCTCCAGCTTTTCTCCCATCAGCCCGGTGGGCCGGAAGGAGAGGATCAATATGAGCAACACGAAGGCAAAAGCGTCGCGATAGCCCGAGAGGCCCGGGATAAAAGCCACCAGCATGATCTCCAAAAAGCCCAGCAAAATGCCGCCGATCATGGCCCCCTGGACCGAGCCGATGCCGCCCAGCACCGCGGCGATAAAGGCCTTAAGGCCAGGAAAGACGCCCATAAAGGGGTTGATCTGGGGATATCGCAGGGCCCACATGATGCCGGCACAGGCAGCCAAAGCCGAACCCACGGCGAAGGTCAGGGCGATGATCCGATCCACCTTGACGCCCATAAGCCGGGTGGTCTCGATGTCCCGGGAGATGGCCCGCATGGCCAGGCCGGGCTTGGTGCGGTAGAGCATCCACAGCAGCAGCGCCACCAGCAAGAAGGTCATGGGAGGCACGAAGAGCACCAGCGGGAGGATCCGAGCGCCGCCCAGGGTTATCACCTTGACCAGAGGGTCGAAACGGGGCATGGGCTTGGGCACTCCCGAAAAGACCACCAAACAGAGGTTTTCGATGAAAAAGGACACCCCTATGGCAGAGATCAGCGCCGAGATCCGGGGCGCCGAACGTAGGGGGCGGTAGGCGATGCGGTCCACCATCAGGCCAAAGACGGCGGTAGCCGCTATGGATAGGAGCACCGCGGGAATCCAGGGCAGTTTCAGCGCCCCAATGGCCACGAAGACGAAATAGGCGCTGATCATGAAGATGTCACCGTGGGCAAAGTTGATAAGCCTCAATATGCCGTAGACCATGGTGTAACCGATGGCTATGAGGCCGTAGAGACTCCCCAGCATCAGGGCGTTAAATAGATGCTGGATTATCATGGTCGAACTCATAGGTTCCCCCTTGAGAAAACGAAAAGGCCGGCAGAAAAGGCTCCGCCGGCGCTCCGTGGTAAAACGGGTCGGTTCAACAGCGTTACTGGTCGGATAGGCTTGGCCGGGGAGTTACTCGCCGGGCACCGAGACGATGGAGTGGAACTCCAGCCTGCCGTTGATCACCTTGGTGACGCCCACGGGCTTGTCGGCGTTGTGCTCGGCGTTGATGGTGGTTACGCCGGTCACGGCGGGCATGTCCTTGGTGTTGGCGATGGCCTCGGTGATCTTCTCAGGGTCGTGGCTTCCGGCGGCCTTAATGGCGTTGTAGACCACCAGATAGCTGTCGTAGCCGCAGGCCGTCAGGGCTGCAGGATCCCGGTCGGGATGGGCCTGGCGCCACTGCTGGGTGAACTCCTTCTGGATGGGGGTCATCATCTCTTCGGGCATGTTGGGCGAATAGGCAAAGGTGGTGTAGCTGAAGCCCTCGACGGACTCGCCACCGATGGCCACCATCTCGGGGTTATCCATGGCGTCGCCGCCCAGCAGGTCGAAGTCAGCACCCAGCTCCTTGGCCTGGCGGATGATGATGGCGCCCTCGGCGAAGTTGGCAGGGATGTAGAGCACGTCGGGATCCTTGCCGATGATCTCGGTGAGCTGGGCCGTGAAGTCCTGGTCGCCCTTCTGGTAGTGCATCACCGACAGCACCTTGCCGCCGTGTCTGACGAAGTACTCCCGGAAGAAGTTGCCCAATCCCACGCTGTAGTCCTCGGTGATCTCCACGATCATAGCCGCCGTGCGGGCTCCCAGCTCGTTGTAGGCGTAGCCGGCGGCACCGGCGCCCTGGTAGGGATCGATGAAGCAGGTCCGGAAGACGTACTTCTTGCCCTGGGTCACGAGGGGATTGGTGCAGGAGGTGCCCACCATGGGGATGCCGGCGTTCTCGGCCACCTCGCCGCCAGCCATGGCCAGCGAAGAGCCGTAGGTGCCGATGATGGCGCAGACCTTCTCGCGCTCCACCAGGCGCTTGACGGCGTTGGCGGCCTCTACCTTGTCGCTCTTGTTGTCCACCACCACCAGCTCGATCTTCTTGCCATTCACCTCGGGATAGAGGGAGTGGGCCAGCTGGACGCCATCCAGCTCGATCTGGCCGCCCACGGCGTTGCCACCGGTGAGGGGCAGATAGACGCCGATCCTGATGACGTCGTCGGCAGCCGCGGCGCCTGCCGCTCCCACCAGGGTCAGAGAGACCACCAAGGCCAGTACCTTAAACAATTTCACAAAAATACACCCCTTTTCTCGTCGAATTTTTCAATTTACAATGGCAAAACCACGGGCTCCTTAACCAGCGG
>CAZCKP010000095.1:0-5063 GCA_964499295.1 uncultured Synergistaceae bacterium | reverse complement strand
AGAGCGGCTATTCCGTCGTTTTTCCCGACTTAAACTATCTGGCAACGTGCGGCCAAAGTCTCGACGAAGCTTTTGCAATGGCTATAGATGCCCTTGCCGGTTATTTGTTTACTGCTAAGATCGACAAAGACCCCATCGCGCCGCCGTCGGATATAAGCGCAATCGATGCCGCTTCCGTCGCCAAAGAGCTTGGAACAGTTCCGGAGGAATGTTTTGTCAACCTAGTCGCAGTCGACGTGGATGAATACGCTCGCAGGCATTTCACGAAATCCGTGAAAAAGACTCTATCTGTGCCGGCGTGGCTTAACGATATGGCTACATCTAAGGGGATAAACTTCTCTCAAGTCTTACAGGAAGGACTCAAGGCACGCCTAGGGTTATGAAGCTGTGGAGGCAAAGGGAGAGCCCCCGGGCCTCCTAACTGCCGAAGCCCAGTCTGGCCAGCCAGGCCTGGACTGCTCCCTGGGACTGGTCGGTCTCGGGCCGGAAGACGCCCAGGGCCTCTAGGATCTCCGAATCCGGCAAGGCCTGGGCCAGGTCCTGGACGCTGCGGCCCAGGCGGCTGGTGCCGTGGGCACAGAAGGGCACCACGGTCTTGCCCGACAGGTCCCACTGATCCAGCAGGCTCAGCAGAGCCATGGGGACGGTGCCACACCAAAGGGGATAGCCCAGAAAGATCACGTCGTAGGAAGCCACGTCGGGCAGCGGTCCCTGCAGAGCCGGCCTGATGCCTTGGGCCAATTGGGCCTCGGCCACTTCCAAGCAGAGGTTGTAGTCGCTGGGGTAGGACTCCTGGGTGACCACCGAGAAGAGATCCCCGCCGGTGACCTCTTGAATCCACTGGGCTATCTTGGCGACGTTGCCCGGCGCCAGGAGGCTGGCCGAGGTGACGGCATCGAGGTTCACCGCCTCGTTCTGGTCCAGCCTGGTGTTGTCGGCCCGGGTGAAATAGGCGATCAGCACCGATCCCGACGGAGCCGCCGAGGCCGAACCCGCCCAGAGCAACCCTAAAAGGGCCGCGAGAAAGGCGACGTTTCGGAAGATTTTCATGGCAAAACTTCCTTTCTGAGTTCTGAGTTAGTCTGAGTTGATCTGAATTGGATATGGCTTTGGCTGCCCGACGGCTAGCCGCTTTGGCCAAGGGCAAAGGGACGCCCAAAGGCCGGGCCTCCGGGGCCGAGGGATCTTCCCCAGAGGCCCCGACGATACCATGATATCCAAAGCCTCCCAGGCCTCGCCAATACTTGGGGGGTATCGGAGAAGATGCTTCGAGGTTATGCCGCGGTTTGGGCTTCAAACTATGAAAAGAGACCGGGAAGCGTATATAGCGTATATCGTATATAATAAAGGGTATAGACAACCTAGCCTTGACCTCCTGGAGAGGTCAGAGGCCATCCCACCCTTGGAGGATTAGGGAAAAGGAGTGTTGCTTTCCATGAGGTTTTTTCTGAGCGCTATGGCCCTGTTGGGCTTCCTGAGTTCCTGGCGGTTCGCCGCCTGGATCGGAGCCGGGACGGGAAGGTTCGTCAAGTTCCTGCTGTTTCTGTTGGCCTGGGTTTTTTCCCAGAGTTTTTGGCTCAGCCACTGGCTGCCCAGGGTCTTGCCTTCTGTTGAGATCCCGCCTCAGGCCGAGCTGATCTGTAGCCTCTCGGCGCCCTGGCTTGGGCTGAGCCTCTGCGTCTTCCTGGGGCTGGACCTGCTGCGGCTCTGTGGCCTGGTGTTTTTCGAGGCGTCGCTGCGGCGTTGGACCGGCTTGGGAGCCTGCCTTATGGTGGCGGGATTGATCCTCTGGGGAGTTTGGACAGCGTCCCAGCCTGTCGTCGGGCACTACGCCTTGGTCATGCCGTCGCTGCAGCGGTCCCTGAAAGTCCTGGTGGTCTCCGATCTCCACCTGGGCAACCGGGGCATGTCCAAGGAGAAAATGGCCCGGGCGGTGGAGCTGATCCGCCAGGAGAACCCCCATATCGTCTTTATCGCTGGCGACGTGGTAGATCGGGAGGTGGCTCCTCTGGAGGATCCCGAGATGCTGGCCCTGCTGGCCCAGATCCGGGCTCCCCTGGGAGTCTTCGCCTGCCTGGGCAACCACGACAATTTCATGGGCCTTCAGCTCCGCATCTCCGATCTCCTGGCCCAGGCCGGCATCCGGGTCCTCTACGACGAAGCCCTGTCCCTGCCCGAGGCGGGACTGAAGATCGTCGGCCGGGCCAATCCCTCGGGACCTCAGCAGAGACCCCGCAGCCCCTTGGCTGCATTGGTGGGTCGTCCTAGCCCTGGCGAGACTTTGATCCTGCTGGATCACGACCCCAAGTGGTTCGACGAGGCCGTGGGCTTCGGCGCCCATCTCCAGATCTCGGGACACACCCACAACGGCCAGTACTTCCCCGCCAACCTGCTAGTCAAGGCCTTCTATGAAAAGCCCTGGGGTCTGTTGACCAAGGGTGCCACGGCGCTGTTTACCACCTGCGGCCTGGGCACCTGGGGCGCTCCGATGCGGCTGGGTAGCGTGTCCGAGATCGCCGTGCTCTATCTGCTCCCTCAAGCCCAAGGCCCTTCGGTGTCGCTCTAGCACAGGGGCGGCGCCGGTCTATCGGCTAATCTCTCATCTCTATCTTCGACGAAAAGGACGGTGTGAACCGTGAAAAACTTCGGATTTGGCTGCATGCGTCTGCCCATGACGGACCCCGAGGATCGGACCAGCGTGGACATGGACCACTATTGTCGGATGGTGGATCTCTTTTTGGAACGGGGCTATACCTACTTTGACACAGCCTATATGTACCACAACGGCCACAGCGAGATCACCGTCCGCGAGGGCCTGGTGAAACGCCATCGCCGGGATGAGTTCCTACTGGCCGACAAGATGCCCACCATGTCGCTGAAGGCCCCCGAGGACCAGCCCCGGATCTTCGACGAGCAGCTGGAAAAGTGCGGCGTCGAATACTTCGACTATTATCTGCTCCACAACCTGGGCACCGACAACTACCGCACCGCCCAGAACCTGGGCACCTTCGACTTCGTGGCCCGCAAAAAAGAAGAGGGCCGGGTGCGCCATATGGGCTTTTCCTTCCACGACACGCCGGAGCTGCTGGACCAGATCCTGACGGACCATCCCGAGGCCGAGTTCGTCCAGCTCCAGCTGAACTACCTGGACTGGGACAGCGCCGGCGTCCAGTCCCGGCGGTGCCACGAAGTGGCCCTGCGCCACGGCAAGCCGGTGATCGTCATGGAGCCCGTCAAAGGCGGAACCCTGGCGACGGTGCCCCCCCAGGTGGAGGCTCTATTTAAGGAGCACCACCCCCAGTGGTCGCCAGCCAACTGGGCCATAGCCTTCGCCGCCAGCCAAAAAGACGTGATGATGGTCCTCAGCGGCATGTCGTCGCTGGAGCAGCTGGAGGAGAACACCCGCTTTATGGCCTCCTTCCAGCCCTTGAACGATCAGGAACGGAATCTGATCGACAGGGCCGTGGAGATTTTGAACGAGTCCATCGCCATCCCCTGCACGGCCTGCGAGTACTGCCTGGAAGGCTGCCCCCAGCACATCGCCATCCCCCAGTACTTCGCCCTTTACAACACCGTCCAGGCCAGGCCGACGCTGAAGTACAACCAGACTATGTACTATCGCAACATCAGCCGCAGCCACGGCCTGGCCAGCGACTGCATCGCCTGCCGCCACTGCGAGCAGGTCTGTCCCCAGCACCTGGAGATCGTGTCGTTGCTGGAGCAGGTGGGAGCCCTCTTCGAAGCCGAGGAAGCCTAGCCCCTTGGGCTTCCACTGCCGGGACGTCAAAATCTAGTAGCGCCCAATGGACCCGAGAGCCTCCGACGAGGGCTCTCTTTATTTGGCGTTCTTTTGGGAATTCCCAAGCCAGGGCAGCGGGCTCTACCGGCGCCGGATTCCGCCAAAAGGCTGGGGCCAGTCCTGGAAGTTTGTGCTATAGTTAACATGATATAGTATTTATAATTTTATAGATCCTATAGGGAGGCGCTTTGCCATGGAGCGGGAGAGGGAAAAGCCGGAAACCGAGGAGTCCGGGAAGTTGTTGGACCTCCGAGGGGCGGCCTTCGACAGCTTGGTGGAGAGATTGGCGGAGAGGCAGCTACAGAGGATGTCGAGAAACGATCAGCCCCGGAAGGACACCAAAAAGTCCAAGATTAAGCGGGTTCTAGCTGAGGTGATCGACGGGATGTTCCAGCGCCAGGGGAGCCATAGCCAGATCCTCAGCCTCAAGGTGGCCGACCTGGTGACAGGATTGAAGCTTCAGAGCTCCGACCGGATCGTCATCGTCAAGGTCCTGCGGGAGCTCTGCGACGACCGGGGCTGGAAGGGCTTGGAGCGGCTGGGCCACACCTTGCTGCTGAGCCGGGAGCTCCTGGATCCCGAGGCCCAGGAGGCTCGTCGGGCTCGGCGGCTCCAGCAACGCCAAGAGGCCACCCGGTTGCGGCTGGCCCGCCGGCAAGGACACACTACGGCTTAGTCCTGGGGGGCCTGTTTTTTTCTCGACCTGATTTTATCGGCCTGGCAGAAACGACAAAAAAGGGCCGTCTCGACGGCACAGGCAGCCTCTACAAGAGCGGCGGCTACAGCGGCACATGGTTCCTCTACGGCCTCGGCGGCTCGTTCAAACTCGGCAAGCCCAACAGCGGTAACTTCCTACGCTTCGACGTAGAACGCCGCAACGGCGGCGACCTCGAGCAGGAGTGGCTCTACAACCTAGGATTCAGGTTGACGTAGTATTCAAAGAAGGATACCTCGTAACTTAAAGAGAGGCGGCGCTGGGCCGTCTCTCTTTTTTTGCCGGCTACCACGGCCATATCCATGACCTTGATCAATGGATACAAGCAGGATTAGGAACGAACCGGCAGGGGCCCTAGGCAAAGGTATTTACTTCTCTCATCGGATATAGTACTATGGCATACACCTTTCACTAATGTAGAGACATTGAAAAAACGCCCCGGTATCGATCCAAGGCCCAGGATTCACGGCAACATCAGGACGAACAGAGGTGATAGGTGATAGAGAATAAAATCATTCAGCAGCTCCAGAGCGTCAAGCCCTGGGTGCT
>CAZCKP010000094.1:0-5101 GCA_964499295.1 uncultured Synergistaceae bacterium | reverse complement strand
AAATAGAAGGAACATGACCAGGAGCTTTGGGCTCCTGGCCTTGGCCGCAACTGTTAGAGCAGTATAACAATCGGAAAGGACTGGGGGAAATATCGGGGTATCATAACGAGGATATGCCCCGGCGGCATAACCGGAGCTAGAGAGCCCTTTCGAGGTGGCCCAGGAAATCCCTGGCTTCGGAGGAGAGCTTCTGGTCTCGGCGGTGGACGTAGCCCAACACCAGACAGTTCTGGCAGTCCTGGATCTCCAGGGCCTGAAAGTCCAGCTGGTCGCTTTCGGAGGTGGTAAAGCGAATGCCCAGGCAGCACAGGTCGGTGTGGAGCAACAGGTCCTCGACGAGGCGAGGGCTGTTGGTCTCGACAGCGCAATGAAGGTTCTCAATGGCCACCGCGCCCAGGCTGATCCAGTCCAGGTGATGCTCCACCGAGAAGAAGTCCTTGGCGGGTACCACGAATTTGAGCCCCTGCAGCTCGGCAAAGGAGAGGCTCTTGCGGCCGTAGGCGGGGCTATGGCGGCCCACGTAAATGCAGGCGGGCTTTTTGGCCAGGGGAGAGAACTTCAGCCGGAGATGGCCCAGGACGTGGTCGAAGCAGTGCCTTTGGCTCTCGGCAATGTAGAGCACCCCTATCTCCGACAGCCCCGAGGCCACCTGCTGGGCGATCTCCTCGGTGGTGCCCTGATGGAGCCCTAGCTCCCGGGTCTGCTCCCGGCTGGTGTAAAACTGGCGAAACACCCTCAGAAGGCTGTGGCTGGGATAGACGGAGACCCGAAAGGCAGCGCCGGCCTCCTCCCGGGCCAGGCACTGCATGACCTCAGCGTTTTTCAGGATGGTATGGGCGTAGTGGTAGAGCTTTCGCCCCTGAGGGGTAAGCTGCAATCCCCGGTGGGTCCGTAGAAACAACGTCACCCCCAGGTCCTTTTCCAGGGATGCGATGACCTTGCTGACGTTGGGCTGGGAGGTGTAAAGAGCTTCGGCGGCGCGGTTGGTGCTGCCGAAATCGGCGGCGGTGACAAAGTGCTCCAGTTGGCGCAGTTCCAAGGGCGTCCTCCCGACAAAATAGTTTAAAACATGTAAATGAGTTAGAGAGAACTAACTATAATATTTTACCGGCGCCGGGGCTTTCTGGCAAGGCGCCACGAAAAAGCGACGGCCCCACTGGGGACCGCCGCCGTTGGTTGTGGTCTGTCTTTATCGATGGCTTTTCGATGGGTTCTCGGTGGGCCCTCGGTGGCCTCCGATGGCGCTGTCCCTGGCCGCCGTCTCGGCCAGAGCTCGCTGGAAGTGCCGGAGCTCCAGCAGCGGCTCCTGGCTGCGGCCGGATTTGATGTGTTCCCGCAGCGCTGCCATGGAGGCGCTGCGACAGATCTGGGCTACCTCGGCGCCGGTGCGGCCCTGGGTCTGGTGGGCCAGCTGGGCCAGATCCACCTGGGGCGACAGGGGCATCCGCTCCAGATGGATCCGGAAGATGGCCTCTCTGGCCTCCTGATCCGGCAGGGGCAGCCCCAACAGCAGCTCGAAGCGACCGGCGCTGAACAGAGCCGGGTCCATGCGGTCCAGCCGGTTGGTGGTGCCCACCACCACCACTCCCTCCATGGCCTCGATGCCGCTCATCTCCGTCAGAAACTGGCTGATGACCCGCTCGGTGGTCTGGGCCTGGGGGCCCGAGTCCTGGCCTCTGAGGGGAAGCAGCGAGTCGATCTCGTCGAAATAGAGGATCGACGGCGCGGCCTGGCGGGCGGTGCGGAACACGTCCCTCAGGGCCCGTTCGCTTTCGCCGACGTAACGGGACATCAGCGAGGGGCCCTTGACGGAGATAAAATTAACGCCGCTCTCGTGGGCCAGGGCCTTGACCAGCAGGGTCTTGCCGGTGCCGCTGGGGCCGTGGATCAGGATGCCCTTGGGGGGCGTGACGCCGTAGCGCTGGAAGAGGCTCTGCTGGCTCAGGGGCCACTGGACAGCCTCGATGAGCTCCTCCTTGACCGTATCCAGGCCGCCGACCTGGTTCCAGGTGGTGTCGGGCACTTCCACGAAGACCTCCCGGATAGCCGAGGCCTCGATCTCCCGCAAAGCGGCGGTAAAGTCTTGCATGGTCACTTCCGAGGACAGCAGGCTCTGGTCTGGCAGCGAGTCCTTGGACAGCTCCAGTGAGGGCATCAGCCGCCGCAGGGCCATCATGGCCGACTCCTTGGCCAGGGCCTGGAGGTCGGCGCCCACAAAGCCGTGGGTAACATCGGCCAGGCGCTCCATGTCCACGTCGTCGGCCAGGGGCATGCCCCGGCTGTGGATCTTCAGGATCTCCAGCCGGCCGTTGCGGTCGGGGATGGGGATGGCGATCTCCCGATCGAACCGCCCAGGACGGCGCAGCGCCGGGTCCAGGCTGTTGGGGATGTTGGTGGCGGCGATGACCACCACCTGGCCACGGGAGCTCAGGCCGTCCATCAGCGTCAGCAGCTGGGACACCACCCGGCGCTCCACCTGCTTCTCGCCGCCCATGTCCTCCCTCTTGGGGGCGATGGCGTCGACTTCGTCGATGAAGACGATGGCCGGGGCGTTGGCTTGGGCTTCCTCGAAGAGGGCCCGCAACCGCTCCTCGCTTTCGCCGTAGTACTTGCCGATCACCTCAGGGCCGGAGATGCTGGTGAACCAGGCCTCGGTCTCGTTGGCTACCGCCCGGGCGATGACGGTCTTGCCGGTGCCGGGAGGCCCGTAGAGCAGCACCCCCTTGGGAGGCTCCACGCCGAAGCGCAGGAACACCTCGGGAAAGCGCAGAGGCAGCTCGATCATCTCCCGAACCTTTCGGAGCTGGGGAGCCAGACCGCCGATGTCCTGGTAGGTCACCTTGCCCCGGGCCATGTCCCGGAGCTTGGGCTTCTCGATGGTCACCACCGTGGAGGGACTGATCAGCACCGCCCCGGCCGGCAACGTGGCCATCACCTTGAAGGGGCAGGACTTGCCGCTGGGAACCGCCACCTGGACCACGTCGTCGGTGGTGATGGGCACGCCCTTGAGGTGTTCCCGGACGCGGTCCCGGTCCATGTCCGTCTCCACCAGCGGGATCAGGGGGATCAACGTCACCGACTGGGCGTAGCTGTGGACGGTGCGATACATCCGCACCGTCTGGCCCGGCGAGCGGCCCAGATTCTCCAGCGCCACCGGGTCCAGGGCGATGGTCCCCTGGGCTATGGCGTCGCCGCTGCGCATCCTCAGGGCGCTGCGGCGCTGGCCCTCCAGCTCGACGATGTCGCCCTCTTTGAGGCCGTAGCGATCCAGGTCGGCGGCGCAGACCCTGGCGACGCCACGACCTCGATCCTCGGCTTGGGATTCTACGATTCTGAACATGGTCCACGTCTCCTGTGGTCTCAGATTGCCCCCAAGGCCCAGCTGGGGGCGGGCGATAATGGGGCCATTGTAACATGGCCAAAGGGCCTTGACTTTTCCCCGGCCTCGGATATTGTAAAACCGGCATTTTGAATCGGTAAAGGAGTTTGGACACCATGGCAGAACCACGAAAGATCCTTTCGGAAATCCGCACCCTGGCCCCGGAGAGCAAGTTCTCGTCGGTGGGCCTGGTGTCGGACCTGAAGGAAAAACGGGACAAAAACGATAAACCCTATTGGATCATGGCGATAATGGACAAAAGCGGCGCCCTGGAGGCCAAGATCTGGAGCAACAGCCAGTGGTGGGACCTCCGGGACGGAACCCGCAAGGAGCTGAAGGACCCCGCCGAATCGCCTCTGGTGGCGGCACTGAAAGGCCAGACCGTGGGCGTCATGGGCCAGGTGACGGAGTTCAAGGGCAAGCCCCAGTACCACTTCAACCAGATTTTCATCGTGGATCAGAACAAGGAAGAATACCGCCCCGGCGCCTTTATTCGCGCCGCCGCCGCCCCGCTGGACCAAATGGAAGCCCCGTTCTCCGAGCTGATGGAAGGCTGCGGCGGCGAGGCCGGTCAGTTCCTGCGGTTCGTCTTCGACTTCGACGGTCCCCTGTGGCAGGGTTTTAAGCACTATCCCGCAGCTGTGAGCCATCACCACGCCTACGTCCACGGCCTGCTGGAGCACACCCTGGGAGTTGCCCGCAGCGCCAAGGCCATGGCCCTGAGCTACCAGGGCTCCGACGTGGCTCCCGACGTGGACGTGGTGGTGGCCGGGGCCTGCCTTCACGACTTAGGCAAGCTGGACACCTACCTGCTGAACCCCGGTCCGGCCATGACCCTAGAGGGCACCGTAGTAGACCACATCGCCACGGGCTACGCCCGGTTCTGCAAGCTGGCCGACGACTTCGGCCTCTCGCCGACGATGCGGACCCTGCTGGGCCACATCGTCCTGAGCCATCACGGCCACAAGGAGTTCGGCTCGCCGGTGCTGCCGGCCACCCCCGAGGCCCTGATCGTCTCGGCGGCGGACAACCTGGACTTTATGCTCAACTGCTGGCAGTCCTCGGTGGAGCTCTTGGACGGCGGCGACGACCCCGATCGGTCCATATCGGACTACGATTACTCGGCCCAGCGGCGCTTCTGGAAATGGCGCCCAGCCCAGCCTAGGTAGATCATGGCCTGGCAGTTTCAGGTATCCCGCCACGACGACGGCCGGCGGTTGGACTCGGTGCTTCGTAGCCTGTGGCCAGGGCTCCCCCTTGGCGCCATGATGAAGTACTTTCGCAAGGGCCAAGTGCGCCTGGAGGGCCAGCGCTGCGACTACCGGGACCGGGTCAAGGAAGGACAGTGGGTCTACGTGCCCTGGGAGGCTCCCGGCACCGTGGGCCGGGCCCAGCGCCCCGAGGGCGGCCTGCGAAAGCTGCCCCTGTCGATCCTCTACCAGGACAGCCACGTCATGGTGGTGGACAAGCCCGCAGGCCTGCTGAGCCAGCCCGACCTGAAGGGCCAGGACAGCGTGGTGACCCGAGCCCTGGGCTACGGCATCGATCCCGACTTTATGCCCCAGCTGGTCCACCGGCTGGACCGCAACACCAGCGGCGTCATGGTGTTGGCCCTGGACGGTCCGACGCTGCGGGCCCTGATGGCCTGTTTCAAAGGACACCAGGCCGACAAGCGCTATTGGGCCCTGGTGGGCGGTGACCTCCCCGAAGAGGGCCGCATCG
>CAZCKP010000093.1:0-5231 GCA_964499295.1 uncultured Synergistaceae bacterium | reverse complement strand
AAAAAGACGAAAAAGCCTGAAAAAGCGCGGGCGCGGTCCCTTGCAGGGGCCGCGTTTTTTGGGGAAATCCTCCGGGGCCAAAGCTCGCAAGGGCCAGAGAAGGAAATTCGACAGGATAAAGGCCATGCAATAACTTTCTCTTTAGGTTACAATGACGCCAGGAGGGGAATTTCCATTGGTGCGGCGTCTTTTATAGATTGATTTTCTTGATTCACAAAAACAAAATTAAACGAATTGTGTTCTTGGGTATTGAGATTTGGCAAAAAAGTTGTATCGTATAGGGGGGTGAAAAGATGGTCCTGGGCATTGGCGTTGATCTCTGCTCCGTCCATCGGATGGGGCGGCATTGCGACGATCTCCGTTTTCTGGAGCGGGTCTTCACCGAGGAGGAGCGCCGCTACGGCCGAGGTCCCCAAGCCTGGGCCCACTACGCCGGGGCCTTTGCGGCCAAGGAAGCCTTTGCCAAGGCCTCGGGGCTGGGACTGGCCAAGGTGGGACTCCAGAGCCTCTCGGTGGGCCACGACGAAGCGGGTAGGCCTCGGCTGACCTTGGCTGACCGGCCGGCCTTGGCCCGGTTCGGACGCTGCAGGATCCATCTTTCCATCAGCCACGACGGCGACTATGCCGTGGCCATGGTGGTGATCGAGGAATAATCGAGGAATGAAGGAGGGGGCACCGTGATCGGTTATTACCGCAGCGAGGACATGGTCGCGCTGGACCAGCGCCTTGCCGGTCTGGGCGTCAGCAGCGCCGTGCTGATGGAGAACGTAGGGCGGGAGATCGCCGAAAAACTGGCCTCTCGATTTCCCGAGCCACCAGGGCTATGCCTGATCTGCGCCGGTCCGGGCAGCAACGGCGGTGACGGCTTTGTGATCGCTCGCCACCTGGCGCTGCGGGGCTGGGAGACCCTGACGATCCTGAGCCATCCCAAAGAGCGTTCTCTGGCGGCAGCCGGCGAGAACCTAAAGCTGCTGGAACTGCAGGCTTTGCCGACGCTGCAGAGCACCGAGCAAAGCGACCAGGACCTAGCGGCGATCTTTCGCCGAGCCGCCGTGGTGATAGATGCCCTCTTGGGCACCGGAGCTTCGGGAGCCCCCCGGGGCGAGGTGGGCCGGTTGATCGACCTGATCAACGGCAGTCCCGCCTTCCGGGTCGCCGTGGATCTTCCCAGCGGTGTGGAAGCTGGCGGTAGCCGTTGTGTTAGGGCCCAGGTCACCTTTACGGCAGTGGCACCCAAAACGCTACTGGCCACCGGCAAGGGGGCGCTCCTGGCCGGCGAGGTAGTCCCCGTCTCGTTGGGCCTCAAAGCGGAGTCGCTGATGCCCAAGGCCTCGGCGCTGGAACCCGAAACTTCCGACCTGAAATCCTGGATGCCCCAGCGGTGCCAGGACGATCATAAGGGTTGCCGCGGCGGGGTGCTGATCGTAGCCGGCTCCCTCCGCTACCGTGGCGCTGCTCTGCTGGCGGCCCGGGGCGCTTTGAGGGCCGGTGCAGGGCTGGTGGTGCTGGCCTCGCCGGAGCCGGTGCTCTCGGCTGGAGCCGGGCAGTTGCCGGAGATCATCGGCGAAGTCCTGGACGAACCATCACAGCTTTTGTCTATTTTGGAGCGCTGGCAGAACCGTTGCCCCGTGGTGTTGGTGGGGCCCGGGCTGGATCGGGACCAGCGGGCCCAAGAGATCTGCCGAACCCTTCGGGCCTGGCAGGGGGCGCGGTTTTCCCTCTGGGACGGCGACGGCCTCTTTTGGATCGCCCAGGAAGGCGAGCCCCAGGGGCCCTTTGGCTTGACGCCCCACGAGGGCGAGGCGGCCAAGTTGCTGCGGCTGGCCGTCTCGGACATCTCGGCTCAGCGGCTTCGATCCGCCGACCTGCTGGCCCAGTGCTTTGGCCCGGTGATCCTCAAGGGTTACCGCTCGGTGGTAGCTTCGCCGGAGGTGCCTCCTCTGGTGATCGCCGCCGGAGATCGCTCCCTTTCGGTGCCAGGATCCGGCGACGTCCTCGCCGGGGCGGCGGCGGCTATGATAGCGGCAGGGCTGATTCCCCAGAGGGCGATGGCCCTGGCAGCGTGGATCCACGGCAAGGCAGGGGAGCGTCTGGGAGCTTGCCAGGGCCAGGACGGCCTTTTGGCCTCCCAGATCGCCGACGGCCTTCCCTGGATCCTCAAGGATCTCAGCTCATGAAGCTGATACATCGAAGCCCTGAGGCCTTGACGATGGAGCTCCAGAGCCTGGAGGACAGCCAAGCCTTGGCTCAGACCCTGGCGCCCTGTCTCAAGCCCTCGATGGCGCTGTTGCTGGAGGGCGATCTTGGGGCAGGAAAGACCACTTTCCTGGGCTTTATCTGTCGGGCCTTGGGATGGGACGCCGCCAAAAGCCCTTCCTTCTCTCTGGTCAACGAATACCAGGCCCGAATCCCGGTGGCCCACGCCGATCTCTATCGACTGCCCCAGGTCGATCCTAGAGACTTGGGCCTAGAGGATTACCTTGACGACGGCTGGTTGCTTTTTCTGGAGTGGCCCGATCGGCTGAGCCGTCAGGACTTCGAAAACCTCTGGTGCTGCAGCTTCACTGTCCTGGGGCCCCAGCGGCGGGAGCTGAGACTGAAGGCCCAGGGTTCCCTGGCCCTGGCGGCTCTGTCGGAACTGGAGGAGCACCTGCCATGAGCGAGTCCCGAAAACTGTTGCTGTCGCTGGACTGCTCTAACCGCTGGACCTGTTTGGGCCTGGTGGAGGAGGGCCTTCCTCTGGGGGAGGTGGCCCTGGACTTGAAGCGCCGGCAGGCTGGGCAATTGGCGCCGGTGGCCGAGGCCTTTCTCGGAGCCTTAGGCTGGCGCTTTCAGGACCTCTCCTACCTGGCGGTGACGGTGGGCCCCGGGTATTTTACGGGCATCCGCGTGGCCATGGCCTATTCCATGGGGCTGGCCCTAGGGCTGGGTATACCGGTGGTGCCCTTGAGCTCCCTGGAGGTGCTGGTCCAGTCCTATCCCCAGAGCCCACGTCGGCCCCTGATGGCCCTGATGGCCGCCTCCAAGGACAGCGCCTTTTCCGCCGGCTGGGACCAGTGGGGCCAGCAGTGGCTTCCCGAAAGGGAGCGCTCTTGGGAGGAGATCCAAGAGGCCCGGCGAGAGATGGGGTCCCAGGGGTTGCTGATCGCCGCCCGAGACCCCAGGCTGTTCGCCCATCGTGCCGAAGAGTTGCCCCTGCTGTGGCTTTCCTCGCCGGGGGGGATGGCGGCGGCCCTCTTGGCGTGGCAACGCCGTGACAATGCGATGGACCCGAGCCGGCTCCGGGCTGAGTACCTCAAGGAGCCCGGCATCGGTGGCCTATAAAGGTTTGGTTAGTGTTTCATCTTCCTGGAGGTGAAGGCATTGGTAAAGAAGTTTGAGGTCATCATTAACAAGACCTGGTGCAAAGGATGTGGCCTCTGCGTGGAGGTCTGTCCCAAGCAGGTCCTGGCTCTCAACGATCGGTTAAAAGCGGAGACGGTCCATCTTGAAAGCTGCATCGGGTGCAAGCAGTGCGACCACATCTGCCCCGATCTGGCGATCACGGTGAGAGAGGATGAGAACAATGGCTAAGGTCGAATTTTGGCAGGGCAACGAAGCCCTGGCTATGGGAGCTATTGCCGCTGGATGCCGGTACTTTGGGGGCTATCCCATCACCCCTTCCACCGAGATCATGGAGACCATGGCCGTGGAGCTGCCCAAGTGCGGTGGCGTGTTCATGCAGATGGAAGACGAGCTGGCGGCGGTAGCTTCCACCATCGGCGCTTCCCTGGCCGGGGCTAAGGCCATGACGGCCAGTTCCGGGCCGGGCTTCACGTTGAAACAGGAGAACCTGGGCCTGGCCTACGAGGCCGAGATCCCCCTGGTGGTGGTGGATGTCATGCGCGGCGGTCCTTCTACGGGGTTACCCACCCAGGTGTCCCAGCAGGACGTGATGCAGGCCCGCTGGGGAACCCACGGCGACCACGGCACCATCGCCTACGCCCCCGCCTCGGTGGCCGAGTGCTACACCCTGGCCATCGAAGCCTTCAACGCCGCCGAGCGCTTCCGTCAGCCTGTGCTGATCATGAGTGATTCCGAGATCGGCCACATGCGGGAGAAGTTCGTGATCCCCCAGGAGGGTTCCTTTAATGTAGTGAACCGCAAGCGCCCCTCGGTGCCACCGGATCAGTTCGTACCCTACCAGGCCGACATCGAGGACGACGTCCCCGCCATGGCCTCCTTCGGCGACGGCTATCGCTGGCACATCACCGGCCTGACCCATAACGACTGGGGTTTTCCCACCGGCAACCCCCTGGAGATCGACAAGAAAATGCGCCGCCTCATGCGGAAGGTGGATCGATTCCGGGACGATATCGTCCGGTTTGAGACCCTGGAGGCTGAGGACGCCGAGGTGATAGTGGTCTCCTACGGCAGCGTGTCCCGCTCCAGCATCCGCGCCGTTCGAGACGCCCGCAAACAGGGCATCAAGGTTGGCCACTTCCGGCCCATTACCCTGTGGCCCTTCCCCGACAGGGAACTGGAAAAGCTGGCCCGCAAGGTCAAGACCATCATCGTGCCCGAGTTGAGCTGCGGCCAGATGGTGCTGGAAGTGGAACGGGCCGTCCACGGCAAGGCCAGGGTGGTGCCGGTGAACCGCGTCGACGGAGAGCTGATCCTGCCCTCGGAGGTTTTCGATAGGATCATCGAGGAGGTACGATAAAATGCCTACCAAAGAAGTATTTGATTGGCTGCGTCCCCGTTTCTTTCCCCACATCTGGTGTCCCGGGTGCGGCCATGGCGTCATCATGAACGCCATTCTGCGGGCTTTCGTGAACCTCAAGCTGGATCCCACCAAGACGGTACTGGCCTCGGGAATTGGCTGTTCCAGCCGTATGCCCGGCTACGTCAACGCCTGCACCCTCCACACCACCCACGGCCGTTCCCTGGCCTATGCCACGGGCATCAAGATGTTCCGTCCCGAGCTCACGGTGGTGGACGTCAGCGGCGACGGCGACTGCACCGCCATTGGCGGCAATCACTTCATCCACGCCTGCCGCCGCAATATCGACATCACCGTCATAGTGATGAACAACAACACCTACGGCATGACCGGCGGCCAGATGTCGCCGACCACTCCCGTGGGAGCCTATTCCAAGACTGCGCCCTACGGCGTCATGGATCCGGCCTTTGATGTGTGCAACCTGGCCGTCGGAGCCGGCGCCACCTATGTGGCCAGGTCCACCGTGGCC
>CAZCKP010000092.1:2220-5246 GCA_964499295.1 uncultured Synergistaceae bacterium | reverse complement strand
GATCGCCGCAGTAGTGGCCCTGATAGCGGTACACCTTGGCCTCCACCACGTAGGGGCCATTGCCGGAACGGGCGTGGTCCAGAGCCTTGGTCATGGCGTGATAGACCTCCTCGGCGTCGGTGCCGTCCACCACAGCGTAGGGCACGTCGTAGGCCACAGCACGAGAAGCCAGATCTGGAGTGTTGGTGACCCGGTGGATCTCGGTGGACACGCCGTAGCAGTTGTTCTCGATGAACCACACCAGCGGCAACTTCCAGGCCGCGGCCATGTTCAGCACCTCGTGGAAGGAGCCCTCGTTGGTAGCTCCGTCGCCGAAGCATCCCACTGTCACCGCGTCGTCGCCCATGATCCAGGAGGCCAGGGCGCTGCCGCCGGAAATACCCTGACCGGCGCCAACGATACCGTTAGCGCCCAGATGGTTCATCTTCGCCATATCGGCGATGTGCATAGAACCGCCCTTGCCCTTGCAGTAGCCAGTGCGCTTGCCGAAAAGCTCCGCCATGGCCCGCTTGGAGTCGGCGCCCCGGGCAATGGCATGGCCGTGGCCCCGATGGGTGGAGGTGAAGTAGTCCTGGGGCTTCATGGCCGCGAAAGCGCCAGCCTCGGCGCCTTCCTGGCCGATGCTCAAGTGGATGTTTCCCGCCAACTGGCCCTTGGTAAAGCACTCCGCGGCATGTTCCTCGAAGGAGCGGATTCTCACCATGGTGCGGTACATCTCCAGCAGCATTTCCTTGGAGCAAGGCTGCTCCGTCTTTTTTGTAGCCACTTTTGTCACACCCTTCTAAACGAAAAGTCCCCTATTTGGGGAGCGTCCTAGCCTACTCCTGACGGGGTGCGAAGATGGGCACTTCCAGATCGGGGTCGAACTGCCGGCCCATCACCAGCCCCTCCAGCTCGGCGATCACCACGTCCACCGTCAACAGCACCTTGGTGCCCTCCACCAGGTGGCCACCGTGGGCGTTGCCGTGGCGGTCGGTCATGGTCACGTGAACGTGGAGGTTGGTCACTCCTTCGTCGTCGTGGCAGATCAGTCCGGCGGCACAGGTCAGCTCGATGGGCCCCGTCAGGTGGAGCACCTCGCCATAGCCGTAGCCGGCCTTCTTGTCAGGCAGCTCCACGGGGTTGCAGAACCGGGGACTGTCCAGACTGCCGATGGCGCTGAGGATCACGCCGTTGTTGATGCCCTGCAGCTTGCAGGCCTCTTCCAGCCCCAACAGCAGGTCCTTTCCGGGCTGCAGCCGTATAGCCACCACCCGCTTGATGTTGCCGCTGGCCATTTCAATACCTGTATTTACCATGAGAATTTCCTCCTCCTAGGGCTATTTGCGCCATTAAAACGATCCTGTGCCGCCGCTGGCAGCCAGGAGCCGATCCGTGAGGCCTTTACTTTAAAACTAGAAGCCAAGGCCAAGGAAAGCGCCACCCGGAACATTGTATCAGTCTCAAAGCAAAAATCAATACAGCCCTTATAGCTCTAGCTCTCAAGCTCGATATTTTAATTCTAAAAATAAATTTATAGTTACATATTTGGCAAAAAAAGATTGTAAAACACCGCCAAGTTAGAGCGGCTATTGCTCGGAGAGCCCCTGGGGATAGAGGATCATCTTGCCGGGGGTGCCGTTGTGGATCCGCTCCAGAGCCGCCTCGAAGTCCTTCATGGCGAACCGTCCGCCGACGACCTGGTCCAGTTTGAAATAGGGCCCCTTCAGGACCTTGAAGAAGTCCTCCCAGGTCTCCCAGATCTTCCGACCTGAGACGCCGGTGAGCTGAATTTCCCGGTAGATCAGATCGTCGGTCATGTCCTGGAGGGTTACCGGCTTGGTGGGCAATCCCACGCAGACCATGCGGCCGGCGGTGCGCAGGCTCTTCAGGGCGATGTTGATGGCTGCCTCGGCGCCGGTCACGTCGATAGCGGCGTCGACGCCACGGCCGTCGGTGAGGGCCTTGATCTCCGAAGGCAGATCGCACTTGCCACTGTTGAACACCACGTCGGCTCCCATCTCCTTGGCCGGCCCCAGCTTTTCGTCGATGATGTCGCAGGCAATGACCAGCGCGGCGCCGAAGGTCTTACAGGCGCTGATGGCCGTCAGCCCTATGGGGCCGCAGCCGCTAACTAGCACCGTCTTGCCAGCCACTTCGGCGGCTTCCACGCCGTGGACCCCGGCTCCCATGGGCTCGCACATACAGGCCGCCTCGTCGGAGATGTCCTGATCCAGCACTACCGTGCAGTCCCAGCGGATCTTGGCGTATTCGGCAAAGGCCCCATTTTGGGTGACCCCAAAGAGCTTGGTGTCCTTGCATATGTGGGCCATATCGTTCTGGCAGAACCAGCAGCTGCCGCAGGGAATATGGGATTCGCAGGAAACCCGCTGTCCCAGCTGGCGCTCAGAGACCTTTTTGCCCACGGCCACGATTTCGCCAACGGTCTCGTGGCCCAGCACCACCGGCGCCTTGATCCGCTTCTTGGACCAGTCGTCCCACTCCATAATGTGCAGGTCGGTACCGCAGATGGCGGTGCAGCGCACCTTGATCAGCACCTCGTCGTCGTCGATCTCCGGAATCGGAAGATCGCTGCGGTAAACCAGGTCAGAGGGACCGTTGACCTCCTTGACCAGGCCACACATTCTTCTCTCCTTCAATAGACAGTTCCTCCTTTTCAATGGGCGCCCAGGCGAGAGCCTTTGAGCCGCCTAGCTGGCGGCGCACCAGGCCGCCATGGGCGAGAAAAAAAGCCATCGAGACCCTTACCAGAGAAAGAGCCGACTGACGACTGTATTATTTTGAGAGAATACTACGACTTCTCTCAAATTGCCACCAGCTCCCTGGTCGACTTTCAACGCAAAAAGGGAACCCAGGCGACGGCCCAGGCCCCCTCAGTGAACGAAATTGGATAGGCTACTCTCCTCCAGGCGGAGCGGGATTTTCGCCGGCCCTTCCAGCCAGTAGGCGGTTCCCACGGCCACCACCTCGGCGGCGCCGATGACGGCCGTCAGCAAAAGGGCCGCCCAGATTGTTCCCTTTCCCAC
>CAZCKP010000092.1:0-2120 GCA_964499295.1 uncultured Synergistaceae bacterium | reverse complement strand
GCCTGGGCCTTGAGCTACGACGTGGTGATCGCCGGAGCCGGAACCGGCGGATGGGCCGCCGCCGTCCAGGCGGCGCGAATGGGCTGTTCCGTGGCTTTGGTGGAAGAGACCGGCTGGATAGGCGGCCAGATGACCGCCGCCGGGGTGACCACCCTGGATGACCAGCGACTCAATCGGACGGGGATCTACGGCCAGTTCATCCAGCGCTTGAACGACCTCTACGCCCAGTGGGGCGTCAACAACGCCATCTGTTACTGGGGCGCCGACGTGATCTCGGGCTCCGCCGATGTTGAACAGCAGGTGCTACTGGAGATGCTCCAGGAAGCCGGCCCCGTGGACCTCTACCTCCACGCCGATTTACTGTCGGTGCAGGAACAGAACGGCTCCGTAACGGGGCTGCGGATCCGCCACCAGGGCCGGGAGCTGCTGCTGGAGAGCAAGACTCTGATCGACGCCACCGAGTGCGGCGACGTAATCCCTCTGACGTCAGCCCGCTATCGTGTCGGCAATTCCATCTCACCGGACCTGGATCTGGACGCGGTGATCCAGGACATCACCTGGGTGGCTCCGATCCGGCGCCTCAGAGATCCCAACGACGCCGTCAACCCACCGCTGCCCCCCAACTATCCCCTGCTCCGAAAGAACTTCGCCAAGATCGTGACCCTTAACGGCAAGGACTGGCCCGACGGCTACCCCTACAACGTCCGGTCCTTCAACGCCTACCGGGCGATTCCTGACCCCGACTGGAACCTGCCCATCCTGGGCGACGAGGCCTCCACCTGGGGCAACGTGACCACCACCTCGCTGAACTGGGGCAACGACTTCCCCGGTAACTCCGAGGACCAGCCGGGCCTGACGGTGCGCTATCTCGAAGACCGGGCCTATCGAAAGATCATCAACGCCCAGGCCCTGGAGCGGACCCTGGCGCTGCTCTACTACTACCGCAACGATCTGGGACAGAAGGATTGGACCCTGGACACCCGACCGGGCTATGGCAATAGCGGCGACAATCCCAGAAACCAGGCCGCCTGGATCCCTCTGGGAGCCAACGAGCTGGCCCATCACATGCCACCGATCCCCTACGTACGGGAGAGCCGCCGGATCTTGGGGGTGCGGACCCTGACGGTGGCCGATATCCGCCGAGACCAGGAGACGGGGCGGGTGGAGCGCCGTCACTCCAGCTCTATCGCCGTGGGCGAGTACCCCATTGACGTCCACGGCTCCCACCTCCAGGAGTTCCTGGAATCGGACCTGGGAGAATCGCCGGAGGACTTCCCCACGGCCTGGAAGCCCGGCCGGTTCCAGGTGCCTTTGGAATGCCTGATCCCCCTGGAGCTGGATGGCTTCCTGGCGGCGGAAAAGAACATCTCCGTCTCCCGGATGGTCAACGGATCCATCCGGCTCCATCCCATCACCATGCTGACGGGCCAGGCCGCCGGGGCTCTGGCGGCGCTGTCCTGCCAGAACGACCAGAAGCTCCGGGACGTGCCGGTCCAGCAGGTCCAATCCCAGCTGCTGAAGGAACGCAGCCGCCTGGCCCTGGAGGATAACTACTCCGATGTGGACTTCCAAAGCCCCTACTGGGAGGCCGTCCATGCCCAGCAGCTCTACGGCTGGATTCCTCCCCTTTGGGGCAACGCCTTCGGTCCCTCCTTCTCCATGCAGGCCCGACACCTCCAGGAGGCTCTGGACCGGGCCTTCCCCGAGGGCGCCCCGACGGTGCCCAGCCAGGAAGGCAAGGTCCTCCGGGAGGAGTTCCGCCGCGCCATGGCGGAGTTCTGCGGCAATCCGGAGTGGGATCTGCCCATCCAGGCTTACAGCTACATCCCCTGGCTGACTCGAGGCGAGGCCGCGGCGGCGCTATGGGACCTGGCCATCCTCCTGGCCTCCAGGGACTCCGACGATCGATAGTTTCTTTACCCTCGCTTCCTGGGTTTTCATGACAAACAGCTGCACAGAAGGACGCCTCGAGGCCAAGCCCCGGGGCGTCCTTTTGTGGCTTCTCCATTGGTTCTCTGTAGGAATCGGCGACGGATCAGTGGCCCTCCTGCCAGGCCTGGAGGCCCGCGAAAACCTGGGGCATGGCCGTGGACAATAGCTGTTCCCGCAGATCCTCCAGG
>CAZCKP010000091.1:0-5277 GCA_964499295.1 uncultured Synergistaceae bacterium | reverse complement strand
AAGGCCATCTGCGGCGAAGTGCTGTCCAAGGCCATCACCTACGCCGCGGCGGTGATGGAGCTCAACGCTTCGATGGGCCTCATCGTGGCGGCTCCTACGGCGGGGTCTGCCGGAGTGGTCCCAGGGGTGCTGTTGGCCCTGCAGGAGTGCTACAAAATCTCCGACAGCCGGATCCTGGACGGCCTTTTCAACGCCGGAGCCGTAGGATATTTGGCCATGCGTAACGCCACCGTGGCGGGAGCCGTGGGAGGCTGTCAGGCCGAGGTGGGTGTGGCCTCGGCCATGGCGGCCTCGGCGGTGGTGGAGCTCATGGGAGGCGCGCCGGAGCAGTGCCTAGACGCCGCTTCTACGGTGCTGATGAACATGCTCGGGTTAGTCTGCGACCCCGTGGGCGGCCTGGTGGAATATCCCTGTCAGAACCGAAACGCCTCGGGCGCCGCCAACGCCTTGGTGGCCTCGGAGATGGCTCTAAGCGGCATCGAGCAGCTTATCCCCTTCGACGAGATGCTGGAAACCATGTACGCCGTGGGACGACGGATACCTCTAGAGCTCAGAGAGACCGCTCTGGGGGGCTGCGCCACGGCTCCGTCGGCCTGTAGCCGCTGCGGCCGCTGCAGCTGAGCCGCCGCTTTAGCCAATGAGCCAGAAGGCCGATACTACAAGGAGGCCCGGGGCAAGAGAGATCCTCTTGTCCCGGGCCTCCTTGGATTCTATGGCCGCCCTTGGCGGGGAACGTCTTCGTCTAAAGCGCTTCTTGTCTAGACCACTTCTTTAAGGGCCGCCATCAGTCCGTCGTAATCGGGACTGTGGGTCACCTCAGGGACGATCTCGACGTAGCGGATCACGTCGTCTTTGTCCACCACGAAGACGGCCCGGCAGAGCAGCCGCAGCTCCTTAATCAGCACGCCCCAGTTCTCGCCGAAGGAGGCGCAGCGATGGTCCGACAGGACCTGGACCTTGTCGATGGACCGGGCGGCGCAGAACCGCTTGATAGCAAAGGGCAGGTCCATGCTGACGTTGACTATAGCCACGTCATCGGATAGCTTGGCTGCCTCGGCGTTGAACCACTGGGCCTGCTGGTCGCAGACTCCCGTGTCCAGCGAGGGCGTCACCGAGAAGACCTTGACCTTGCCCTTCAGGTCGGCCAGGGACACCGGAGCCAGGGATTGGTCGCAAAGGACGAAGTCCGGGGCCTTGTCGCCCACCTTCAGCTCCGGTCCTACCAGGGTCATGGCGTTGCCGCCCATGGTGATGGTACCGCTTCTTTCCATAAACTGAAACACCTCCGGGGGAAACAGGAAATTCCTGATAAATTTGCTAGTACTTCTAGCCCATTATAGCACATCGAAAGCCCCCCGAAGGTACCAGTAATTTCCTGGATTCTCCCCAGCCATGTCTCGACTCAGCGGTCCACTCGCCAGCGCTGGAACCCCGCCATGACAACGGCGAAAAGGCCCCAGGCCAAAAGAGCCGCCTTGGGAGCCCGGCTCCCTCGAAAAAAGGGCCTCGGCGGTCCGTCGAAGGGCACGCCCTCGGCGGCGGCCAAGCCCCGGAGGTTCAGCAGATGGATCACCGGATAGCCGGCCCTCAGGGCTCGGCCGATGACGCCGTCGCCGCCGTCGGTCCGTCCCGGCTCCAGCAGTCCCGGCGGCAGAGCCAGCACCTCCGGCCCGTCACCCATGTTGCCATGGGAACCACCGATGGAGATCACGGCCTTGGCTCCGGCGCTGTCGATCAGCTCCATCTTCCAGGCGATCATGGCTTCCAGGGAGTCCAGCTCCACCAGGGGAACCCCCGCGCCCTCGGCCAGATCCTTCATGGCTTGGCGGACCTGGGGGGACAGGCCGCCGCCGGTCTCGCCGCCGCCACCGATGGTGCAAGCCCTGGCCCTGGTCCGGAGCAGGCCGCCGCGGTGGAGCTGTTCCGCCATGGCGAACCAAGGCGCTGCGGGATCATTGGCGCCCCAGGTGGAAGCTCCCAGAGAGACCACCAGCAGAGGCTGGATCCGCCGGGCCTCCAGGGCCATCAGGGTGTTCAGGATCAGCCCCGGAAAGGACGACGACGACAGCACCGCCACGGTATCACCGGGGCCTAGGCCCAGCTGGTCCATCCACCTATCTACCACCAGGGCCCAGCGGGGATCGCAGGCTGTGCGCTTGGCCTCCAGCTGGCCCAGGGTGGTGCTCCAGGGGCTCCATTCCAGGCCGATGAGCCCCGTCTGCCAGCGGTCGGCGCTGGGATCGTAGTCGGGACTGACCAGGGTCTGACGCCACTGCCAGAGCAGATTCTGGGCCTCTCGGACCGAACGCCACAGCCGGGCCTGGGCCGGCGAGAGTCCCGATCCGGCCCAGAACCACAGCCCCACCAGGACCAGGGCCAGGCCGCTCAAAAGGCCCAGGTTCCGCCATCGGAGCTGGCGTTGCCGCCGCTGGTATTCTTCCAGTTCTGCCAGGTTCAGGGACCTCACCTCCACCAGGATAGTACTAGGGCCATCCCTTGGGCGCCGAAGGCAGTGACCACCGTGGCTGTGGCCGCCGCCGACAGCGTCTCCACCAGGCCTTGACGCTGGATGTCGGCGGCTACCAGCCCCGGCACCACCCAGCCGATCCAGAGGGCTTCCGGCGAGAGGCTTCCCGCCAGGCCTCGCAGGGCCAGGGACAGCAACAACGCCCAACCCATCCTCTGGCGGCCATACCAGCCGAAGCGGCGCACTCCCAGCTCCAGCAGGCCCCAGACAACCAGGGCCGCCGCCAGGCCCCAGAGGGCCCTGGCAGGATGGTACAGCGTCAGGGCTGTCACGCCGGGGGTGATCAGGCCGCCGCAGCCGTAGCCGGTCCGCCGGTCGTAGATCATGGCCACGGCCACGCCTAGGGCCACCACAGCGCTGTCGGTCATCTAGAGCGGCCTCCCTTCCTTTAGGCTTCTTTCTTCCAGGGCCAGCTTGAACTTCAGCGGCAGGCCGTAGACGCTGTTGCCGCAGCCCAGCACCTTCCCCCGGCCCTGCAGAAACTCCTCTAGGTCCTCCACTCTCTCCAGGGCCCGATAGGCTCCCCTCAGGGGGCCCCGAGGCGGCCGGTGGCCGATGACGTGGACGGCCTTCCAATCCCCCTGCAACCAGCCTTGAAAGGCCCTAAGGCGGTCCATCCGGTCGGAGCGGTGGTTGTAGATCACCTCGGTGTCCCGCTGGTCCCAGCCCAGGGAGGCCAAAAGCTCCTGGGTGGTGGTCAGGTCGTTAACGGAAAAGGCGAAGGCCAGCTGAGCCCCCGGCAGGGACAGCACCGCAAAATCGGCGGCGTCGGGCTCCAGGGCCTCCATGGCCTGCTGGCAACGGTCCAGGTCCAGCGCCAGGTGGCGGCACAGCGCCAGGGCCAGGCCCAAATTGGCGCTTCGATGGGGCGGCAGATTCGCCTCCGCCGTCGCCGGTATCAGCGTTAGTTTTCGCTCTCGAGCCCGGAGAACCATGGGAGGCCATTGGGCCAAATCCTGGGGCAACACCACCGCCCCGCCTCGAGGCAACCCCAGCGACAGCGCCTCCAGGGCGTGAATCTGGTCGGGGCCCCACTGGGCTTGATGGTCAGGCCGAAGGTTGGTCAGCACCGTGGCCGTGGGCTTCAGCCAGCGAGGGCATAGCCCCTGGAGCTCCGGCGACACGGCGCTGTTTTCCATAACTACCGCCTGGGCCGGTGGCAGGCTCTGGAGCCACCATTTCATCTCGGCCACGTGGGCCCCCGAGGGGCGCAGGATAGGCCTCTCGCCATGGGGGCCCAGTTCCCGGGGGACCAGGCCGGTGATACGGGACCAGGTCCGGTATCCGCAGGCTTCCAGGGCCCGGTGGAGCAGCCGCACCACGCCGCTTTTCCCCCGGCTGCCGGTGACGGCGATGCGAATCTGCGGCGATTCCACGGCCTAGCCTCTCCTGGCTCCAGGGTCCGGTTCCAGCGTCAATAGAGCCACTGGGCCAGGCCCTCCCGTTCCAGCTGCTCCCTGGTGGGCAGCCCCTGGAGCGTCAAGGGCCCCATAGTCCGGCCGCAGACCTCCGCCAGGGCCCTCAGCACCTCCAAGGTGGTGCCCACCCTGGTCTCCAAGCGGTAGTGGGGATCCGTCAGTGTATCGGGACGTTCCCGCCAGGGATCCATGGCGGGGTTGGGCGTCTCGCTGAGGAAGGGGACGCAGTCGGTGCCCTGGCCGATCTCGTAGTGACTGATGCCCCTAAATCCCGGCGCCGACTGGTCTAACTTGAGCCTCACCCCTCGGTCCTCCAGCAAAAACAGGGCCTCAGCGCCCAGTTCCACCCCCTTGGGGTGGGTGATCAGCGAGTAGGCCAGCTGGCCGCCGGGCTCGATCTTGCCGGTTTTGCGGTCCAGGTAGCGCTCGGAGGTACGGCTCTCGTGCATGTCCAGACACCACTGGACGCCCTCCCGCCGGATCAGCTCCATCACAGCGTAGGTTATCATCTGGGCCGGCGTGCCCTGGGCCTGGCCAGGGTAGTTGCGGTTCACGTTGCGCCACTCCATGCCGTCGTCGTGGACGTACCCCGAGGGATGGACGAACCTAGGCGGATCCTCCTGGCCAGGCTCCAGGGGCAGGTAGCGGTCGCCGTAGCTCAACAGCCGCCAGCCCTGGCGGCCCTCCACCATCAGCTGTTGATCCATCCTGCCCAGCTGGTCCTTGGTAGCCATGCCAGCAGCGTTGAGACAGGGTATCACGAAAAGGCTCCCCTGGGTCACCTGGCCCTGTTCCAGCAGCACCGTGGCGGCGGTGAAGCCCCCGATCTCCCGGGGATGGGTCCCGGCGATGGCCAGAGCCACCGCGCCGGGCTGGCCGCTGTCCATGCGGTAAACCGGCGTGTCGTAGTCGGTGCCCTTCAGGTGGGGATTCCAGTCCGAGAGCCACCCAAGAGCCGTGACGCCGTAGCCGGGACGGATGTCCATCCGGAAAGCTCCCTGAGCGGCCCCCGCAGCCAGCGCTACTGCTGCCGCCAGGACCAAAACCGTTAATTTTTTCACGTCCACCACTCCCTTTCGCTTTTTGACGATAACTCCAACGATGCTCCGATGATACCACAGGCTTCTTCAGGGTTTTCAAAAAATTATACACCGCAAAATATAGTAAGGCCCCGGCTCCTCACGTCAGGAGCCGGGGCGCTTTCTGCTTTTGCGTAATTACCTGTTACTGTTACTCCTTAGAAAGTATAGGATGCCAGCAGGGTGAAGGAACCGCCTTCTCTTGCCCCCACATAGCCGCGAACTTTCAGGTCAAACATCCAGGGGCTTGTGT
>CAZCKP010000090.1:0-5294 GCA_964499295.1 uncultured Synergistaceae bacterium | reverse complement strand
GCCGGGGAGGCGCTTTTTTGGCGTCATTTATGGGATTGGCGGGGCCGGGCGAAGAGCAGTTCCATCAGACCGTGGCGCAGGCTTCGGGCGCTGACGGTGCAGCTATCCCGCTGAAACAGGTCCATCACCGCCCGGACGATGCAGGCACCGGCCAGGATCACGTCGGCCCGCAGCGGAGCCAGGCCGGTTATCCTGCGGCGCTGGCTCAGGGAGCAGGAGCTGTAGAGCCTGATTTGGTGGTCCACGTCGGCGGAGGTCAGCACCGTGCCCTGGACGACCTCGGGGGCGTAGTGGCGAAGCTTCAGCTTCACCGACGCCATGGTGGTCAGGGAGCCGCCGATGCCCACCAGGGTGCAGGGCTTGGGCTTGATGCCGCTGTCCCGCAGGGTCCGGCCCAGCGAGTCCAGGGCGGTTTCCAGGATCCGGGGCTCCACGGGAGAGCTGGGGAAAAAGGTCTCCGTCACCGTCACGGCTCCCAGGTCCAGGCTGAACTGTCGCAGGATCTTGCCGTCCTGGCAGAGGGCGAACTCGGTGCTACCGCCACCGGTATCAAAGCTCACCAGCCGGCCCTTGCGGGCTCCCGGCAGGGTCATCACGGCGCTATAGGAGAGGCAGGCCTCTTCGCAGCCCGTCAGGACCCGCAGGGAAATGCCAGTCTGGTCCTTCAGGGCCTTCAGGAACTCCCCGGCGTTGGAGGCCTTCCGCAGGGCCATGGTCCCCACGGCGGCCACCTCGCTCACCCCGGCACGGCGGGCCAGGGCGGCGAAGCCCCGGATCGCCCGGAGGTTTCGCTCCATGGCCTCCTGGGAGATCTTCCCAGTGGACCGGAGGCCCTCGCCCAGCCGGGCGATCTCCACCCTGTCGTCCAGCACCCGAAATCCACCGCGACTGCCCTGGGCCAGGCAGAACTTCACCGAATTGGTCCCCACGTCGATGACGGCCTTTTTATCCGTCGGATTCACCGGGGCCTCCCGGGGATCTCGGGACCTCACCATAGGGAACGCAGCACCTCCCGCAACGCCCCAAAACTCGCCGGGATCGGCTGGGACAGCACCGGCAGATCGGCCCTCTCGGCCAGGGCCGGAGGCAATTCCAGCTTCAGTTCCAGGACCTCCTCCACGGTGTGGGCGAACTTGGCAGGCTGGGCCGTGGCCAGAAAAAGGCCGTACTGGCCAGGCTGGAGGTGATCTTTCAGGACCCTCCAGGCCAGAGCTCCATGGGGCTCCGACAGGTAGCCCAGAGCGTAAAGGTCCTTGATGGCCCGGCAGGTGGCTTCGTCGTCCAGAGCCTCCGAGGCCAATTCCGACAGGGGCCGCCCCAGGCGCTTCATCAGCTCCTCCACCCGAGGCCAGTTGTTGGGCCGGCTCACGTCCATGGAGTTGGACAGCGTGGCCACCGTGGGGCGGGGATCCCAGAGGCCGCTCTGGAGGTAGCGGGGCACCGTGTCGTTGCTGTTGGTGGCAGCCACGAAGCGCCGGACCGGCAACCCCATGGACCAGGCCAAAAGGCCCGCCGTCAGGTTGCCAAAGTTGCCGCTGGGCACGGCGACAACGACATCGCCACGTCGCGCCGGAGGAACCTGGGCCAGGGCCTCGAAGTAATAGCAGATCTGGGCCAACAGCCGGCTAACGTTGATGGAATTGGCCGAGTTGAGCCCCAGCTCCTCCACCAGTGCGGCGTCGTCGAAGGCATCCTTGACCAGGCCCTGGCAACTGTCGAAGTCGCCAGCCACGGCCAAGGTGGTCACGTTGCCGCCGAGGGTGCAGAAGAGCTTTTCCTGGAGGGGGCTTATCCTTCCCCGGGGATAGAGCACCACCACCTTGACCCTTTCCATGCCGTAAAAGGCCTGGGCCACCGCAGCGCCGGTGTCTCCCGAGGTGGCCGTCAGGATCGTGATAGGCCGACCGCCGCCGAAGCACTCCACCATCTGGGCCATAAACCGAGCGCCAAAGTCCTTGAAGGCCAGGGTGGGCCCGTGGAAGAGCTCCAGCACCGCCAGGCCTTCCTCCACCTCTCTCAGGGGCAGGGGAAAATTAAAGGCTTTGGCGACCCGCCGCTGGAGTTCCTGGGGCTCTATCTCGTCGCCGATCCAGGCCCCCAGGATCTCGGCGCTGCGGGCGATGAAGTCCATCTCCAGGAGCTCGTCGATCCTCTCCAGCTCCAGCCGGGGAAGATCCCGGGGGAAAAAGAGCCCCTGGCCACGCCCTAGGCCCTGTTGCACCGCCTGAGCGAAGGAGACCCTTTCAGTGGGGTCCATCAGGTTGTAGAGCTCCATCTAGTCCACCTCCCTGGAGCCTTCCCTGTCCAATCGGCAGATCTTGACGAAGCCGTCGGCACTGTACCCCTGGGCCAGGGCATCGGCGCAGGCCTGGGCCCGGTCCAAGCTCTGACAGATCACGAACAGCGTGGGGCCGGAACCCGAGATCTGGCAGGTCAGGGCCCCTAGGGCCATCACCGTCTCCCGGGCCTGATCGAAGCCCGGCAGCAGCTTCGCTCGGTAGGGCTCGGCGATGAGATCCTGCCAAACCTGTCCCGCCAGGGCGCTGTCGCCGCTGTAGCAGCTGTGGACAAAGGCGGCGATGTTGCGGCCCTGGCGGACACAGTCGCCGCGGCTGTAGCTCTGGGGCATCACCGACCGGGCCAGAGCGGTGGGCACCGAGATGTCGGCATAGGCCATGACCCAATACCAATCCTCGGGGCAGGGCAAGTTCAGGCAGAGCCTGCCGGGCTCCTGGAGGATCAGCTGAAGGCCACCTAGATAGGAAGGAGCCACGTTGTCGTAGTGAACGCCGCCGGAAAAGGTCCCCTCCATGCGGCCCATCAGGTCCAACAGTCGATGATCATCCAGGGGGCGGCCGCAGTAGCGATTCAAGGCGTCTAAGGCCGCCACCACGGTGCTGGCGCTGGAGCCCAGACCGGAGCAGAGGGGCATGTTTTTTTCCAGGTTCATGGCCACGGGCACCGGCCGGCCCAACTCTTGGCAGAATCCTTCCCAGCAGAGCCAGGCCAGATTCTGGGAAGGGTCCTGGGGCAACCGCTGGGCGTAGGGGCCAGTCACGGTCAGACTGAAATGGGGCGAGGCTTCCACCGATAGACAGTCGCCCAGCAGGGACCCGTCGACGGGCGTCACCGCCGCCCCCAGCACGTCGAAGGCCACGCCCACGTTGCCTATCGAGGCGGGAGCGTAGATCTTTACCATAGGTCGTTCCTCCCTTGGGGAATGGGAAAATGGGAAGCTGGAAATCGGGGAGATCAGGGAGCTTCCCGGGCGATGAGGCCTGTGACAGCGCCGGTGGCACGGATCAAGTCCCGGGGGTCCAACACGATCTGGAGGCCCCTCCGACCGGCGCTGACAGAGATACGGTCATGGTCCAGCGCCGAGCTGTGGAGGTAGTAGGGATAGCGGCGCTTCATGGCCAGGGGCGAACAGCCGCCCCGGACGTAGCCCGTCAGGTCGAAGAGCTCCCGCTGGTGGACCATCTCCACCCGGCCCTTGCCAGCCAAGGCGGCCAGCTTTTTAGGGTCCAGCTCCAGGTCGCCGGGAATGGAAGCCACCAGGATCTCCTTGGCTCTCCCGTCGGCTCGGAGCACCAGGGTTTTGAAGATCTGCGCCAGCTCCATGGCCAGCTCCTGGGCCGCGTGGGTGGCGCTGAGGTCTTCCTCGTCGACGGCGTATTCCCGCAACTCCATGGCGATGCCCAGCCGCTCCAGTTCCCGCACGGCGTTGGTCTTGGCCGGCCCCTTGGTCATAGCCTTCGCTCCTTTCTGATCATTTATAATCCCTAAGTATAACATTTTCCCGGGGATTCTAGGGCTTCCCCAGGGAGAACTTGAAAGGTTTTCGGCTCTGTTGGATAATGATTAGCGTCCTAATCTAGCATCCTAATCGGGAGGGGAGGCGAGAGATCGTGGAACTTTCCATGGAAGAACTGGTCCGGCAGGCCTACGAAAGGCTGCCCGAGGCGATGCGCCGCTTTACCCTGAAGGTGGCCCCTGGCGGCGACCGAGTGCCCGCCGAGCTGACGGTGCTGACCCGCCACGACGTGGCCGAGGCCCAGGCCCTTAACGATCGCATCGCCCGGGACGTGGGCGACGAGTCGCTTTTCGTCAGCGACAACACCATCGACCGCAACCTCAACGGCGAGGGCTGGGGCCTGGGCGTCCGGGTGGGGCGGCAGCTGGTGGCTATGGCCATCGTGTCCACCATCGCCGAGGACTGGATCAAGCTCACCGCCGAGAGTCCCCTCAAGGAGATCCCTCCCGAGGAGGGAGCCATTCGGGACATCATCGTGGTGCTCCGGCAGTACCGGGGCAACAACCTCCAGCGCCGGCTGGTCAAGGCCTCGATCCGCTGCATGCCCCCGGGACGGCACCACATGATCTCTACCATCTCGCCCAACAACCCCGCCAGCTTGACCAACGCCCTGGCTGCGGGCTGTCACGTGGTGGACTGGAACCGCTTCTACGGCGGCAAGGCTCGGTTTTTGACCTACATCAGAACCGACGGCCAGGGGCTCCAGTGCGATCCCCTGGCGCTGATCGTTCCCCTGGGCGGCCTGGCCAAGAGCCACCGGATGATGCTAAAAAACGGCTATCTAGGCGTCCAGGTGGAGCACTGGGAGCACGGCGCTGTGCTCCGCTACGGCAAGATCCGACGCCACAGCGAAGGGAGCTCCTCCTAGTGGCCAAGACGAAGTGGCCCAAACGAAAGGACCGGCCCTGGACCTTTGACTAGAGGGCCCAAAGTCGGCTCTCTTTTGGGGACTAGCCTGGAGGGTAAGCCCTTGATGAGTCAGTCCCTGACCAGCCCCTCGACTTTTGGAGGGCAAGTTCCCCCTTGACGGTCCGTCGGCGTCACAGTATGATCTTCGTTAAAGAAACTTATGTTTACAAGCTGTGGCTTTTAGGCACCCGTAATTTCACATGTGAGGAGGTTTTGTGATGAATTTTAAGAAAATCCTGACGGCCCTGGGCCTTCTGGTCCTGGGCGCCGGCGTCGCCTGGGGCGCTTCGGCCATGGACAAGGACACGTTGATCGTGGGCACCGAGAGCACCTATCCGCCCTACGAGTTCATAGGCACCGACGGGACCCTCCAGGGCTTCGACGTGGAGCTGACCAATCGCATCGGCGAGATCCTGGGCAAGAAGATCCAGTGGGTGGACATGGCCTTCGACGCCCTGATCCCCTCGCTGCTGTCGGGCAGGATCGACATGGCCTCGGCGGGCATGTCGGCCACACCGGAGCGGATGGAGCGGGTGGCCTTCTCGATCCCCTACGAGATCTCCATGAGCGC
>CAZCKP010000089.1:0-5318 GCA_964499295.1 uncultured Synergistaceae bacterium | reverse complement strand
TCGGCGGCCGTCAGTGCCGTAGCGATGGTCTCACTGTCGCGCATCTCACCAACCAGGATTACATCGGGATCCTGGCGCAGGGCCTGGCGCAACGCTTCGCCGAAGCCCCTGGTGTCCTGGCCCAGCTCTCGCTGGTGGATCAGCGACTGCTGGCTCTCGTGGAGGTACTCCACCGGGTCCTCGACGGTGATGACGTGCTTCCGGCTGGTCCTGTTGATCTCCTGGACCATGGCGGCCAGGGTGGTGCTCTTGCCGCTGCCGGCAGGTCCGGTGACCAAAAAGAGGCCCCGTCGCTTGCCGCAGATCTCCCATAGGGCCCGGGGCAACCCCAGCTGAGACGGAGAGGGGATCTCCCGGGGGATCAGCCGAAGCACTACCCCGGGACGGCCAAGGCTAAAAAAACAGTTGACCCGGCACCGGACAGGCCCCGACGGGGCGACAACGTCTGCCGCCAGGTCCAGTTCCCGAGCCTCTTCGAAGCTTCGGCGTCGACGGGAGTCCAGCAGTTCCGCCAGGAATGCTTCCAGGGCCAAGGCCGTCAGAGCTCCCCCATCGTCGTCGAAACAGAGCTGGCCGTCTACCCGAAAGGCCGCCGGAGCGCCCACCGACAGGTGGACGTCGCTGGCCCTTCGCCGAAGGGCTTCCTCTACCACCGTTGCCAAAGTCCACCGGGAAGTCATAAAAACCCCCTCCTTGGGCAAGAGCCCTTCGCTCCGGGCCGCTCCGCCTAGAAGATCGCCAGGGCCTCCTCCAGGCTGGTGGTGCCGTCGAGAGCACACTGGATCGCCCGGGACTGGAGGGATCGCATACCCTTCTCGGTCGCCGCGGCCACCATCTGGTCCCGGTTGGCCCGTTGCAGTATCAGCTGGGACAGGGTCCCGTCGATTTCCATGATCTCGAAGATCGCCGTCCGCCCCCTAAATCCCGAGTGGCGGCAGTGGGAGCAACCCTTTTTTCTCCAGAGCCTACTGCCCTGGGGGATGGACAGGCTCCGGCACTGATCCGGCGAAGGCGTCCAGGCCTGGCGGCAGTGGGGACAAAGCCGCCGCAAAAGCCGCTGGGAGATGACGCAATGAAGCGACGCCGCCAGCAGAAAGGGCTGGATGCCCATGTCGATGAGCCGTGCCGGGGCGCTGGCGCCGTCCAGGGTGTGAAGGCTGCTCAGGACGAAATGGCCCGTCAAGGCCGCTCGGACGGCCAACTCCGCCGTCTCGACGTCGCGGATCTCGCCCACCATAATGATATCGGGATCCTGTCGCAAAATGGACCGCAACGCCAGAGGAAAGGTAAACTCCGACCTGGGATCGATCTGCACCTGGCTGACGCCAGCGATCTCGTACTCCACGGGGTCCTCTACGGTGACCACGTTGGATCCAGCTCGATCGGTCAGCTCCAGTAGCGAATAGAGGGTGGTGGTCTTGCCGCTGCCGGTGGGGCCAGTGCTCAGCACCAGGCCGCTTTTACGAGCCGCCAGGCGGCGCAGGAACTCCAGATCGTCGGCGTCACAGCCCAATCCCTCCAGGCCCACCGCAGCCTGGGCCCGATCCAGCAACCGTAACACCGCCTTCTCGCCGTAGAGCGTCGGCAACGTGGAGACTCGGAGGTCCACCGGCCGTCCCTGGGCTTCCACCAGGATTTTCCCGTCCTGGGGCCGCCGTTTTTGGGCGATGTCGATGCGGGCCATCACCTTTATCCGAGAGATCACAGCCCGGTGGAGCCAGGCCGGGAAGGTCAGCTCACCGCTCAAGAGGCCGTCCACTCGAAAGCGCACTTGACTTTCGTCTCGGCCCGGCTCGATGTGGATGTCCGAGGCTCCCTCTCTGGCGGCCTGTTGGATCAGGTGATCCACGAAACGGATCACCGGCCCTTGGGAGGACAGTTCCTCCTCCGAGGCCTCAGCCACCGACGCCGGAAGCTCCCCAGCAGCGTCCTGGATCAGGTGATGCACCTCATAGGCCCGTTTGAGACAGCGGTGAATCTCGGCGGGCAGGGCCGGGATGAACTCCACCCGGCGGCCCGAGACCAGCGACAGCTCGTCCTGGGCCGGCAAGTTCAGAGGGTCGACGGCAGCCACCAGAAAGCGCCCGTCGGCTGTGAGCTCCAGGGGCAACACCTCCAGACGCTCCGCCAACTGCTGGGGGATGAGCCTCACCGCCTGGGGCTGGGGGCGATAGTTGGTCAAATCCCAAAGCTTTCCCGGCAGTCCCACGCTCTGGCCCCGGTCCAGGTCCTTTTCCACAGCGCCTACCCCCTAATAAAAGGCCCGGTAGAGCAGCCCCGTCTCCCTGGTTGGGGGCGCCAATTGGGCCACCGCCTCCACTGAGATGCCACCGGAATTGGCCGAGATCTCCAGGATCTGTCCGTTCAGAAAAATCGCCATTGAATCCTGGCCCAGCTGGACCCGCTGGGCCTCAGCGCCGTTCCACAGGTCCCAACAGACCACTTCTCGCTGACTCCCCCGTTGGAGAATCACCAGGACTTGGTCACCGTAGATCTGAGGCCCTCCGACGGGCTGCCCCTCGGCAGTCTGGGTCCACAGGGGCTCCAGCGTCAGGGCCCCATCCTTCAGAGTTACCTCCAGAGCCGTGACTGCTACCTGGCTCTCGGATCGCGCCAGGACAGCGGTAAAGCGACGCTGGCGCAACCACGCCGCGGCAGGAGAGCCCTGAAAAGTCAGCCCCGTCCCGGCGCGATAGCTCCCCGAGGCCGTCAAGGCCTGATCCTCCACCAAAAAGCCCTGCAGCACCGCACCGGAGTGGACCAACAGGATCTCAGGATCTCCCTGGGCGTTGCAGAAGGCCGCCGGCGCGGCGGTGACCTCGCCCTCCAGGACCTGGGAGGTCCACAGCGTGGTCCCGCTGGTACTATCCAACCAGAGCAGCCGGCCCTGTTGGCCTTCGCCGGTACCAAGGATCATGTCCCGCCCGTCGCCCAGAGGAAAGGCCAGACCGGGTCCCTCGGTGAAGCCCAGCTCCGCCGTGCCCTGGCAACGGCCGTCGAAGGTCCACTGGCCCTGGCTCAGGTCCTCGCGGCACCACAGGTATCGAGGAGCTTCGGGATCGGTGACGTCGAGACAGTAGAGTCCCCGGCCTCCCTGGCCAAGGGGCCCCCAGAGCAGAGTACGACTCTGACCGTCCAGCACCACGTCCTCAGCGCTGAGAAAGCCCTCGGTCAGCCAGGGCAAGGGCTCTTCGGGCAGGGCCGTCAAGGCCCTTTTCATCCTGGGGTATCCCAGCACCGAAGGGGCCAAAAAGGCCCAGAGCTCCCGGCCGGTAGTAGCGTCCAGGGCAGACAGTACGCCGTCGCTGCAGTGGCCGTAGATCATGGACCGGCGGGAGGGAAAGGTCTCCGTGGCTCCCACGGCCACCAGCGATCGCGGAGCACCCCACACCGAGGAGTCCGACAGGGCCTGAAAAGCCATCCACTCATCCTGGTCCAGCCCCATAAAGTCCTGGAGCTCCGGCTCCTCCCAAGGGACGGAGACCAATTCCCCCGCAGCGAAGACACCGCCGGACAGCGGAGCCACCAGGAGCCGGCGCTGCCCCTCCAGGGCCTGGCTCCAACGCAGGGTCCATTGGCCGTCGTTGTCGTTGAGGGTGACCTTCAGGAGCCGTCCCTGCTCCTGCCATCCCTGGGTCCGCCGCAGAGCCACGTAAAGGGTCTCGCTATCGGCGATCAGCGCCAGGTCTTGGAGTCCCCAGGAGGTCTGGGAGGAAAAGCCGGACTGTCCCGGGCCTCGGACTTCCAACTCCAGCGCCCAAGCCCCGGAGCTCCACAGCCCCGCCAAGCCAACCAAGAGCAGAGCGGGCCACCTCATCGCTGCAGCACCACCACTTCCTCGGCCTTCAGGCTTTGCTGATCCAGCTGGGCCTGGACTCGCACCCGATAGCCCCGAAGGACCGTCGGCGCGGTCTGACCCCGCGGCGACGGCGCGGCGGCGTAGCTCTGAGAAAAGACGCGGCCTTCCTGGCTCTGCAGAAAGAGCTCCAGCGCCGGAGGGTAGGACTCTACGTCGTTTTGGGAATAGACGTCGGTGGGAGGGCGGTAGTTAAGCCAGTGGATTTGGATCGTCACCGATCCGCGGTCGGAACTGCGGCTAGCCAGATCGTCGGGAAGGTGCAAAAGCAGGGTGTCCGCCGATTCCCTGGCCTGGAGGACCGTGGTCTCGCCGACGTGGGCCACCGGAGGAGGCGGCCTGTTTTGGGCGAGCCAAAGCGCCGCTCGGGCGAAGCCGTCGGCCAAGTCGTTTTTCAGCCGCAGGTGGACTATTTCCTCGTCGAAGCGGCTGGCCTTGCGGTCCCACAGCTCCACTAACAGACCGAAGAGGACCATGAGGCCCAGCGCCGCCGCCAGGATCAGGACCATGGCACCGCCGGAGCGGCCTCTCAGTTTGCCAGAGCCCACGTCCGCTCCTCCTCTCGACCCCGGGACTCCGCCCGGAGGCGCAGGACCCCTTGGTCTCGAGCCAGAGAAAAACTGAGGCTATCGATGCCAGCAATCAGGGGCTGTAGTCCGCTTTGGTCCTGAAAATTGCCGTAAACGATGCCATTTTGACAGCACAACAACAACGGCAACAGACGGTAGCCCCGCATCCCCCAAGTGAAAAGGGCCCTCTGGGACGCCATGACCTGACCGAAGATGGTGTAATCGCTGCTGCCGGCGCCGCTTAGGCTCCAGGACCTGAAAAAGACCGGCGTCTCCTCGGGTGGGAACAGCAACCACTGAGCCGGTCGCTGGATACCCATATTCTGGCTGCTGATGCCCCATTGGCCCACCAGCCGGAGCTCCGAAGCGCCGTCGGGCGTCAACTCCAGTTCCTTGATCACCCCGGCGCCAACGGGCACCGCCGAGAGGATTCTGAGGCTATTACCCCACTGACCGTCGTCGACTTCCCAGAAGGAGTAGCCGCCGACGGAGTTGCCCACGGCGATGTTTTTACCCCAGGAGGCCCAGTCGGGCACGGTACCAATGCCGGAGAGCTTAAAGAGGCTCTGGCTCCACTGCTCGGGCAAGCTTAGACCGGCATGGGCCAACGGCGCTTCCAAAAGGGCAAACAGCGCCGAAAGGGTCTCCTGGGCCTCCATCCTGTTCAGCTCTCGCTCCAGGACCTGGAGGAACACCGCCTTGCCCTGGAGCCCCAGGGTCATCACCCACAGCAAGGCCCCCAGGCAGACTACCAACTCCACCAGAGAAAAGCCCCGACGCCTCATGTCCCTCCCAGATTCCTTTCCAGCACTGCCATCGCCCATGGCCTGAAAGTAGGTCGCACCGAATGGATAGTCTCGTCTATTCTATCATATAGCCTACTAAAAGGCGAA
>CAZCKP010000088.1:2309-5467 GCA_964499295.1 uncultured Synergistaceae bacterium | reverse complement strand
CAACGGGATTTTCGCTGGGCGCCACGGAGCCTTTTCGGGGCCGCTGAAGATCTCTAGAAGTCTCTTAATCATTAAGAAGCAATATAAAAAGGGCCCATCCAAGGAAGATCTCTTTACAGCCGAAACTAAAGGTGTTAGCATCTACCCATACACCCCCCTGGGGGTGGGGTAGAAAGGAGAGATGAGGCAGGTGAGACAGAACTTCAACGTCACCGGCATGAGCTGCGCCGCCTGCTCCAGCCACGTGGAAAAGGCCGTGGCCAAGCTGGAGGGCGTGGACTCCGTAGCGGTGAACCTGCTGATGGGGAAGATGGTGGTGGACTACGACCCGTCGAAACTGGACAGCGCGGCCATCTGCGACAGCGTAGTCAAGGCCGGTTACGGCGCTTCCCTCCAAGGGCAGGAGCCCCAAAGGGACAAAGGCCAGGGCTCCAGGGCCAAGGCCTTGATGAAAGAGGAATTGCGGCAGATGCACCTCCGGCTGGTGCTGTCCTTCCTGATTATGGTGCCCCTGTCCTGGCTGGCCATGGGCGACATGGTGGGCCTGCCGGTGCCGGCCTGGGCCAGCGGCGTGGAAAACGCCGGCATCATGGCCTTTACCCAGCTTCTGATGGCTTCGGCGGTGGCGGCCATCAACTACCGGTACTTCACCAACGGCTTCGGGGCGCTGCTGCGCAGGGCTCCCAACATGGATACCCTGATCGCCCTGGGCTCGGCGGCGTCGCTGATCTACGGCGTCGTCGAGATCTATCCGATCCTCTGGGGCCTGGGCCACGACGTTCCGGCGGTGGTCCACGGGGCCATGCACAACCTCTATTTCGACTCGGCGGCCATGATCCTGGCCCTGATCAACCTGGGCAAGTACCTGGAGGCCCGCTCCAAGGGGCGCACCTCCGAGGCTGTGGAAAAGCTTATGGACCTGTCGCCGCCCACGGCCATACGGCTGCTGGGCCAGCAGGAGCAGGAAATCCCCGTCGACCAGGTCCAGGTGGGGGACCTGCTGCTGATCCGCCCCGGCGCTCGGCTGCCAGTGGACGGCCAGGTGGAGGAGGGCTCCTCGTCGGTGGACCAGTCGGCGCTGACCGGCGAGAGCATCCCAGTGGAGAAAACCTTCGGCGACTCGGTGCTAGCGGCGTCGGTGAACGGCACCGGCGTCCTGAAGGTGCGGGCCTCCCGGGCGGCCCAGGACAGCACCTTGGCCCAGATCATCCGGCTGGTGGAGGAGGCGGGAGCCTCCAAGGCTCCCATCGCCAGGCTGGCCGACCAGGTCAGCGGCGTTTTCGTCCCGGTGGTGATGGCCATAGCCCTGGCGACCTTTGGGGTCTGGTACTTGGTCATGGGCCAGAGCTTGGCCTTTTCCCTGGGGCTGGCCATCGCCGTGTTGGTAATCTCCTGTCCCTGCGCTCTGGGCCTGGCCACGCCGGTGGCCATCATGGTGGGCACCGGAAAGGGAGCCCAGCAGGGCATCCTGATCAAGTCCGGCGAGGCCCTGGAGAGGGCTCACAAAATCGACACGGTGGTGCTGGACAAGACCGGCACCGTCACCCAGGGACGGCCCGAGGTGACCGATCTGGCGCCGGCCCAGGGCTGGGACGGCCGGAGGCTGTTGGCCCTGGCGGCGGCGCTGGAACAGTACTCCGAGCATCCTCTGGCCGGGGCGGTGATGGCCAAGGCCAGAGAAGAAGGCCTTGATATCGCCCCGGTGGAGGATTTCCAGGCCCTGCCGGGCCGGGGCCTTCGTGGCACCGTGGGCGGCCGCCAGGTCTGGGCCGGCAACCGGCGGCTTTTGGAGGAGCTGAACGTCGACGCCTCCGAAGTGGAGGACCAGGAGCTATTGGCCCAGGGCAAGACGCTGCTATACTTCGTCCAGGACCATAGCTTTATCGGCGCCATCGCCGTGGCCGACCAGGTCAAGGCCACCAGCGCTGCCGCTATAGCCCAGTTCCGGCGCATGGGCGTCCGGACGGTGCTGCTCACCGGCGACAACGGTCGCACCGCCGCCGCCGTGGGCCGTCAGGTGGGCGTCGACGCCGTGGTGGCCGAAGTGCTGCCCCAGGACAAGGAAAGGGCCATCGCCGACCTCCAGGCCCAGGGCCGTCGGGTGGCCATGGTGGGCGACGGCATCAACGACGCCCCAGCTCTGACTAGGGCCGACGTGGGCATCGCCATCGGCGCAGGCATGGACGTGGCCATCGAATCGGCCGACATCGTGCTGATGAAGGGCGACCTGTTGGACGCCGTGGCGGCGGTGCAGCTCTCCCGGGCGGTGATCCGCAACATCAAGGAGAACCTCTTCTGGGCCTTTTTCTACAACACCGTAGGGATTCCCCTGGCAGCGGGGCTCTTCTATCCCCTGTTTGGGTGGAAGCTGAATCCCATGGTCGCCGCCGCTGCCATGAGCTGCAGCTCCCTCTGCGTGGTCACCAACGCCCTGAGACTGAAGTTCTTCAAGGCCAAGCTCCAGGAAAGCCCCCTATCGGTCCCGGCGGAAGTCCAAGAGGGGACATTACAATTCCAGAAATTCCAGAAAGGTGACGATACCATGAAAAAAGTGCTTATCGTGGAAGGCATGAGCTGCAGCCATTGCAGCGGCCGGGTGGAAAAGGCCCTGAAGGCCCTGGACGGCGTGGAGTCGGTGACGGTGGATCTGAAGGCCAAGACCGCCGAAGTGACTCTTAGCGGCGGCGTGGCCGACGACGCGCTGGCCCAGGCGGTGACCGACGCCGGTTACCAAGTGGTATCGGTGCAGTAGAGCCTTGAAGGCGCCTAAAGAAGGAGTGTCCCGGCTGCTGCGGACCGCCCGGGGGCAGCTGGAGGGGATAGCCAAGATGGTCGACGAAGACCGGTACTGCATGGACATCTCCAACCAGATCCTGGCGGTCCAGGCGGTGCTGACCCGGGTGAACCGGGAGATCCTCCACGCCCATCTGGAGCACTGCCTTCGGGAGTCCCTGGGTGGTCAGGACAGCCGCGAAAAAGTGGAGGAGCTGTTGGCGCTGTTGGACAAGCTGATGAAGTGACCCACCGAAAAGAGAGCGAGAAGACAGCGACGAAGCAAGGGCCAGGAAGAGCGGAAAAAAAGCCCCGAAAAAAGCCCGTAGATATAGGGAATAGAAAGGCAAGAGCCCGCCGGAAGCTCCTGGCTTCCAGCGGGCCCT
>CAZCKP010000088.1:0-2209 GCA_964499295.1 uncultured Synergistaceae bacterium | reverse complement strand
ATAGGGAATAGAAAGGCAAGAGCCCGCCGGAAGCTCCTGGCTTCCAGCGGGCCCTTATCGTGGCGCCGGTTTTAGATGACCTTGCACTGCCACTCCGGCGGGCAATGGGCCGAGAGGCTGCAATTGCCAGCCTGGTGTTCCAACGCCGTCGGGTAGGCGCTGCTACTGCTCCGGCGGAGGACCTCCCTGCCGCCGCCCACCAAAAAGACGAAGGCCATAAGGCCGAAAAGCGCCAGCTGTCCCAGGTCCCTTACCAGGGGGACCAGTGATTTTCCTTCGGTGAAGGAGAGCAGTTCCAGGGCCTGAAGGCAGAAGAACAGGATCCCCAGAGAACCGCCGGTCAGGGAGACTACCCCCAGGGCGAGGATGTCCTTTCGATCCAGTTGTCCCTTCATGGTGCCCACCTCCATTGTAAAATCCCTTCATTGACGCCATTATATCACATGAAGTTAGTCTTGTCTAACAGAAAATAGGAAGAATTCCTAGAAGGGATTTTATAAGGAGATGGGGCCTTCTGTTCAGACTCTAGCCGCAGCCCCAGGCCCTTCGGAGCGGTTGGATCCCGGGATCCAAAGCTCGAAGCAGCAGCTGAAAGGCCCCCCAGTGGCTCACAGGAGCCCTTTGGCGCTCCACCAGCACCGCCGACAGGACCGGGTCCTGGTGGGCTCCTTCCAGGTTTCGCAGGATCAGCGCCGTCTGGAGCGGCGACAATCCGGGGTTGTAGGCCCCGCTTTCGACCAGAGCGCCGGCGAAGGTTCGGCCGGATCGGCACTGCAGCGCCGCACCGGCGGGGCTGGCGGTGTAGGGGCTGTAGCTCCTCTGGGCTGCCTTCAGGGCTTCCTTGGCCAGGCCCCTTTGGGGCGGCGCCGAGAAGACCCAAGGCAGCGACGGTGCCATCAGAGAACCGCCCTGATCCGAATCCAGCTCGAAGGCCATAGGCAGAAGATCTTCCAGGGCGATAGGCTCCCGGTGGGGCAGCAGGATCTTGAGGCTTTTGCGGCAGTGCAGCTCCTGGAGGAACTGGCGGCAGAGGCCGCAGGGTGCCGCCGATACTGCCAAAAGGGATATGGAGCTCTCGCCGTGGAGCCAGGCGTTGACTACCGCCGCCTGTTCGGCGTGGATGGTGAAGTTCGGCGACGCCTCGGGAAACTCCATGTTGGCCCCCAAATAGGCCCGGCCTGAACCGCCCAGACAGACCGCCCCGACGGCAAAGCCGCTGACTGCTGCCCGAGAAAACTCCCTGGCCGCAGGCAGAAGGTCCACTATTGCCCTGTCCTGTTCCCCTTCCGAAAGGCTGTAGATCGATGGGCCCAGAGGTTCCATCGTCAGCGCCCTTCGCCGGTATCTCTTAGAAGGCCCGGGTACCAGTGTTTCTTTCCGGTCAGGGCCAGAATCCGGTCCCGCTGGGCCAGGATGGTTACGGCGCGGTGGGCCGCCGCTATGACCCGCTCCAGTCCCACCGAGGCCATCTCGTTGGTGATCCGATTGGCCACGGCGACGCAGATCGATCCTGTCCGGAGGCCGTAGAGGTTGCCCAGGGTGAAGATCAGCGACGCTTCCATTTCAAAGCTCAGCACCCTGGCCCGGCGCAGGTCCTCGACCCGCCGTTCCTGCCAGCTTTGGCGGAAATCCCCCAGCCCCGGTCGCGCCTGGCCGCAGTAAAAGGACCCGGTGGAACAGCTGAGGCCCAGGTGATAGCGAAATCCCAGGTCCTCGCAGGCCTCCACCAGCGCCGACACCACGTCGTAGCTGGCCGAAGCCGGATAGGCCGGCTCCACGTAGCCCTCGGAAGCGCCGTCCTGGCGCAGCGCCGCGGTGTGGACGATCAGATCGCCGCAGGCGATATCCTCCTGGAGGGCCCCGCAGGTGCCCACCCGCAGGAAGGTGTTCACGCCGATAGAGGCCAGCTCCTCCACGGCGATGGCTGCCGATGGGCCGCCGATGCCGGTGGAACAGACCGAGATTGGGACATCGCCCAGAGTTCCCGTAAAGGTCCGGTATTCCCGGTGGGAGGCCACCAAACGGCTCTGGTCCCAGGCGGCGGCGATGGCGTCGCACCGTCCGGGATCGCCGGGCAGTAGCGCGTAGGGCGCCACGTCGCCGGGCCGGCACTGGATGTGATATTGCAGTCCCTCCATGGAAGGGCGGTCGGCTTCGGATTTCCACTGCTCGACCATGGCTGTCAACTCCTTTCGCTATCTTCGGCCGG
>CAZCKP010000087.1:0-5516 GCA_964499295.1 uncultured Synergistaceae bacterium | reverse complement strand
GTCGCAGGTCCGTAGCTCCAATTGGTAGAGCATCGGTCTCCAAAACCGAGGGTTGAAGGTTCGAATCCTTCCGGGCCTGCCATTTGTTTGTTAGCACGACGATCCGCTAGGGAGGCCAAAATTGTGGATAAGGTCAAGGCTTTTGTCCGCGAAGCCCGTTCCGAACTTAAAAAGATAACTTGGCCTGGAAAGAAGCAAGTTTGGTATTCCACGGTGGTGGTTATCTTTGTGACCCTTCTCGTTGCAGCCTATCTTGGTATCGTGGACCTGATACTGACGGGAGTTTTTTCGAAGATCATTGGATAGTCTCGGGTTGCGCGTCCAATATCCATTGCAGGGAGGTTTAGGGGGCCGATTGTGATCGGGTCCCTTTTTTATCATGACCGAGAGCAGACGCCAGTGGTTTACCGTTCAGACCTACGCGGGATCCGAGAACAAGGTGAAAGCCAACCTGGACCAGCGCATCGCTTCCATGGCCATGGAGGAGAAGATCTTTAACGTCCTGGTGCCCGTGGAGGAAAAGGTGGTGGTCAAGGACGGCAAATCCAAGCGGGTCTCTCGCAAGCTCTTCCCCAGTTACGTCCTGGTGGAGATGATCATGGACGAAGAGTCCTGGTACGTGGTCCGCCACACCCCCGGTGTCACCGGCTTTGTGGGCGCCGGCAACCACCCCATCCCCATTTCCGAGCAGGAGATCAAGGCCCTCTTCGCCAAGATCGGCCAGGGCGCCAAGCCCAAGGTGGAGATCAACTGCTCCGTTGGCGACACCGTCCGGGTCCACTCCAGCCTCTTCGGCGGCGCCGAGGCCGTGGGGCCGGTGGTGGCTATCAACTCCGAGAAGGGCAAGGTCAAGGTTATTCTCTCCGTCTTCGGGCGGGAGACCGAAGTCGAAGTGGATTATACAGAGCTGGAAAAGCTCTAAGACTCCCCCTGCGGGGAGCGGGTACCAATATCTTGAGAGGAGTCTTTTTCTATGGCAAAGAAGGAAATTGCTCAGGTAAAGCTGCAGCTTCCTGCCGGCAAGGCCACACCAGCGCCGCCTGTGGGGCCCGCCCTGGGACAGCACGGCGTCAACATCATGGAGTTCGTGAAGCAGTTCAACGCCAAGACCGCCGACCAACCCGGAATGATCATCCCCGTGGTGATGACGGTCTACGCAGACCGCAGCTTTAGCTTCGTGCTGAAGACCCCGCCGGCCAGCGTGCTGATCCGCAAGGCCGCCGGTGTGGAAAAGGGCTCCGGCGCCCCCAACAAGACCAAGGTGGCGTCGCTGACCCTGGACCAGGTCCGGGAGATCGCCAAGATCAAGATGGTGGACATGAACGCCAACGATCTGGATGCCGCTGTCCAGATGGTGGCCGGCACCGCCCGATCCATGGGCGTCACCGTCCAGGACTAGGACACGCGCAGCTTCGTGGCAGGTTACGCCGATTCCTAAATAACCGCTAGGACCACAGGAGGAAAATTCCATGAGCAAAATAGCCAAGAGACGGGCCGCACTGCTGAAGACCCTGGACCCCACCAAGCTCTATACCCTCGAGGAGGCGGTGGAGCTGGTCAAGTCCAACGCCAACGCCAAGTTCGACGAGACCGTGGAAGTCCACCTTCGGCTCAACGTGGACCCCCGTCGGGCGGAGCAGCAGGTCCGCAGCACCACCGTGTTGCCCCACGGCACCGGCAAGACCAAACGGGTGCTGGTGCTGACCACCACCGAAAAGGGCAAAGAAGGCCAGGAGGCCGGCGCCGACTACGTGGGCGGCGAGGACATGGTCCGGCAGATCGCCGGCGGCTGGCTGGAGTTCGACGCCGTCATTGCCACTCCCGAGATGATGCGGTCCATCGGCGCTCTGGGCAAGATTCTGGGCCCCCGAGGGCTGATGCCCAGCGCCAAGACCGGCACCGTGACTATGGACGTGGGCCAGGCCGTCAGGGAGATCAAGGCCGGCCGGGTGGAGTTCCGGGTGGACAAGTTTGGCATCACCCACAACGCCGTGGGCAAGGCCAGCTTCGATAGCGCCAAGCTGTTGGAGAACATCCGCAGCTATTACAACGCCGTCCTGAAGGCCCGTCCCGCCGTGGTCAAGGGCGCTTACGTCAAGAGCTTCACCCTGACTTCCACCATGGGCGTGGGAGTTGCCGTGGACCCCGCTGCGGCCCAAAAGGCCAGCGCCGCTTCCGAAGAGTAAGACTCTTCCCCCTGCCAGCCCCTTCTCCCGGAGGGGTTGGCTTTTTTGTGCTTTGGCTCCGGTCCAGGCTCTCTGAGACAATAAAAAACCTGGCCAGGCCCCGAGGCCCTGCCCTCCCAGCGCTCTGAGCCTACAAAAAAGCCCCCCGGCTGAAGGGGGCTTTTTTCGCTGTGTCTATTGGGCGGGGATCACCACTGCGCCCTGGCTGGAAAAGGCGGCGGTCTGATCCGAGCCGATTTCCACCATGGCGCTGCCGGGCAGGAAGGGAGAGGCTATTTCGATCACCTGGCCGTCCTTCAGCCTGGCCTGGTAATTTACCCTGTCGCCCTCGAACTGGCGGCCTATCACCGTCACCGGCAGGCTGCTGGGATCCTCCTGGAAGGAGAAGTTCTCGGGGCGGATCACCAGCTTCACCGCCTGGCCGGGGGCGAAGCTGTGGTGCCGATGGAGCCGGACCCTGACGATCTTTCCGGCGGCTTCCACCTCGCCCCAGGGGCCGTCGATGGCCTTTAACAGTGCCGGGATCAGATTGGCCCGGCCGATGAAGTCCGCCACGAAGGACGTGGCAGGCTCTGAATAGAGCTCCAGGGGAGTCCCCTCCTGCTCGATGTGGCCTCGGTTCATGACTACCACCCGGTCGGACATGGTCAGGGCTTCCTTTTGGTCGTGGGTCACGTAGAGGCAGGTCAGCGAGAGGTCCTGTTGGATCCGGCGTATCTCGCTTCGCATGTGGAGCCGCAGCTTGGCGTCGAGGTTCGACAGGGGCTCGTCCATCAGCAGCAGATGGGGTCGCAGCACCAGCACCCGGGCTAGGGCCACCCGCTGCTGCTCGCCGCCGGAAAGCTGGTTGGGATAGCGCCCCTCGGTCCGCTCCAGTCCCACCATGGCCAGGGCCTCCCGGACCTTGGCGGCGATCTGCCTTCGGGGCTCTCCTCGGACGCTAAGGCCGTAGGCCACGTTGTCGAAGACCTTCATGTGGGGGAACAGGGCGTAGTTCTGAAAGACGAAGCCGATTTCCCGCTTGTTGGCCGGTACCGAAGTGACGTCCCGGTCGCCGATGCGGATCTCGCCTGCGCTGGGCGTCTCGAAGCCGGCCACCATCCGCAGCGTCGTGGTCTTGCCGCAACCCGAGGGGCCCAGAAAGGTCACCAGCTCGCCGGCGGGCACCGACAGGTTTATCCCGGCCACGGCGGCGAAGCGCTCGCCCTCTTTGACGAAGATCTTTTCCAGATTGGCGATGTGCAGCGATACCGACATTTAACGTACTCCTCCCTCGGAATGGCCGGTGACCCAAAGAAGCCTAGCCAGCAGGGACATAAAGCCGCTGGCGGCGAAGACGATCAGGATCAAGACGATGGAAAAGGCGCAGGCCTGGGCGAACTGGAGCTCGGTCATGCACTCCAGTATGCGGGTGGTCAATAGGCTCCACCGCACCGACACCAGGAAGATGGTGGCGCTGATGGCCGTCATGGAGTGGATAAAGAGGTACCGCATCCCTGCCAGCACCGCCGGAAGCACCAGGGGCAGGGTGATCTTGCGAAAGGTCTGGCTCGACGAGGCTCCCAGACTGGCCGAGGCCTCCTCGATGGAGGGGTCTATCTGTTGCAGTGCCGCGATGACGTTGCGGATCCCCGCCGAGGAATAGCGGAACAGATAGGCCGAGATGAGGATGGCCACCGTGCCGGTCAGCACCAGGGGCTTCTGGTTGAAGGCCACTATATAGGCGATGCCCACCACCGTCCCGGGGAGGGCGTAGTTCAGCAGCGACACCGTCTCCAGGGTCTTGCGGAAGGGGACCTTCAGTCGGGCCGCCGTATAACCCACCAGCACCGCCAGCAGGCCGCCGATGGGCGTAGCCACGCCGGCGATGATCAGGGTGTCCTTGATGGCCTTTTTACCGAAGGTGAACACGTAGGAGTAGTTGGCCCAGGTCAGGGTGTTGTTGACGCCCCAGACCTTGACCATCGAGGCCCATAGGATCAGGCCATAGAGATAGACCACGAAGGCAGACACCGCGGCGATTACCGCCAAGATTAGGGCGGAGGCCAGGGCTCCGGGACCCTTGATACTGGAGCGACCGCCGGACTTGCCGCTGACGGTGACGTAGCTTTTTTTGCCGAACCAGCTGTTCTGGATCAGGTAGACCGCCAGGGCGGGGATCAGCAGCAGAAAGGACAGAGCTGCGCCGCCCTTGATGTCGTAGAGCCCCGTGATCTGAAGATAGGCCTGGGTGGGTAGCACCGGGAAGGAATGGCCAGCCAGCACCAGCGGCGTGGCAAAATCCGCCAGAGAGCAGGCGAAGACCAACAAGAAGGCGTTGGCCAACCCCGGGGAGGCCAAGGGGAAGGTGACGGTGCGAAAGACCCGCAGCGGCGAGGCCCCCAGGGAATAGGCGGCGTCCTCCAGGTTGGGGTCGATGCGCCGCAGTATCGTGGCAAGGGTCATAAAGGCGATGGGGAAAAAGGTCAGCGTCTCCGACAAAAAGGTCCCCCAGAAGCCGTAGAAGCTGAAGTTCTCCAGTCCCAGGGACTTCAACAGGATTCCGTTGGGCCCCAGCGACAGAGTCAAGGCGATGCTGCTGGTAAAGGGCGGCGAGATCAAAGGCAGCATGGTCACCGCCCCTATGGCCCAGACCGCCGGTCGGGGCAGGGCCATCCGGGTCACCCCGTAGGCGAAGAGAAAGCCCAAGGCCGTTCCAGCCACCGCCACGGCACAGCCCAGGGTAAGGCTGTTCCAAAAGGCCAGCTGATCGTACCAGTTGGAGAAGATAGGTCGGAGGTTGGCCAGGGTAAAGGAGCCCTTTACCCAAAAGGTCACGGCCAGGAGCCTGACCAGGGGATAGACCACGAAGATTCCCAGAGAGATCCAAAGCGTCGCCAACAGGACGACCACGGCGCCGTCCATGGCGGGGCGAGGGGAGCGAGAGTCTTTCACCGGCGTTCACCTGTTTTCCGGCTTTTCAAAAGCCTTTTATGAAGAGTACTTTAGATAGGGTAAGGACCATAAAAGGGCGGGGTCAGCAGGAGACGCCGGCCCCGCCCGGTTCCCGAGAATTTTTAGAGGAATTCCGGCTTTTAGCGCTGGCAAGCGCTGGGAAAAGATCTTAACGGATCACTTCGTTGATCCAGCGGTCCACAAAGGCCCCGCGGTTGGCTCCCTTCCACTCCACGTCGGTGTCCAGCAGGTTCAGCTTGGACAAATCCAGCAGGGGATTGTCGGTCTGCACGTCGGGCCTGGTGGGCACGTAGTTGATCTGGCTGGCCACGATGAAATCGGCGAACTTCTTGCTGGTGACCCAGTCGATAAAGGCCTTGGCGGAGTCCATGTTCT
>CAZCKP010000086.1:0-5578 GCA_964499295.1 uncultured Synergistaceae bacterium | reverse complement strand
CCTGATCAACATCATCGACACACCAGGCCACGCCGATTTCTCCGGCGAGGTGGAGCGGGTGCTCTCCATGGTGGACAGCGTGTTGTTGCTGGTGGACGCCAACGAAGGCCCTATGCCCCAGACCCGTTACGTCCTCTCCCGGGCCCTGGCCATGGGGTTGAAGCCCATCGTGGTAGTCAACAAGGTGGATCGGCCCAACGCCACGCCCTCGGAGGCCCTGGAGAAGACCTTCGACCTCTTCCTGGAACTGGGAGCCACCGACGAACAAGCCGATTTCCCAGTGCTCTACGGGTCGGGGCTGGACGGTTGGCTGGTGCGGGACCTCGCCTCGGACCCTCGCCAGGGCATGGATCCCCTCTTCGAGACAATAGTGGCCCACGTGCCACCGCCTCCGGCCAATCAGGACGAGCCCTTTTTGATGCAGATCAGCACCCTGGCCTGGAGCGACTACCTGGGGCAGATCGGCTGCGGCCGCGTGGTCTCGGGGCGACTGCGCAAAGGCGACGCCCTGATCCACAGTCACACCAAGTGGATCGACGAGGAACACCGCGACAAGGGCTGGAACGTCACCAGCAGTAGCTCCGAGCGCTGCGCCCACCTCTGGGTCACCAGAGGCATCGAACGGGTGGAGGTGGAGGAGGTCTTCGCCGGCGACATCGTCTGGTTCTGCGGTCCCAAGGAGATCGCCATCGGCGACAGCCTGGCCTCGCCGGAATTGAACGGCAAGACCCTGGCCCCCCTGGACATCGAAGAGCCCACGGTGTCCATGTTCTTCCTGGTCAACAGCGGTCCCTTCGCCGGACGCAACGGCGCCCCTTTGACACTGCGACAGCTCAAGGCACGGCTCCAACGGGAGTGCATGACCAACGTGGCCCTGCGGGTCGAGGACCTGGGACGGCCCGACGGCGTCAAGGTCTCGGGCCGGGGCGAGCTCCAGATGGCCATCCTGGTGGAGCAGATGATCCGGGAAGGCTCGGAGCTCTGCGTCTCCCGTCCCGAGGTCATCACCAGGACAGGCAGCGACGGCAAGGTCCAGGAGCCGATAGAACAGCTGATGATCGACGTGCCCGGGGAGTTCCAGGGCATCGTCATCGAAAAGTTGGCCCAGCGCAAGGCCGAGCTGGTGGACATGGTTACGCTGGACACCGGCGTGGTGCGCATGGAGTTCGACATCCCCACCCGGGGCCTCATCGGCTATCGCAGCACCTTCCTGACCGACACCCGGGGGATGGGCATCATGGCCTCCCGATTCAAGCACTACGGTCCCTGGCGGGGCGACGTGGCCAGCCGTAACCGGGGCTCCATGGTCAGCATGGATACCGGCGAGGCCACCAGCTACCAACTGGAAAACCTCCAGGAGCGGGGGGTGCTGTTTATCGCCCCCGGCACGGAGGTCTACGCCGGCGAGGTCATCGGCGAGAGCTCCCGCCCCGCCGACATGCCCTGCAACCCCACCAAGAAAAAACAGCTGTCCAACTGCCGCTCCTCCACCAAGGACATCGCCACGAAGCTAGACGTGCCCCGCAAGGTAGTGCTGGACCGAGCCATCGAGTGGATCGCCGACGACGAGCTGGTGGAGGCCACGCCCAAGGAAATCCGCATCCGCAAGGCCATACTGGACCTCAACGCCCGCAAAAAAGCCGAAAAAGCCCGCAGCGAGAGCTGACCCGGCGAAACCTCCAGTGACCTTCATAGTTCGGGGGGCCGAAGCGGCACTGCCGCCTCGGCCCCTTTTCTCGACGTCTTCCCAGCGTCGTCCTCACATCAGTTCGGGACGGCCCGGTGCCGTTGCCGGAAGCGTTAGGACAACAGGAAATCCATGGCATCGACGATTCTAATGCCCTCTTGATCCTGGGGCAGGTGGCACTCCATGGCGATTACGATTTTTTCGTAGTTGTCCGGGATCTTTCGCAGAGGCGCCAGCTCCCGTTCCCGGGCTTCGGGGTAGTTCATGGACTCGGTGACCTGGATGTATTTCTTCTCCTCGGTCTTGGTGGCGATAAAGTCCACCTCCCTCTGATCGATCTTGCCGATAGCCACGCTATAGCCCCGCCGCAGCAACTCGAAATAGACGATGTTCTCCAGAATGTGGCCGCTGTCCCCGTCCCGGTAGCCCAGCAAGTAGTTTCGCAGTCCCATGTCCACGATGTAGTACTTACCCAGCGTTTTCAGATAGCCCTTGCCCTTGATGTCGAAGCGCTTTATCTCGTAGAAGATATAGGACTCCTTCAGCGCCTCGATATAGGCCTGGATCGTGTGAATCGCCGGCTTGCCCCTGATCCTGCCTCCCTCCAGGATCCCCTCGGATACCAGGGTATTGCCTATGGAAGTTGCCGACACGTTGTTTCCGATGTTATCGGCCAGGAACATGGTCAATTCCCGAAGCAACAGGGGATCGGAGATGGTTCGTCGGCCCTGGCGCCTCTCCCGCTCCAGGATGTCCCGAACCACCACAGCAGAATAGAGGCCGTCGAGGACCCCCGAAACCCTGTCGGTTTCCAGCCCCACCTGGACCAACATGGGCATGCCGCCGAACTTGGCGTAGCCTTGGTAAAGCTCCTTGGGATCGTAATGCTCCCCCGCTCCGTCCTGGATCAGCTTGCGCCCCTGGCCGGTGAGAGATCGTCCCTGGGTCAGGGTGTAACCGTGAAAGTCCAAAAACTCCTGAAAGGACAGGGGAAGCACCTTGATCTCCACGTAGCGCCCGGCAAGATAGGTCGACAGCTCTGATGAAAGCAGATGAGCGTTGGATCCGGTGATGTAGATGTCGCAGTCAAAATCCACCCGAAAGGAGTTCACGGCCTCTTCCCAGCCTGGGAGCCGCTGCACTTCGTCGAAGAACAGATAGATTCTCCTGTCCGGCAGGACCCGCTCTCGGACATAGCCGTAGAACTGCCGTACCGTCATGTTCGAAAAAGCCATGGACTCGAAATTGATCTCGACGATCTGGGAATCGTCGACGCCGGAGCTTTTCAGATGGGCCACCATCAGCTTCAACAGGCTGGACTTTCCGCAACGGCGAATGCCGGTGATCACCTTGATCAGAGGCTTGTCCTGAAAAGCCTTCAGCTGCTGCAGATAGAGATCCCGTTTTTTCAGTTCGACACCAGCCATAGCCGCCCTCCTTTTCTGCTATGACTATATCAAAAAAAGGGGATGTCCAGAAGTTTATGCTGCGTAAGTAATAAACTTTTAAAAATCACGCTTTTATTACATGGAAGTCATTTTAAGCCACCTGCGGTAATCCTGCGCCATCGAAAGAGGCGCTGGGGCCGGGGTTGGCCCTGTGGCCTTCGTTAAACGAGGTGGCGCCTCGGGCTTTTACGACAAAAGTACCAAGGGGCCTTTCGGGGCTTTTGGGAGACTCCGGAGGGCTCTATGGACCTCGATAGCAGTAAAATAGCCCATGGCGATGAAAAGGGATTCTCCAAAACAACGATGTAAGAGAGGCCCGTTTTTCGTGTTAGATTCTACAAACCATAGCAAAGCTGGCCTTTTTCGCTTGCTTTTTCCCCGATCTTCCTGTATAGTCGGAGTGTCAGATCTTTGTAGGACATTAGGAGGGGGTATTGCTATGGCAGTTACTATCGATAAGGACACCTGTGTGGGTTGCACCGCCTGCGTGGGCGTGTGCCCCGTCGAAGCTTTGGCCATGGTCGACGGCAAGTCCGAGGTCGACGCCGGCAAGTGCGTTGACTGTGGCACCTGCGTTTCCACCTGCCCGGTGGAGGCCATTGCCCTGTAGGAGCTCGAGAGCTCGGCCGCTTCCTTTGATCAGGAAGCGGCCTTTTTTGTTCGCTGCCCCCGGGAGCTGGAAGATCCGCCGGTGTAGTACAATAGGGAACCGAAAACCACGAAGAGGGCCACCGCGCCCGCTTGGAAGGAGAAAGCCATGGAAAAAATTATCTTGACCGGCGACCGTCCCACCGGCAGGCTCCATCTGGGCCACTACGTGGGATCGCTGCGCCAGCGGGTGGAGTTTCAGAACTCCGGCGAATACAGCAAGATCTTCATCATGATCGCCGACGCTCAGGCCCTGACCGACAACGCCGACAATCCCGAAAAGGTGCGCCAGAACATCGTCGAGGTGGCCCTGGACTACCTGGCCTGCGGCCTCGATCCGGCCCGGACCACCGTTTTCGTCCAGTCCCAGCTCCCCCAGCTCTGGGAGCTCACGGGCTATTACATGAATTTAGTCACGGTGTCGCGGCTCCAGCGAAATCCCACCGTCAAGGCCGAGATCCAAATGCGCCATTTCGAGACCACCATTCCAGTGGGCTTTCTCACCTACCCCATCAGCCAGGCTGCCGATATCACCGCCTTTAAGGCCACCACGGTGCCGGTGGGCGAGGACCAGCTTCCCATGCTGGAGCAGACCAAGGAGATCGTGCGGAAGTTCAACGGCACCTACGGGCCGGTGCTGGTGGAGCCCGATATCCTGCTGCCCTCCAACGCCGCCTGCCTGCGCCTGCCCGGCACCGACGGTAAGGCCAAGATGAGCAAGTCCCTGGGCAACTGCATCTACCTCTCGGACTCCCCCGAGGAGGTACGCCAGAAGATCATGGACATGTACACCGACCCGCTTCACATCCGGGTCCAGGACCCTGGCCATCTGGAAGGGAACACAGCCTTTACCTATCTCGACGCTTTCTGCAGGACCGAGCACTTCGGCCGCTACCTGCCAGAATACGCTGATCTGAATGAGCTGAAGGACCACTACACCAGGGGCGGCCTGGGCGACGTGAAGGTCAAAAAGTTCCTGAACGCGGTGCTCCAGGAGATGCTGGAGCCCATCCGTAACCGCCGCAAGGACTTTGAAAAGGACATCCCCGGGGTGTACCAGATGCTCAAAGAGGGCACCCAACGGGCCGAGGCCGCCGCCACCGAGACCCTGGCCGACGTCAAAGCGGCCATGAAGATCAACTATTTCGACGATATAGCCCTGATGGAGCAGCAGTCCAAGCGCTACCAGGGCCAATAGTTCCGCAGAAAACACAAAAACAGCAGGCCCAGGAGGGGCGATCCTCCGGGGCCTGCTGTTTTTGTAGGAGCTATTGGGGCTATTCAAGAAAATCCCGCAGCTTTTTGCTTCGGCTGGGGTGGCGCAGCTTCCGTAGGGCCTTGGCCTCGATCTGGCGGATCCGCTCCCGAGTGACGCCAAAGCGGCGGCCCACCTCCTCCAGGGTGTAGGACCGTCCGTCTTCCAGGCCGAAGCGGTATCGCAGCACCTCCCGCTCCCGCTCCGACAGGGCCCCCAGCATCTCCTCGATCTGCTCGTGCAGCAGGTTGCCCGCTGCGGCATCTTCGGGGCTGGGCATGTTGCTGTCCTCGATGAAGTCGCCCAGCTGGCTGTCCTCTTCCTCGCCGATAGGCGTCTCTAGGGACACTGGCAGTTGTGCGATCCGGCGGATCTCCTCGACTCGGCCGATGTCGATCTCCATCTCGGCTGCCACTTCCTCGTCGGTGGGCTCCCGGCCCAGGCGCTGCACCAGCTGCCGGGAGACCCGCACCATCTTGTTGATGGTCTCCACCATGTGGACCGGGATGCGGATGGTCCGGGCCTGGTCGGCGATGGCCC
>CAZCKP010000085.1:0-5596 GCA_964499295.1 uncultured Synergistaceae bacterium | reverse complement strand
CTCGGATCCACTGGTCGAAGGTATAGGGCCCGGTGCCGATGGCCGACCGGGAGATGTCGTTCTGGGCCTCCTCCACGGCCTTGCGGTTCAGGATGTAGCCGAATTGGCCGGTAAGGGTAGCCAAAAAGGGCGCCGAAGGCTCTTTGGTGCGCAGTATCACGGTGTAGCGGTCGGGGGCCTCGCAACCCGGCAGATCCAACAGGTCGGCGTAGGCCTTCACAGCGGCCCCCGCCGGCGTGGTGGCCCGCTCCATGCTGAACAGCACGTCCTCGGAGGTGAGCTCTTCGCCGTTGTGGAACTTCACGCCCTGGCGCAGGTGGAACACGTAGGTCTTGGGATCGGGCTGCTCCCAGCTCTCGGCCAGCCGGGGATGGAACTGGCCATACTCGTCCATCTCCACCAAAGGCTCGAATACCTGAACGCAGACGTAGTTGGAGTAGAGGTCGGTGAGGGCATGGGGATCCAGAGTCTTGGCGTCGGCGGTGTTGCCCACCACCAATACGTCCTTGGCCAGGGCCGGAGTTGCCCAGACCGTCAGGGCTGCCAGCAGTGGGAGAACAGAGCGAAATCTCACGACGAACACCTCCTAAAGGGATCGGGACGCCTAGCGACGTCCCGGCAAGGGCGAAAAAGGACCGCCGGGGCGTGGCCCCCTCTCGCCCCCTCCCGGAGCTCTGCGGCGATGGCGGTTCCGGGAAGTTCAGTGGATTATACCAGAATATGCCCAACGGCGAAGCCCTTCGCTACTGTCTTACTTTATCATATTAATGCAAAAACATAAGCTCGGCCAGAATCTCGGAAGCCCCGAGGCTCTCTAGCACTGGCTTCCCTTTGTCTCGGATCAACGGAGAAAGGAGCCCGAAAAAGCAGGAGGAGGCGGCTGTCAGCCGCCTCCTCCCGGGAGCGTCGCTTTTTGTGATTGGGGATCAGTCCTCGTAGTAGAACTCGCTGTAGCGGTAGTTGCGGACTACTTCGAAGTTCTCGGTGCCCTTAAGGTTAGAGTTCTTGGCATAGACCAGATCGGGCACGGTGAGCCAGCTCCAGGGCGTCTCGTAGACCACTTTCTCCCAGAGCTCTTTATAGAGGGCTGCCCGCTCGGGGCCGTCCATCACCGACGCCGAGGCTATCAGCAACCGGTCCACCTCGGGGTCGTTGAACCGAGCGTTGTTGGTGGCGCCGATGGAGCTGGAGTGGAGGGTGCGGTTCACGAAGAAATAGGGATCCCGCATGCTGCTGCTCCAACCCATGATGAAGGTCTGGTACTCGCCACGGCTGACCACGTCAGTGAAGGTACCCCACTCCATGGTCTGGATCTCGGCGTCGATGCCCACCTCGGCCAGCTGAGCCTGGATGATGGTGGCGATGTCGATGCGCTCCTTGCGGTCGTTGGTGTAGATGGACATCTTAAAGCCCTTGGGATAGCCCGCTTCCTTCAGAAGTTCCTTGGCCTTGTCGGGATCGTAGGGCCGGGGCTCGGCGCCTTCGGGAGTGTACTTCAGGGAGCTGGGCCAGGGACCGGCTGGGATCTGCCCCATGTCGTAGAACACTGCGCCCAAGATGCCGTCCTTGTCGATGGCGTAGTCGATGGCCTGGCGGACCAGAGGATTGTTGAAGGGCTCCACTTCACAGTTAAAGCCCATGTGGTTGAGGCTCGTGCCGGGGGCGCTGAAGACCGTGACCCGGCCCTCTTCTCTCATGCGCTGGACCTGGCTGGGCTGGACGCTGTAGCAGAAGTCCACGTTGCCCGTCTCCAGCTCGATCATGCGGGTCGTGTCCTCGGGGATGGCCCGCAGCACCAGAGTCTTGAAGTAGGGCTTTTCGCCGTAATAGTCCTCGTTGCGCTGAAGGATGATCCGGTCGCCCCTGATCCACTGATCGAAGATGTAGGGGCCGGTACCCACTGCGGAACGGGAGATGTCGCCCTGGGCCTCTTCCACGGCCTTGCGGTTCAGGATGTAGCCGAACTGGTTGGTGAGGGTGGCCAAAAAGGGCGCCGAGGGCTCTTTGGTACGCAGGATCACGGTGTAGCGGTCGGGGGCCTCGCAACCCGGCAGATCCAACAGGTCGGCGTAGGCCTTCACAGCGGCCCCCGCCGGCGTGGTGGCCCGCTCCATGCTGAACAGCACGTCCTCGGAGGTGAGCTCTTCGCCGTTGTGGAACTTCACGCCCTGGCGCAGGTGGAACACGTAGGTCTTGGGATCGGGCTGCTCCCAGCTCTCGGCCAACCAGGGATGGAACTGGCCATGCTCGTCCATGTCCACCAGGCACTCGAAGATCTGCATGGCCGCGTAGTTAGAATAGACGTCGGTGATAGCGTGGGGATCCATGGTCTTAGCGTCGGCGGTGTTGCCCACCACCAATACGTCCTTGGCCAGGGCCGGACTGGCCAGGACCGTCAGGGCTGCAAGCAGGGATAGAATAGAGCGGAATCTCACGACGAACACCTCCTAAAAGGATCGGGGCCTAGGGCACCCCCAAAGGTCGAGAATGGGACAGCCGGGACGTGGCCCCCTCTCGCACTCCTCCCGGAGCCATGCAGCTGTAATGGCTCCGGGAAGTTTACTGAATTATACCAAAAAAAACCAACGTCGAGAACCTTTGGGAGGGGGTTAGTTTGATTCTGAGAGGCGTCGATGAAAAGTCGTATCCCAGCGAGGCAACGGATCCGGGGCCATATCTGCGGCACAGCTCCCCCGCTTCGCCGCCCAAGGCGGGGTTTTTCCGTGGCCTTCCTCTCTGATACAATTAGGATAATGCTGGGCCATCGAGCGCCGGGCCGGCTTGGCCGGAACCGAGGCGCCTGAGGCGGCAAATCCACCAGGACTCCAAGGCCTCCACCGGGGCCCAGTGGGCCAATCGTCAGGAGGATCTACAATGAAGCGAAGGATCTCAGTGTTCGGCGCTGGGGCCTGGGGAACGGCGTTGTCCCAGACTCTGGCCCGCAACGGCCATCAGGTGAAGCTCTGGAGCTTCTCTCCCGACAACGCCAGGGCCATCAACGAGACGGGATACCACCCCAGCTGTCTGCAGGACTACCAGCTGTCGTCGTTGATCTCGGCGACGGGGTCCCTAGAGGAGGCCGCCGGCTGGTCCCAGCTTTGGCTACTGGTGACGCCAACCCAGTTCCTCCGGGGGGTGCTGCAGCAGCTGGCGCCGATGTTCCAGCCCGGCGGCGAGATTTGCAACGCCGCCAAGGGCGTGGAGATCGCTACGCTGAAGCTGGCCAGCCAGATCGTGGAGGAGCTCCTGCCCGGCGCGGCCATGACGGCCCTCTCCGGCCCCAGCCACGCCGAGGAAGTGATCCGCAACCTGCCCACGGCGGTGACGTCGGCGTCGGACCGGCCCCTGTCGGCCCGGCTCTGGCAGGAGATCTTCAACCGCGACACCTTCCGGGTCTATACCAGCGACGACCTCATCGGCGTGGAGGTGGGCGGCGCAGTGAAAAACGTGGTGGCCATCGCCTCGGGATTCCTCCACAGCCTGGAGATGGGCGACAACGCCACTGCTGCCATGATCTGCCGGGGCCTGGCGGAGATTCAACGGCTGGGAATGGCCATGGGAGGCCGGGCCCTAACCTTTTCGGGGCTGGCGGGCATGGGCGATCTGGTGGTAACGGCCTACAGCCGCCACTCCCGGAACTTCCGCCTGGGCGAGCTGATGGGCCAGGGCTACAGCCTGGAGGAGGCCAAGGAGGCCCTGGGCCAGGTGGCCGAGGGGGCCTATACCGTCCAGGCCCTGAGGGAACTGTCGTCGCGGCTGGGCGTGGAGTTGCCCATCAGCGACTGCGTGTACAGAATGCTCTACCAGGGTTTGGCGCCCCAGGAGGCCGTGGCGTCGCTGCTCTCCCGGGACCCCAAGGCCGAACATCCCTGCTCGGAGCCTTAACTTCGGACACACCGAGAGGAGCTTTGTGATGACGTCACCCAAAAGAGCCCTGGTCACCGGCGGGGCGGGCTTTATCGGCTCTCACCTCTGCGATCTCCTGATCAGCCAGGGCTGGGAGGTGACGGCCCTGGACGACCTCTCCACGGGCAAGGAGGCCAACCTGGCCCATCTAGAGGGGAAATCGGGTTTTCAGCTGGTCCAGGGGAACTGTTGTGACAGGGCGCTGATGGCCGAGCTGCTGTCCCGAGCCACGGCGGCCTTTCACCTGGCGGCCATGGTGTCGGTACCCCAGTCCCTCCAGGAGCCCCAGCGGTGCTTTCACAGCAACGTCCAAGCCTTCGGCGACCTGCTGTCGCTGCTGCGGCAGCGACCGATCCCTTTGGTCTACGCCAGCTCGGCAGCGGTCTACGGCGACCAGCAGGGCCCCTGCCGGGAGGATATGGTCCCTCAGCCACTGTCGCCCTACGGCGCTAGTAAGGCCATGGGGGAGCTGCTGGCCACCACGACCTGGCGCTGTTGGCAGCTCCCGTCGGTGGGCCTTCGGTTCTTCAACATCTACGGCCCCCGCCAGAGCCTCCAGGGCGCCTCGGTGATCCCCCGGTTCTGTGCCGCCCTGGCCTCGGGCCAGAGTCCCCAGATCTTCGGCGACGGCCTTCAGACCCGGGACTACCTCTACGTGACCGATCTGGTCCGGATGATGGTCTGGGCTGCCGAGACGCCCCAGGTCTTCGGCCGGGTGCTGAACCTGGCCTCGGGCCAGTCGGTGCCCCTTCGGGAGGTGCTGGAGATCTTGTCGAAGCTGTGGGGCGACGCTCCAAAGCCCCAATTTTTCCCAGCGCGGCCTGGCGACATCCGCCACAGCAGCGCCGACGTGTCGTCGCTGCGCCAGCTGGGGGCGCCGCTGCCCCAGGTGTCCCTGGACCAGGGCCTGGCCTGGACTTTAGACTTCGTCAAGGAGCAGCTCCGGCGGTGACGGAGCGCGATAAAATTGCCATAATTGACCCACCAGGGCGGGAGAGGTTCAAAGCCTCTCCCGCCCTTTTGCGTCGACGGCTATCGTAAAGGCTCAAAAACGCCGACCCCGAAGACTAGCCCACTTTATCCACAAAAACTATCCACGATGGTGCATTATTGGGCCCTTTGGAGCCCTGGTTTCAGGGGCCATACCCCATAGAAATCCACAAAAAACCCGTTTATCCACAAAGAAACTGTGGATAAACGGGCAAGGGGCTGCGAGATATTCTGTCTCGAAGGCCCCTTGAGATCGGTTCCTGAGCCGGCAGCTAGGGCTGCATGAGGTTCAGAATCGTCTCCAGCTCCCCCATGGCCTGGCCATAGGCAGCCCAGTCTAGGGCACGCAGTGCCTGCTGGGACCGGTTCCAGGCGCTTTGGGCCTGGCGAGCCAGGGACCGGAGGTCACCGCCGGGCGAGGCCGCCGAGGGCGATGGGCCTAGAACTACGGCGGTCTCGGGAATCTCCAGGGTTCCCTCAAAGGAGGGCGATGCCGACAAGAGCCGCTCCAGGGCGTCGTCGAAGGTCTCGCCCCAGACCACCCGGCCGCCGCTGGAGAGGATGACTCGCTTCAGCTCCGGCAGGTCGCTGGTCTCGGCCTTGAGGTACAGCGGCTGGACGTAGAGCAACGAGTTGCCCACGGGTATCACCAGCAGGTGCCCCCGGATGACGTCGCTGCCCCGCTGGGTCCACAGCGACA
>CAZCKP010000084.1:0-5693 GCA_964499295.1 uncultured Synergistaceae bacterium | reverse complement strand
TTTTTGGCTTTCGCCTTTTCTCCCCTGGCCTAGACACGAAAAAAGGGACCCCAGCGAGGGTCCCTCTGAAAAGAATCCACCGATGCCGCCGAGATCACTGGGCCTGGTCGGCTTCTTCGGCGCTATCGCCGGCCACTGCCAATACCTTGCGGCCGCGGTAATAGCCGCAGCCGGGGCAGGCGCTGTAGTTCATGATCGTATCGCCGCAATGGGGACAGGCCGTCAGGCCCGGGGCCTTCAGAGCCCCCAGCCAGTGGGCCTTGCGGTTATGGGTTCTGCGATGAGACACTTTCATCTTGGGCGTTGCCATCGTTTTTTCCCTCCTTTTCCGACGTACTAAGAAGACCAGCCAAGACTTGAAAACGAGGATCGGACTGATCCTCCTTCGGGAGGTAGCCTTCCAACCCCGTGCACCCCTGGGGACAGAGGGCGAAGGCCGGCAGGGACACCACAAGACACTCCCACACAAGGCTCCCTATGTCCACGGGCCCCTTGAGCTGCTTGACCGGAAGGAGCACTCCAGCGGAGTCGGAAAACTCCTCGATCTCCTCCCCAGGTTCTTCGATCTGCAAAGTGTAACAATACAGGAAATCCTCTTCAATTGCAACCGTCAAAGGGGCCAGGCATTTGCCGCAACAGGTCTCGGCCTGGGCCTCCAGGCGCAGCTGGACCTCGACACCCTGGGGGACCCTCTTGGCTCGAGCCGCTACCTTCAGGGGCCCCTGAAGGGCGAAATCCTGGCCCTGGTAGGCGATGGGCTCCTGCAGGGGCAGGAACCAGGTCCGCTCCAGGGCCGTCGCCTGATCCTGGGGATCGGGAAAGTCCAGCAAAAGACGCCAGCCCTCGGGACAACAGCTCAGAGCCATAGCCCCAGGTCTAGCCGCCGATCAGAGCCTTGGTGTCCCGGGCGATGACCAGCTCCTCGTTGGTGGGCACCACCATGACGGCCACCTTGGAGTCGGGATCGGAGATGATCCGCTCCTGGCCGCGGAAGTCGTTTTTGGAGCTGTCCACCTTGACGCCCATGAAGCCCAGGTTCTCGGTGGCCATGACCCGCAGGGCCGGGCAGTTCTCGCCGATACCGGCTGTGAAGACGATGGCGTCGACGCCACCCATGGCGGCGGCGTAGGCTCCGATGTACTTGCTTATGCCGTAGCAGAGCATTTTAAAGGCCAGGGTGCACTGGGGATCGCCCTTTTCCATGCCCGACTCGATGTCCCGCAGGTCGCTGCTGACGCCGGAGATGCCCAGCAGGCCGCTTTCCTTGTTCATGATCCTGTCGGCGCCTTCGGGGCCCTCCTTGCCGGCCAGGAAGGTCACCACCGAGGGATCCAGATCGCCGCAACGGGAGCCCATGAGCAGCCCCGCCACAGGAGTAAAGCCCATGGAGGTGTCCACGCTCTTGCCCCGATCCACGGCGGTGATGGAGCTGCCGTTGCCCAGGTGGCAGGTGATGATCTTCAGCTCCTCCAGGGGCTTGCCCAGGATCTCTGCGGCCCGGCGGGCCACGAAGAAATGGCTGGTGCCGTGGAAGCCGTAGCGGCGGACCCCGTTTTCCTGGTAGTACCGGTAGGGCACGCCGTAGGTGTAGGCGTAGTCAGGCATGGTCTGGTGGAAGGCCGTGTCGAAGACGCCCACCTGGGGGACCTTGGGCAGAGCGTCGGTGATGGCGTTGATGCCGATGATGTTGGCGGGGTTGTGCAGCGGCGCCAGGGGAATGCACTCCTCCAGTGCGGCCATCACGGCGGAATCGATCACCACCGAGCAGGCGAACTTCTCGCCGCCGTGGACCACCCGGTGTCCCACGGCGCCCAGCTCGTCCAGGCTCTGGAGCACGCCGTGGCTGCTGTCAAGGAGAGCATCCAGCACCAGCTTGACGGCCACCTTGTGGTCGGGAATAGCCGTCTCCTGGACTACGGCGTCCTGGCCGGTCTTGGTGTGTTTCAGCCGGGAACCGTCGATGCCGATGCGCTCCACCAGGCCCTTGGCCAGGACCTGTTCGTCCTCCATGTCAAAGAGCTGGTACTTCAGAGAAGAGCTGCCGCAGTTGATGACCAAAACCTTCATCGCAGAAAAAACCTCCTTGACGTTATCGCCCCGGTGGGCGAATATGAAAACCCTGCAATCCCAAGCCAAGTCTAAGCCCAGGAGCACGCCTATGAAACCTGTCGTGGCCATCGTGGCCGAATACAATCCCTTTCACCAGGGCCATCGCTATCAAATCCAGCAGATCGGCCACGTCGCCCCCTGGGCAGTGGTGGCCCTGCTGTCGACGTCCTTTCTCCAGCGGGGCGTCCCGGCGCTGCTGGACAAGTGGACCCGGGCGGAAATGGCCCTAAGAGGCGGCGTGGACCTGGTGGTGGAGTTGCCCATCCCCTTCGGATGCCACAACGCCGGCGTCTTTGCCTCCGGCGCGGCGGCACTGTTGGACGCCATGGCCGTGGTGGACCGGCTCTCCTTCGGCATGGAAGCCATTCCCAGGGACTGGGACAGAATCGTCAGTATTCTATGCCAGGAGCCCCCTCCTTTCAAGGCCGCTTTAAGGGGCTTCCTGGAAAGGGGCCTCTCCTACGCCCAGGCTCGGGCCCTGGCGGCAGAGGAGCTCTGCCCCGGCGCGGCCCAATTCCTGGCTCAACCCAACAACACCCTGGCGACGGCCTACGCCGAAGCCCTGGCCCGGCGAGGGTCTTCTATAGCCCTGCTGCCGGTGCTCCGCCAGGGCGGAGGCTACCACGACGACCACATCGAGACCCCCAGGGCCAGCGCCGCCGCAATCCGCCGGAGCCTGGAAGAGGGGCGAATCCAAGAGGCCTGCGAAGCCCTGCCGCCGGCGTCGGCCAGGCTTTTGGCCGAGGCGCTGGAGTCGGGGCGGTGTTGTCTCGACCCGGCGCCGCTCTGGGCGGCTCTGCGGCTGTTGCTGCTCCGCTCCGACGGAGCCGGGCTGGCCCAGTACGCCGAGATGGGCGAGGGCATCCAGCACCGCTTTTTGGCTGCGGCCCGCCGCTGCCAGGGCCTGGCGGAGCTGGTGGAGGCCGTGGCCAGCCGCCGCTATCCCAGGACCAGGGTCCAGCGCCAGCTGATCCATCTGCTCATCGGCCTCAAGCAGGACCAGAACAGGGAGTTTCAGGCCCGGGGCCCCGCCTACATCCGCCCTCTGGCCATGAACCAGCGGGGCCGGGAGCTGCTGCGCCACATGTCCAGTCGGGCCAAGCTGCCCATCCTGTCCAAGCCGGGAGCCCTCAAGGACCGCTACGGCCGGTCCATGTTGGACCTGGAGTTTCGGGCCGCCCGGATCTGGGAGACCTTGGTGGCCAATCCCCAGTGGGACCGGGAGGTCAGAGCCCGGCCGGTGATCCTCCAGGAGCCTTCTTGATCCTGGTTGCTCCCGGTTAGCCCTGGCCGGCCCTGAATTAGTCCTGCTGAGATCCTCCAGGCCGGGGAAAGCGCTCCCGCAACCGGCGGTAGACCCCCGGGGGCACCATGCCCTGGACAGCGCCGCCGAAGTGAAAGGCGTCCTTGACGGCGTGGCTGGACAGGTAGGAATACTGGGCATCGGTGACGATGAAAAAGGTCTCCACCTCCGGCGCCAGATGGCGGTTCATCTGGGCCATTTGGAACTCGTACTCGAAATCCGACAGGGCCCGCAGGCCCCGGATAACCACCCGGCTTTGGCTCTGGCGCATGTAGTCCACCAGCAACCCCATGAAGGAGTCCACCTTCACGTTGGGAAGATGGCTCAGGGCCTCCTGGGCCATAAGCCGGCGCTCCTCCAGGCCAAAGGCCGAGTTCTTGGCGGGGTTGATCAGTATGGCCACGATCAGCTCGTCGAAGAGGGCCGCCGCCCGCTCGGCGATGAAGATGTGGCCGTTGGTGATGGGGTCGAAGGACCCCGGATAGACGGCTCGCAGGCCTTTCACGACTCCACCTCCTCCCTGGGCTCCAATAGCTCCTCCTGGGATCGAAGGCCCAGAAAGGCCAGTGCGGAAATGCCGTAACTGCGCTGATCCTCCAGGTTCCAGATCGTGCCGCCCAGGTCCGGGGCCTCGCGATGGCTGTGCTCCAGCACCACCCTGCCGCCAGGGGCCAAAAGGGCGCGATGCCGAGCCAACAGCGACGGCAACAGGGCCATCCACTGGAGCTGATAGGGCGGATCGGCGAAGATCACGTCGAATCGGTACTGCCGCTTCTCCAACCAGGCCAAGGCCCGGCGCACGTCCATGCACAGCGCCAGGTGATCCCTTTCGCCCAGGTCCTTCCTGATGGCCTGGTACCGATCCCGGAGCAACTCCACGGTAACCACCCTGGCGCCGCGGCTTCGAGCCTCGGCGGCCACTCGCCCGGTGCCAGCGAAGAGGTCCAAAAAGGCCTTGCCCCTCAGGGGGCCCAGGATGTTGAACAGGGCCTGGAGGGTCTTCCCCGTGGTGGGGCGGACATCTTTCATCGTTTCATCGTCTCATGGCCGGCGACGGCGCCGGCCAGGTCCTGGAGGGCCCGGCGCACGGCAGGGGTCAGATAGGGCAGATGGACGCCGTCGAGCTTGACCAGCGTGGCCTCCTCTTTGGTCACCACTTTGCAGTAAAACTTTTGTTCGAAGCCGGCGTCGGTGCAGATGGTCTCCACCAGGACCACGCCGTCGTTGCCGTAGACCTGCCGAAAGGTCCAATAGCCCCGGTCGTCGCCGCTTTGGCACTGGCCACAGCGCCCCTTTACCCGATCCGCCAAAGCCTCCAGGGACAGAGCCACCGCTGGCGTCAACCTGAGGTGCATCGCCTCCACTCCTTCCGTCACAAGCCGCCGCACCGTCCAAGGGGCCTGCTTTCGAAAATAGAGATGGTGGATGTCCTTGCCCATCTCCAACCATTTGTTCTCGTACTTGGTGGTGATCTCCCGCCGGTGGTTGAGCCGCCTATCGGCCAGTGTCAGGGCAGGGTGATCGCCCAGGACCTGCTGGACCTCATCGGCGTACCAGGCCTCGTCGGTGGCCAACTCGAAGACTCCACCGATCTGGAGCACCGCGGCAATAGTCGACGAGAAGCCCTCGGCGGTGACCCGGCGGCGGGCGTGGCGCTCCTTGGGCCAGGGACAGGGAAAGCTCATGTAAACCCGCTCCACCGCCCCATCGTCGAAGCACTCCCTCAACAGAAACCGGGCGTCGCCGCAGAGCAACCGCAGGTTGGCCACTCCGGCCCGAAGGGTCCGGGACAGGGCCTTTTCGACGCAGGTCGCCGAGACTTCGAGGCCATAGACCACCGCATCGGGGCGGCGGCGGGCCAAATGGACGAGAAAATCGCCGTTGCCGAAGCCGATTTCCACCAATCTGGGAGCTTCGGGAGCCTCAGGGGGAAGGCGGCACTCCGGCCCGGGCCTGACGATGACATCCCTTCGATACACGTCATACCTCCAAGGGGGCTGGACGCCCAAATTCTGGCGCCTATTATAGCGGAAATTGGAGCCCACGAAAGAGGGCGAAGACCCCGGTAGGATCTTCGCCCTTTCAGACTGAAGACAAAATCCCCTTGTCCTTTTGGAGCACAGCCCGCCGAAGAGCGCCCCGAAAAATTAGTTCATGAACACCCCTAACTAGTTGCATTATTTCAGAAATCTTTGCACGGGCCCATTGGCAATTTTTGTGGTGGGCCCTACCTTTGTCGTGGCCTCTACCTTTTCTATGGCTGTTTTCTAAATTAACTTCC
>CAZCKP010000083.1:0-5724 GCA_964499295.1 uncultured Synergistaceae bacterium | reverse complement strand
CGTAAAGCCTGTCGTCGCCGGGCAACCCCGCCCGGGCGGCGTCGACGGCCTCCTGATGGATCACCGGCACGATGCAGAGTTCCAGGGTCCTCTCGTCTTGTAAGGTCATTTTAAATACCCCTCATATGAGCATTTCTTCATGTGTTTGTGCTATAATCTTAAACAGCCCCTTCCAGGCTGTCAAGGACCAAAAAAGACTATTTTGCCAGGCTCCCCCTGGGAGCTCTGGACAAAGTCCGAAGGAGGAAGATCAATTGTCTGTGGAATCGCTGTTCCAAATCGCCCCGGGAACTAAAGAGAAGAGGACCCTGCCGGCCGGAGAAGCCGGGGACCTGCAGGTCTGGGTCCTGCAGGGAGCCCAGCCTGGCCCCACTTTGGTGGTCACCGCAGGTGTCCACGGCTGCGAGTACGTGGGCATGTTGACCGCCCGAAAGCTCTTCGAGCAGCTGGATCCCGGCTCGCTCAAAGGCCGCCTGTTAATACTGCCCCTGGTCAACGCCCAGGGCTTTTTAGCGGGCCAGCAGCTGGTGCCCAGCGACGGCGGAAACCTGAACCGGGCCTTCCCGGCTCCCCAAAGCGGCACGGCCACCCAGCAGATCGCCCGAGCCGTGCAGGACCACATCTACCCTGAGGCCGACTTTCTGGTGGACCTCCACGGCGGAGGCCCCAACGAGGACATGACGCCCCTGGTCTTCTTCCCCCAGGGGATAGAGAATACCGACTACATCCGCCAGGCGGCGGCCCATCTGGACGTGGGGTACCGGGTCCTGTCCAAGGCCGACGACGGGCTATACAGCTGCGCCGCCCGCACCGCCGGGATCCCGGCCATGCTGGTGGAGATCGGCTGCATGGGCCTCTGGGACCCTGAAGAGGTGGACCGCTGTTTCAGGAGCGTGCTGAGCCTCATGGGCTTTTTGGGTATGGGGCCCGAGGCCAAGGTCAACGGCTTCCAGCAAGAAGTGCTGGAGACCCTCTACGAGAGCGCTCCCCAGGCCGGCATGTGGGTATCGCCGGTCAAGGCCGGCCAGTCCGTAAAGGCCGGCGATCTCTTGGGCACCCTGACGGACCTGGAGGGCTCCCTCATCGAGGAGCTGCGGGCCCAATTCGACGGCACGGTGCTGTACCACGGCCTGGCCCTGGGCGTCAAGGCGGGCGAGCTCCTGGTGGCCTACGGCCGCTGTCAGTAGAACAGGCCAAGGCGTTTTTAGGGAACATGGCATAATCAGCTGATCGCGGAATGCCCTCTCTCCTATCGAGAGGGGGCTTTTTTGTTTAGCCAGCGCCTCAAACTTTCATCCCCTCTTTCGTCTCCATTAAGGCTCTCATAAAATAATAACGGGACCGACGGCTAGGGCGGCCCCCTGGGGAAAATTATCTCCTATATTTTTTCGCTTTAACTGTAACGGAAGAGCATTTTATGGTACAATAGCCAAAGATAGAAATTTAACTCCGGGGGAGGATTTGTGGAATGGCTATAAAAAAGAATGGTAGGACCTCTGCTAGTATGGGACTATTGGACTTAGAGGGCGAGGCCTTCGACAAGTTGGTAGAGTCCCTGGTGAACAAGCAACTGGATCGGCTCTCCAAGCCCGAGATATCCAGGGAAGGCACCAAGAAGTCCAAGATCAAAAAGGTCCTGGACGCCACCATCCGGCGGATGTTCGAGAAAAAGGGCGACGGCGACAACGTCATCGACCTGAAGGTGTCGGACATCATCAACGACCTGCAACTCAAGGCCTCGGATCGGGTGATGATCAACGACGCCCTGGAGGACATCTGCGACGAATACCGCTGGAAAGGGGTGGAACGGCTGGGCCACACCCTGCTGATCCACCGCGACCCCGTGGACGAGAAGACCGTGGTGATCCGCAAGGAACGGCGGTTCCGGGAGAAACAGGAAGCCCGGGCCCGCTACACCAAGAAGTTCAAGGCCGCCCAGCAGCCTGACCAGGAGGATCAGGACTCTTAAAGTCACCAGAGGAAGTGGGGCAGCCGCCAGGCCCTATAAACCTGTAGAGCAGCACATAGCAGGACAGCAAAAAAGGATCCCGCCCCCCCAGAGGGGCAGGATCCTTTTTCGCGTCTTAGCCTCGTCTCTTGGCTCCGAAAAGCCCTCGATGCTAGAAATCGATGCGGGTACGGAACCGGATCAGGCGATCCCGATAGTCATCGTTGCCGCCGGTGCCGTCGCCCTTGATGTCGTCGTAGGCCAGCTCGAAGTACAGGTTGGGGCTGTACTGATAGCCCACGCCGACGGTCCAGTTGTCCACGTCAGTGTCGTCGCCCACTCCTTCGAAGCTGGCGCCGCTGGCGTGGAGGTACCGCTCGAAGGTGCTCCATTTCTCAGTCCACTGCTGGGTCAGGCTGACGAAGAACATCTCCACGTCGTTGGCAGCGTAGCCGCCGTCGCCCTCGCTCTCGTACTGGCTGAACAGGCCGTTGTCGCCGGTGGTGAAGTTAAAGGGATCGAAGTGGGACACCTGGAAGCCCTTGTCGTACTTGCCGTACTCCACCCACAGGCTGGTGAACTTCAGCACATCCTGGTCCACGTCCAGGATGACCCGGAAGGCCTGGGGATCGTCTTCGCCGTCGATGATCCGGGCCGCCTCCTTCAGGTCCTGGCCGTAGTAAACGCCCTTCAGGGCCAGCCCGTCGGCGAAGTTGTAGCCCAGGGCGCCCCAGTAGGACATGAACTGGGCGTCGTAGGCCAGCATGTTCAGGCTCAGGAAGAATCTCTCGTTGAAGTCGAAGCGGAACCGGGCGCCGTAGACGTCCTGGTCGTCGCCGGTGACAGCGCCCGAGGGATTGGGGCCGCTGGTGTCGGAATCCTGGCCTATCAGGGCGGCGAAGGAGAAGTTGCTCCAGGCCCGGCTGACCATGAAGCCCCGGATGGCCGTGTCGCCCATGATGGAGTCGTTGTCGATGTAGAGGCCGTCCTCGTCCTCCCAGTCGAACTCCCAGCGGCCCACGGTGAAGTCAAAGCCGCCCATAAAGTCGTTGATATCCATCCAGAACAGGTCGAAGGCGATAGCCTGGCCGGTATCGTCGTCGCTGGCCAGCCGGGTGGTGAAGGTGATGTTATCGGTGACCTGCTTCTGAATGTACAGGTAGTACTCGTCGACGATGTTCTGGTTGTTGGCGCTGTCCTCGGTGCTCCAGAGGGCGTCGAACTGCAAATCTCCCCAGAACTTCCAGCCGCCCAGGTTCTCCTCCAGTCCGGCCAGGCGGTTGTCCATGTCGTCGACCCGCACGCCCAGGGCGTCCAGCTCGTCCTTGAACTCCACCATCAGACGCTTTAGCACTTCCATGTCTTCGTTGGAGAGGCCTTCGCCCACCTCCACCGTGGCCATGGCCCGGGCGATCAGGGCGGCCATCTCGTAGCGGGTGATGGGCTGGTTGCCCTTGAAGGTGCCGTCGGGGTAGCCGGTGATGATGCCACGGGCCGCCAGCTGGTCCACGGCATCGTAGGCCCAGCTTCCCTGGGGCACGTCGCTGAAGGGGTTGGCGAAGGCCGGGGCGCTTAGCGCCACCAGGGCCGCCGCGGCAGCCACCGCCAGCATTTTCTTCATTGCCATTACTCCATCTCTCCTTCTCTTGCGCCGGTTAAGGGCGCCTATTGAGACTTCCCGTCTCGGGGCCTTCGTCGGATCTGCTGCCTCTTCTAACGCCTTGGGCGCTTTTCGGTCCAGCAATCAGACAAAGGTGACCTAATAGTTAGGAAAACCTAACTAGGCGACAGTTCCTTTATACTACGGCAGCCCTTTCCCCGCAAGGTCTCCGGCGATCTTATAACCATATCGGACTGATAAGCTGCCTCTTCCATCAAAAAAAGGATATGATCCCCAAAAAAAGGCGCCGAGGCCTCCCCGAAGGAAGGCCCCGGCGCTGAGGACCGGTGAGAAATCTAACTTGCAAGAAAATCGGGAAAACCGAGAAAGTCAAAATCAGAGGGACTCCACGAACTGGGCTATCCGCTGTACTCCCAGGGCGATGGCCTCTTCCGAGGTGGCAAAGGAGATGCGGATGAAGTCCTCGGCGTCGTCGGCAAAGGCCACGCCGGCCACAGTGGCTACAAAGTGTTCCTCCAGCAGCCGCTGGGAGAACTGGACGCCGTCCAGGCCCGTGGCGCTCACGTCGATCCACAGATAAAAGGCTCCCCGGGGCGGCAGGAAGGACAATTGCTTTATCGGCTGAAGTCCCGCCACGATCAGGTCCCGCTTGCGCTGGAATGCCGCCACCATGGCGTTCACCTCGGCCAGGCACTGGGGGGCCAGCATGGCCTCGGCCACGCCCTGCTGGATAAAGGTGGGCAGACAGCTGACGTTGTACTGGTGGACCTTCATGATCGGCGCCAGCAGCTCCGCCGAGGTGGCCAAATATCCCAAGCGCCAGCCCGTCATGGCGTAGGTCTTGGAGAAGCCGTTGACCACCAGGGTGCGCTCCTTCATAGCTTCGAAGGAGGCGATGGAACGGCACCGGACGCCGTCGTATAGGATCTGGTCGTAGATCTCGTCGGAGAACACCAACAGGTCCCGCTCCCGGGCGATCTCGGCGATTTTTTCCAGCACCGCCTCGTCCCAGACCGCGCCGGTGGGGTTGCAGGGGTTGTTGAGCACGATCATCTTGGTCCTGGCGGTGACCTTGGATCGCAGCTCCTCGGGGTCGGGCTGGTAGCCCCTTTCGGGCCTGGCGGGGACGAAGATGGGGACGCCGCCGGCCATGGCCACCAGGTTACGATAGCTCATAAAGGCCGGCGTAACGATGATCACCTCGTCGCCGGGATCGATAAAGGCCAGCATGGAGGCGCAAATGGCCTCCTGTCCTCCCAGGGTCACCACGATCTCCTGGCCGGCGTCGTAGTCCAGCCCGGCGGTATCCTTCAGCTTTTGGGCGATGGCCTGGCGGAGCTGGAGGGCGCCTCGGTTGGAGCTGTAGTGGGTCAGATGGGCCCTCAAGGCCTCGATGGTCCTGTCGGTGATGGCCTGGGGGGTGTTGAAGTCGGGCTCTCCGGTCTGGAAAAAGACCATTTTGTGACCCTGGGCCTCCAGTTCCTTGGCTCGTTCAAAGGCCTTTCGCACCGGCGAGGGCGCCACGTCCTTCAACCGTTGGGCGGCGTAGTTATCTCCCATCGATAGGGCTCCTTTCCCAGAGGATAGCCTGGAGGAAGGGGAGCCGGCCATGGCCCGGCGAGATTCCTCCCAGGACGGTAAATCGTTAAAGCATTGTACCACAGCCTCTGGAAAGGCGAGAAAGAGCCTAGAAAGGAGCCGATAAAGAACCGGGTAAAGAGCGGATTGAGATCGGATTAAAGAGATTGAAGGGACTTAAAAGAAAGAAAAGAAGAGTTGCCAATTGGCCTTTCTTCGGGTACTATGGAACAGTCGCAATAGTCGGTGTTTGTTTCGTCAGATTTGTCTCTGCGATTTCGCCCAGGGGCCTGGCCCCAGGGCGATGAGGCGGGAATACCGCCCCCGGGCGGGATCCACATACAATCTCTCTTAACAGAGGAGGTCATTGCATGCATCGCAGTTTTAAGGTTTTGCTCGCCGTCCTGGCTCTGTCGCTCTGCGCCGGCGCTGCCTTGGCTGAGCCCAAGATCGGTATCCTGACCGGCACCGTCTCCCAGGGCGAGGAGGAATACCGCGCCGCCGAAGAGCTGGTAGCCAAGCACGGCGCCGACCGGGTCATCCACGCCACCTACCCCGACCGGTTCATGGACGAGCA
>CAZCKP010000082.1:0-5847 GCA_964499295.1 uncultured Synergistaceae bacterium | reverse complement strand
CAAGCTGAGGGTCGCGGGTTCGAATCCCGTCATCCGCTCCATGTCGTTATCGAGGTTGGGCTCGGGGCCTATCCTCTTTTTCGTATAGTCCGCTATAGATGACATTATTTTCAGGTAGTTTTATGGATTTTGACGCTTCCAAGGGCTTCCTGCGATTGACACCGGATAGCTGGAAAACTAAAATGAAACGGTTCACGAACTCGCAAGAGTTTGGTATTGATCTAGACCGCTATCGATTCAGTGTAGTTGAAGACCGAAGGGAGGTGAGCCCATGTCGAGCAATTTGACCGATGAGATCAGGAACGTCGAGGCCGAGGCAGCCCGCAGGGTGGCCGATGCCAAGGCGGAAGCGGCGGCACTTGTCACCCAGGCCCGCAATGATGCGGCTCAGCAGGTGAAGGAGGCTAAGCAGTCCCAGTTCCGTCTCTACAACGAGCGCCTGGCCAAAGTGGAAACCGAGGCCAGCGAAAAGGCCTCGGGCCTGGTCGCTCAGGGCAAAGAGGAGGTTCAGGAATTCCTGGAAGCCCACAAAGGTGCCGTGAAAAAGGCGGCCCAGTGGCTGGCTGAAGAGGTGGTGTCCCGTTATGTCCATATGTAGCGTCAAAAAGGTGGAGCTCTTTGTGCACCGAGACGCCGTGGATGATGTCCTGGCGACGCTTCAGCGCGAGGGCTGCTGTGAGATTTCAGCGCCTCGGCAGGACGGCGCGGCAGAGGAGACTTCGGCGGCGGATCAGACCCTGACGGCCAACCTGACTGAGGTCCGCTATCTGACCCGGAGCCTAGCGCCCTACTACACCGATCCCGTGGGCTCCATCGCCCGGGCTATGGGCGAACGGGACCAGACCTCCATGGAGGAGCTGGCCGCGCTGAGCCAGGCCACCAAGATCAAGGAAATGGCCGACCAGGTGCGGTCCCAGGAGCGGCGCTTTACGGAGCTGCGCACCGAGACCTCCCAGGTCAAGTCCCTGACGTCGCTGTTGTCGGGGCTGGTCAGCTTCCCCTATCCTCTGTCGATCGTCACCGAAGGCAGCGCCTTGACCGCCGCCGTGGTGGTAACGGGGCTGGCCGAGGAGCTGGCGGCCTGGCAGAAGGCTCTGGAAGAGGCCTTCGGATCGGAGCTGCAGTGCCAGATCTCGATCCCCGGCAAAAAGGAACCTGGTGTTCCCTGGGGCTGGGCTCTCTACCTGCGCTCCCGGGAAAGGGAACTTCAGGAGCTTTCTGCTGGCTTTGCCCTAACCAAGATCGAGGTGCCCCGGGCCATGACGAACACCGTGGCGGAGGAGTTGGAGGCCCTGGAAGGGCGCCTGGCTGCCGCCGCTGCCGAGGAACAGGCCCTGAGGCAATGGATGGCCGATTTCGCTGCTCAGCACATGGACGCCATCCGAAAGCTGGAGGATTATTGGTCGGTCCTGAAGGAACAACAGGAGGCCCTGGCTCGGGGAGAGCACACTGCCCAGGCGGTGCTCCTTCACGGGTGGGTGGCCCAGTCTCAGGAGGAGCGGCTTCAGGAGGTCTTGTCGCCCTACCAGGGGTTGATTCAGCTGACCCTTCGGGATCCCGACGAGGGCGAGGAGCCACCGATCATTCTCCAAAACGCTTCCTATGCCCAGCCCTTTGAGACGTTGACGGTGCTTTACGGAGCGCCTCAATATGGTACCATCGATCCTTCTTTCCATATGATGCCCTTTTTCCTGTTGTTCTTCGGCATGTGTTACGGCGACGCGGGATACGGGCTGGTGGTGGTGGCCCTGATCCACTGGGCCATGAAGAAGTTCCCGCGGATGCCCGAGCAGCCCCGCCGCTTCTTGACGTTGCTGAAGTATTGCGGCTGGGCTACGGTGTTCTACGGCGCCGTCACGGGAGCCTGGATGGGCAACATGATTGACGCTATGCCCTTCCTGAGCTTCCTGGTGCCTTTGAAAAACCTGCCGATGCTGCTGGATCCCATGGCGAGCCCCATGTTGCTCCTGGGGATCTCCCTGGGGTTAGGGGTGATCCACCTCTTCTACGGCTTGGCTCTGGCGCTGTGGGACAACGTCAGCAAGAAAAATTACTTCGAGGCCTGCTGCGACCAGGGTGGATGGTTCCTGCTGCTGATCGGGCTGTTGGTGCTGGGTGCGGGATCTCTGGTTCCGGCGCTGGCGTTGCCCGGCAAGGTCATGTCCATCGTTGGAGCCTTGGTCTTGATAGCCACCCAGGGCCGGGAAAAACCGACGATATTCGGCAAGCTGTCCTCAGGGGTGCTGAGCCTTTACAACGTCACGGGCTACTTGGGCGACATGCTGAGCTACAGCCGGCTGTTGGCCCTCGGGCTGGTAGGTGGCGCTGTGGCCATGATCATCAACCTGATGACGGTGATGTGCGGCGGCGTGCCCTATGTGGGCTGGCTGATCGGGCTGGCCATCTTCGTGGGCGGCCATGTGTTCAGCATGGTTATCAACATTTTGGGCGCCTTTGTCCATCCGCTGCGACTCCAGTATGTGGAGTTCTTCGGCAAGTTTTACAGCAGCGGTGGCACCATGTTCAATCCGTTCTGCTATCGTACCCGGTACGTCACCATAGCTGACGGCAACGACGACTAGTTTTAGAGTTCGACTATTTTGAGGGGAGTGTACGTTAATGGAATATTTGGGTGTTATCCTTGTGATCGTTGGTGCTGTTTTCGCGGCTACTTTGGCGGGCATCGGTTCGGCCTGCGGCGTCGGTATTGCCGGTGAAGTGGGTGCTGGCGTCATGACCGAGGATCCCGATCGGTTCGGTCTCGTGCTGATGCTCCAAGCCTTGCCTGGCACTCAGGGCATTTATGGTCTGCTGATCGCCTTCATGGCTATGCTGAAGGTCGGCCTGGTGGGCGGTTCTGTCACCATGGTGGAGTGGTCTACCGGCCTGGCCATCATGTTCGCCTGCATGCCCATCGCCTTCGGCGGCTACCTCTCGGCGATTTACCAGGGCAAGACCTCGGCGGCCTGTATCCGCATGATCGCTAAGCAGCCCGGCGAAGCCGGTAAGGCCGTTATCCTTCCCGCCATGGTGGAGACCTACGCCGTTCTTTCCCTGCTGGTCAGCATCCTTCTTCTGAACGGCATCACCGTCTAGGGCGAAAGCGAGCGATCGTCATGGCCCTCGCTGACATCAGAAAAAAGATCGAGATGGACGCGGCCGCCGAGGCCCAGTCCATCCTGGACGAGGCCAGGCGACAGGCGGCCTCGATCCGTGCCGAGGCCGAGGCCGAGATAGCCCAGGGCGCTGCCGCCTACGAGAAACAGTTCAACGCTGAAGTGCCGGAGATCCATCGCCGGGCGGAGATCGTGGCCGGTCTCGACGTGAAAAAGCTTCGGCTGGGCGCCCAGCAGGAACTGCTGTCTCAGACCTTTGCCGCGGCTTTGAACGAAATGGTCAGCCTCTCGTCGGAGAAGTACCTTTCCTTTGTGGAGAAACTGTTGGATCGTGCTGTGTCCACCGGCGACGAAGAAGTCCTGGTAGGACCCGAGGAGAAGCACATTACCGCCAGCTGGCTGGACATGTACAACCAGGCCCGGGGCAAGAAGCTGGTGCTGTCCGGCGAGACGACTCCAATTCAGGGGGGCTTTATCCTTCGCCGGGGCCCCATCAGCGAGAACTGCTCCTTTGAAACGCTGATTCGCTGGCTCAGGGACGACCTGGAGTCGGAGCTGGTCCAACAGCTGTTTGGCGCCGAGTAGGGCGGTGGGATCCATGCCCCCGAAAGAGCGATATGGGTACACTGTAGCGCGTCTGAGGGCGCTTGAAAATCGTCTGCTCGACGAGGCCTTTCTGTCGCGGTTGATCGAAAGCGATTCCTTGGAGGCGGCTGTCAAGGCCCTGGGAGAGACTTCCTACGCTCCTTGGCTGATGGACATGAAAGCGCCCTCGGACTTCGACAGGGCCATTGAATCAGAATTGATCCACTGTTACAACGAGGTGGCTACCTTTACGCCCGACGCCCCTTTGGTCGCGCTGTGCCGGTTGCTTTACGACGTCCACAACGTCAAAGTGCTGGTTAAGAGCGTGATCCTGCGTTCCCAGGGCGGTAAAAGCCGGTTCGACCTTTTGAGCCACCTGGGCAACATCGACACCGATCAGCTGGTCTTGGCGGTGGAGGGCGAGGAGTACTGGGAGCTTCCCTACGGATTCGCCGAAGCGATCCCCCAGGCCCTGGAGGCCTGGAGCCAGAACCACGACGCCCTGGAAGTGGAGAAGATCCTGGACCATGTCTACCTGCAGAACCTCTTGAAGACCGCCCAGGACCTGAAAATGGATCTGGTGACCCAGTGGGTGCGGCTGCGCATCGATGGAGAAAACGTCAAGACCTTGCTCAGGTTGAGCCGTATCGACATGGATCGCCGTTTCCTGGCCACCTATCTCCACGACGGCGGTACCCTGGCTGTTAGCTCCTTGGTCTCCATGGCTAGCGAGCCTGTGGAGAACTGGGCTCGGGCCATAGGACACGCCGACATCAGCACCCTGCTGGTGCCCTTCCAGACCGAGGGAGACTTTAACAGCCAGCTGATCCAGTTCGAAAAGGACCTGGACAATTTCGTCTCCGACAGGATCTCCGAGAGCCGCTACGGCACCTTCGAGCCCGCCAACGTGGCCCGGTACCTATGGGCCAAGGAGATGGAAGCGAAGAACCTACGCGTCGTCCTGGTCTCTATCTCCAACGGAGTGGAAAAGGACGCTATAAGGGGGTTGCTGCGCCATGTCGGTTAAGAAGAATATGGCCGCCGTGGGCTCCTACGACACGGTGTTGCCCTTTCAGGCCGTGGGCGTGCGCCCCTTTCCCCTGGCGGCCGTCGGGGAAACTGCCGCCTTGCTGAGCCGACTGGCCCAGGAGGGGTACGGCGTGGTCTTCGTGGAGGAGCAGTATTACATCGCCCAAGCCGAGACCATCGACGGACTGAACCAGGAATACGAGACCAGCATCGTCCCGATCCCGGGCATCAGAGGCTCCATCGGCGTAGGTCTTAACGCCGTTCGGACCAGCGTCGAACGGGCTGTGGGAATGGACATCTTTGCAGAAAAATAGTGAATGACCTGGAGGCGATTGGTTTGGCCACGGATAAAATTGTACAAGGCACCATCGAGCGCATATCCGGACCTCTTGTCGTCGCTAAAGGTATGACCGGTGCCAGTATGGGCGACGTGGTTCGCATCGGCGGCATGGGCCTGGTGGGCGAGATCATTGAGCTAAACGGTGATTCCGCCTCGATCCAGGCCTATGAGGAGACCTCGGGCCTCCGTCCCGGCGAACCAGTAGTCAGCACCGGCGAACCTCTGAGCGTCGAGCTCGGTCCTGGTTTGATTGAACAGTTCTACGACGGCATTCAGCGACCCCTGAAGGCCATCGAGGAGGCGTCCAATAGCGCCTTTATCGCTAAGGGCATCGCCGTGTCGGCGCTGGACCACGAGAAGACCTGGCCCTTCGTGCCCAAGGCGGCTCCCGGCGACGTGGTGGGCCCCGGCGACGTGCTGGGTACCGTCCAGGAAACGGTGTTGGTGGAGCACCGCATCATGGTGCCCCACGGCATCCATGGGACCCTGGTATCCATCGAGAGCGGCGATTTCACCATTGACGAGACCATCGCCGTGATCGACGACGGCAAGCAGCGCCACGCCGTTGCCATGCTGCAGCGCTGGCCTGTTCGGACCGGTCGCCCCGTGGCTAGGCGTTTGGCTCCTGAGACGCCTCTGACCACGGGACAGCGGGTGGTGGACACCTTTTTCCCCATCGCCATGGGTGGCACCGCCTGCGTGCCCGGTCCCTTCGGCTCCGGCAAGACGGTGATCCAGCACCAGCTGGCCAAGTGGGCCGAGGCCCAGATCGTGGTC
>CAZCKP010000081.1:0-5934 GCA_964499295.1 uncultured Synergistaceae bacterium | reverse complement strand
CGATGGCCGGCTCTACGACTACGCCGGCAACTACAGCCGCTTTATCGAACAGCGCCAGACTCAACTGGAGGCTGCCCAGGTCTCTCAGCCAGTTAAATCTCCCGCCGCTGGGGCCCCTCAGAGCCTTCGGGACCAGCGCCGCCAGGAGGGCCAGCGCCGCAACGAGGTCTACCGAAGGAAAAAGCCTTACCTGAAGGAATGTTCACGCCTGGAAGCCCAAATCGCGGAACTGGAGGAGCGCAAGGCCCTGCTGGAACGGCAGCTCTGCGCCCCCGAGGTTTTGTCCGACTCCAGCCAAATCCAGGAGATGATGAAGCAATTGGCCGCCGTGACGCCAGAGCTGGAGGAGGCCATGACCCAGTGGGAGGAAGCCATGGCGGCCATGGAAGCCATCGAGGAGGAGGCCTCATCCTAGGCAGACCGATGGCCGGGCTGAGCACCTCCTTTCGCTAAACCCCGTTATTTTCGCCAAGACAAAACGCCAAGACAGCAAAACAGGCTAGACAGAAGGAGAACACAATGAAACAGGCCACCAAGGGCGCTACAGTCCGGGTCCACTACACCGGCACGCTGAGAGACGGCACCGTCTTCGACTCCTCCAAGCTGAACCATCGGCCGCCGCTGGAGTTCACCGTCGGAGCCGGCCAGATGATCCCCGGTTTCGACAAGGGCGTAGAAGGCATGATCCTCGGCGAGACTCGGGTGCTGACCCTGGCACCTGAAGAAGCCTACGGGCCCCGTCGGGAGGAGATGACCCTGGAGGTCTCCAGAGATCGCCTGCCCAGCGGTTACAGCCCCAACCTGGGCGACCAGCTCCAGATGGGCCCCCACACCGTAAAGGTCGTTGCCTTAAAGGAACAGTCTGTGGTGCTGGACGCCAACCACCCCCTGGCCGGCAAGGAGCTGATCTTCGAAGTGACTCTGGAAGAGGTGTTGGACTAGCCCAAGGCCCCAGCCGGTGATTCAGGCTGTCGTCAGGAGGTTTTTCATGGATTGCCACCACAGGATTTCCCATGCTCTCCCCCTGATCTGGGAGAATCCCCATCGGCTTCCGGCCGAGCAGGCTTTAGCGTCGTTGGAGCTCTCCCTGGAGGACGTAAAGGCCGCCGACGACCGGTTGCGCCGCTGGGCGCCTCTGCTGTCTAGGCTCTTTCCCGAAAGCGGCGACGGTGTCATCGAATCGCCGTTGATCGAGATACCTCGCTTCGCCGCCAGCGCCGGCATCGAAGGCCCTCTGATGGCCAAGCAGGACTGTTCTCTGCCCATCGCCGGTTCCATCAAGGCCCGAGGAGGCATCTACGAAGTGCTCCACCACGCCGAGACCCTGGCCCTCTCCCAGGGCGCCCTCCATAGCGGCGACGACGCCCTGGCCATGGCCTCGCCGGAGCTGAAGCAGTTCTTCGGCGACTACAGGCTGGCGGTGGGGTCCACCGGAAATCTGGGCCTCAGCATCGGTATCGTCGGCGCCGCCCTGGGCTTTTCCACGACGGTCCACATGTCCTCCGACGCCAAGGAGTGGAAAAAGGAGCTACTCCGGAGCAAAGGCGTCACCGTGGTGGAATACCAGCAGGACTACGACCAGGCCGTGGCCCAGGGCCGCAAGGCCTGCCAGGGCGATCCCCGGGCCTATTTCGTCGACGACGAGAACTCCCGGCACCTCTTCCTGGGTTACGCCGTTGCGGCTCTGAGGCTCCGGGACCAGCTCCAGGCCCTGGACCGACTCCCGACGCTTCAAAATCCCCTGAGGGTCTATCTGCCCTGCGGCGTCGGAGGAGCTCCGGGAGGCATCACCTTCGGCCTCAAGTGCCTCTTCGGCGACGCCGTCCAGTGCTGGCTGGTGGAGCCCACTGACTGCCCCTGCATGCTCCTGGGCATGATGGCCGGTCATAGCCAGGTCTCGGCAACCCAGTGGGGCCTGGGCAAGGGCACCGAGGCCGATGGCTTGGCGGTGGCGTCACCATCGAAGTTCGCCCTGGCCTACTGCCGCGCCCTGGCCCAGGGCGTCATCACCGTCCAGGATCGGGATCTGTTCTGCTCCATGGCGGCTCTCTACGATCTGGAGGCCATCAAGGCCGAGCCCTCGGCGGCGGCGGCGCTGGTGGCCTGGCAGGCCCAGGGCCTCCCGGGCCCCGCCATAGCCTGGCTCACCGGCGGGATCTTCCTGCCCCAGGACCTGTATCGGGCCATGTTGGAGCGAGGCCGCTCCACGGCAAATCTTTGATACTTCGAAAGGACGAGGTGAGTTCCTGTGAAAATCGTCATCGCGGGAATGGGCGGCATCGGCGGCCTTTTGGCAGGAAAGCTGGCCCCAGTGGCTCCCGATCTGGTCTGCTACTGCCGAGGCCGTACCCTAGAGGCAATCCGGTCCCGGGGGCTGGAACTGCGTAGCCCATCGGGGACGGCGGTGGTACAGCCCAACCTGGTCACCGACTGCCCCCAGGAGATAGGCCGGGCCGACGCGGTGTTTTTCACCGTGAAAAACTACAGCCTGGCCCAAGCCGCCCAGGAGCTGGGGCCCGTGGTGGGCCCCCAAACGGCGGTGATCCCCCTGGAAAACGGCGTCAGCGCCCCCGAGGAACTGGCTCAGACTCTGCCCCAAGGCGACGTACTGGGCGGCTGCATCTACGTCTCCAGCTTCATCGTCGAGCCCGGGGTGATCCAACAGGCCAGCCCTCTCTGCCGGGTCCTCTTCGGCAAGCCCGGTTTAAGCCAGGAAGCCAACGAAGAGCGCTACGGCGCCCTTAGGGACCTGCTGGCCTCGGCCCTGGAGGTCCAGCTGACCGACAAAATCCAGGTGGCCCAGTGGGACAAGTTCCTGATGATCTCGGTGATGGCCACCGTGTCGACCTACTACCAGGCCACCTGCGGCGAGATCCTGGCCAATCCCCAGGCCATGGCAATGGTGGGAGACCTGGCCGACGAGGTGGCGGCCCTGGCCCAGGCCAAGGCCATAGCCCTGACCGGCCATCCCAGGGAGGTGATGAAAAAGTCCCTGGAGGCCTTCCCTCCCGAGACCAAAACGTCGATGCAGCGGGACTTCGAGTACGGCGGCCCTACGGAGCTGGAGTCGCTGACGGGCTACGTCTGCCGGGAGGCCCGGCGTCTGGCCGTGGCAGTGCCAAACTACGACAAGGCCTATCAGGCCCTGGTGGAACGGATCCGCTAGGATCGCAAAAAGCCCCTGGTAGCGCTGTTTTGGCGCTTCCAGGGGCTTTTTTTGAGTGGGGCCTTTCTCCTGGTGCTGTTTAGGGCCTGCGGTCTCGCAGGCCCTCAGCAGCCTCCACCAGGTGGCGAAGCATCAAGGCGTTGGTCACCGGCCCCACGCCGCCGGGCACCGGCGTGATCATCGACGCCCTGTCCAGGAGCGCCGAAAAGTCGCAGTCCCCCACCAGGCCCTGGTCGGTAGCGTTGATGCCCACGTCCACCACCACGGCTCCGGGGGCCACCATATCGGCGGTGATGAATCTGGGGCGGCCGATGGCGGCGACGATCAGGTCGCTTTGGCGCAACACCGAGGCCAGATCCTCGGTACGGCTGTGGCAGATCGTCACGGTGCTGTGGCTCTCCAAAAGCAACAGCGCCGCCGTCTTGCCCACGGTGACGCTGCGTCCCACCACTACCGCCCGTCGGCCCGCCAGGTCCACCTTCCAGGCCTTGAGCAACTCCAGCACCGCCTCGGCCGTGCAGGGGAGAAAGCCCGGCCGGGAGGCCACCAGGCGACCCAAGCTGGTCCAGGTCACACCGTCCACGTCCTTGCGGGGATCTATGGCCGCCTGGATTTCCAGTGCGTCCAGGACCGGTGGCAGGGGCATTTCCACCATCACCCCGTCGACTCGGTCGTCGGTACTGAGCCGCCTCACCAGCTCCAGCACCTCCTGCTGGGAACTCTGGCCCCCCAGGCGGTGCAGGGAAAAATCGATGGCCAGGCTACGGCAGTGCTTTTCCTTCTGCTGGGCGTAGATCAACGAGGCCTCGTCGTCGCCTACCAGCACCACCGCCAGATGGGGCGGTCTCTGGGCCAGGGCTTGAATTCTGACCTTTAACGATTCCTTGATGGCGGCGGCGACGCTACGGCCGTCCATGACTTGAGCCGTCACTTCTATTGACCTCCTCCGTTGCTGGGACGTCCTCTCCAGGTCCAGTGCCTCGACGGCGGGATCGGCGAAAAAACGCCGCTCCCCTCTTCCGCTCCGAGGCTTTTCTCTGTATCATAATAAAGCCAGTTGGAAACATCAATTCAAAAAACTACAGATAAGTGGTCTAATCAACGACCTAAGCTTCTGGGCCGACTGGTGGAGGCTTTACGGCAGCGGGAAAAGGCGCTATGCTCTCGAACAGCTTGAAATCGTTTCAGAGCCAAGAAAAGGGAGTGTCCTCTATGAAGCTGACCGTGCAAAAGCGCTCTGGGACCCGACAGCTTTCGATCCTGGCCCTGCTGATAGGCCTCGACGTGGTGCTCAGTCGGGTCGCCAGCATCCGCATCCCCCTGGGCGGAGCCGAAGGACTGAGAATCGGCTTTGGTGCGTTGCCCATAGTCTTCGCTGGCATGGTCTACGGCCCCTTGGCGGGGGCCATCGTCGGCGGCGTCGGCGATCTGCTGGGCTATTTCGTCAATCCCATGGGAGGTTATCTGCCGGTATTCACCGTCACGGCGGCCCTGCGAGGGCTGATCCCCGGCCTGGTCTGGAATGCCCTGGGGCGAGCCCTCACAGTCCGAGATACGGCGATCCCCATCGCCTTGTCAGGGTTCTGCTCCGCCATCACGGTGCCGCTGCTGCTGCGACACCTCTTCGGTCTTCCCCTGGCGGCCACGCTGCCGGGAGCCCTGTTAAACCAGTGCGTCAGCGTCCCGGTGTACACTCTGATCTTTTTAAAGCTCTGCCGGGCTCTGGCGCAGCGGAACTTTCTCTAACGCCGCTAGCCCATTCCCATGGTTTTCCTCTAAATAAATAAACGACGGAGGTGTTTCCCCATGGCTTTTCTCAGCGACATCGAGATCGCCCAGCAGGCCGCTATGAAACCCATCGTCGAGGTTGCCTCGACGTTGGACATCGGCCAGGAGGACCTGGAACTCTACGGCCCCTATAAGGCCAAGCTCTCCTACGGCCTTTGGGACAAGATCAAGGATCGCCCTGACGGCAAGTTGATCCTGGTCACGGCCATCACCCCCACGCCAGCCGGCGAGGGCAAGACCACCACGTCGGTGGGGCTGGTCCAGGCCCTGGCCAAGCTGGGCAAGAGGACCGCCGTGGCGTTGCGGGAGCCCTCGTTGGGCCCCGTCTTCGGCGTCAAGGGCGGCGCCGCCGGTGGCGGCTACAGCCAGGTGGTGCCCATGGAGGACATCAACGTCCACTTCACCGGCGACCTCCACGCCATCACCTCAGCCCATAACCTGCTAGCGGCCATGTTGGACAACTCGATCCACCAAGGCAACCCCTTGAACATCGATCCCCGCCAGGTAGTCTTTAAACGGGCGCTGGACATGAACGACCGGGCCCTGCGGGACATCGTCATCGGCCTAGGAGGCAAGGGCAACGGCGTGCCCCGTCAGGACGGCTTCGACATCACCGTGGCCTCGGAGATCATGGCCATTTTCTGCCTGGCCACCAGCATCTCCGACCTCAAGGCCCGGCTGAGCAGGATCATCGTGGCCTACAGCTACGATGGCAAAGCCATCACTGCCGGCGACCTGGAGGCCCAGGGTGCCATGGCCATGTTGCTCAAGGACGCACTGAAGCCCAACCTGGTCCAGACGCTGGAGCACGTGCCGGCGCTGATCCACGGCGGCCCCTTCGCCAACATCGCCCACGGCTGCAACAGCGTCATGGCCACCAAGTACGGCCTTAAGCTGGCCGACTACCTGGTCACCGAGGCCGGCTTTGCCGCCGACCTGGGCGCCGAGAAGTTCCTGGACATCAAGTGCCGCCTGGCAGG
>CAZCKP010000080.1:0-5948 GCA_964499295.1 uncultured Synergistaceae bacterium | reverse complement strand
CTCTGGCGGTGCAGCCTTTTTCTTTGGAACTTCCGTTCACCAAAAGGACTTTCACAGTGATCCCCTCCTACTTGACAAAGGCCGTTGACAAAGGCCCCTAGGGCCCTGATTGTGGCCTTTCGAAGGCCCTTCCATGCGGCACTGGCCCGCCGGTGGTATCTCGATGCAGCGAAAGGGCCTGCTTTCCCACTACTATTATAGTGCTCCAGGCCGTGAAATCCCAGCCCAACCGAAGCCAGAGCCCCGAGCCAGGGCTTTGGTACAATGAAGGGCGCCGGAGAGGGCCGGCAGTGAAGAAACGACGGTAGAGAAAAAGGGCAATAGAGAAATAAGAAAAAGACCTTCTAGGAGGTGTTGCCATGGCTGTTTTGGTCTGCGGCGGAGCGGGGTACATCGGCTCCCATGCCGTTCGGGCGCTAGCGGATCGGGGCGAGGAGGTCCTGGTGGTGGACAATCTCTGGACGGGACACCGCCGGTCCCTAGACGGCTCGGTGGCGTTCTATCAAGGCGACATCCGGGACAGGGATCTGCTGGGACGGATTTTCGCCGAAAGGGACGTGGAGGCGGTGATCCACTTCGCTGCGTCGTCGCTGGTAGGCGAAAGCGTGGCCCATCCCCTGAAGTACTTCGACAACAACCTGGGCGGCGCCGTGGCCCTGCTGGGCGCCATGGTGGACCATGGCGTGGAGCTGATCGTCTTCTCCTCTACGGCGGCGGTCTATGGCGAGCCCCGGCGGATCCCCATCCAGGAGGAGGACCCCACCGAGCCGTCCAATCCCTACGGCCAGAGCAAACTCATGATGGAACAGGCCATGGCCTGGGTCGCCCGGGCCCAGGGGATCCGCTACGCCTCGCTGCGGTACTTCAACGTGGCTGGGGCCCTGGAGGACGGCTCCATCGGCGAGGATCACCGGCCGGAGACCCATCTGATCCCACTGGTGCTCCAGGTCCCCCTGGGCCAGAGGGAGGCGGTGACAGTCTACGGCGACGACTATCCCACCCCCGACGGCACCTGCATCCGCGACTACGTCCAGGTGATGGACCTGGCCGACGCCCACCTCCGGGCCCTGGACTACCTGCGCCGGGGCGGACCCAGCCGGGCCTTCAACCTGGGCAGCGGCGAGGGCTATTCGGTGCGCCAGATCGTCGAGGCCGCCCGAACAGTCACGGGCCACCCCATTCCGGTGACTATAGGGTCCCGTCGGCCCGGGGATCCGGCCCGGCTGGTGGCCTCCAGCGATCGGGCCATAGAGGAGCTGGGCTGGAAGCGCCGCTACAGCTCCATGGAGGATATTATCGCCACGGCCTGGCAGTGGCACCGCCTCCACCCTCGGGGCTTCGACGACCGCTAGGCCAGCGCTGCCGCCAAGCCACGATACTACGACAAAGGGCCCCTGCCGGAGAGGCTGGGGCCCTTTGTGCTGGCTTTACGTCCTTTGCGCCGTCAGTCCCGGGGTGTGAAGGGCTCCCGGGTGGTGGGGTAGTAGATTCGCAGGTGGGTGATGGAGCTGAAGGCGTTGTCGTCTCGCCCGACGACCGAGGGCAGCTTCTGCCAGGGTCCGCCGTCGACGCGGCAGAGGATCAGCGACCGCCGCCCGTAGGTGGACCACAGGTCCCAGAGCTGTTCCCCCTCGGCGGGACCCGGCACCAAGTAATCGGAGAACAGCGGCGGTTGGCCCACCATGGCCTCGGTCTCCTCCAGCGGCTCCAGGATCATCCACTGGGTCATGTTCCAGCTGTGGGCCATCTCCCGGGAGTAGGAGTGCTGGATGGGGATGATCTGAAAGCCTCCCACCTCTCCCTCGGGGCAGGTGCTGACGCAGATGACGCCGCAGTGGTTGGCCCGCAGGGCGCTGCCCCGCTGGAACAGGGAGCCCTCAAAGCGACCGCTGCCGCCCAGGGGATGGGCCACCCTGGCGATGACCCGGCGCTGCCTGGGATAGAAATAGGCGGTGACGTCGCCTCCGGCGCGGTTTTCCATGTCCACCATATAGGGGCCTTGCTTTTCCGTCACGGCGATCCATAACGTCTCCCCGGGCTGGGGCAGGCCCTGGGCCAGGGAACGCTCCTGACCGTCGGCGGATCGGACCGTCACCGGCGAGCCCACCGAGGGCGACCAGGCTCCAAAGAGTCCCCGTCCGGCGGGACAGTCCACCACCAAGGCGCTACCAGCACCAGCCGCCGGGGCTACGGTCTCGGCGGGAAGCAGGCTCATGATCCGGCCCCGGTCCTTCTCTACGGCGATGGACAGGTGGATAGCGTTGACCGCCGTGGCCGCCACGGTGCCGGGTTGGGCCCAGGCGCTGGCGGTGTAGCCGGGGTATTTGGACGTACCGGGAATCTCCCGTACCGTCCCCAGCGGCAAGGTCCCCTGGGGACCGTGGACCAGGGCCTGGGCCCCCACCACCAGCGGCAGCTCCAGCTGGAACAGCGCCTTTTCCGCCCTGGCGGGCAGGGCCAGCAGGATCGCCAGCAGGACCAGGATCGCGTTTTTCATCGCCTTCATGGCGCACCCTCCAGTCTTAAAAACTCATGAAAATTTTATCACAGCCCAGCCAATTCGACGCGGCGGCGGCCTTTGGCGATTGACAAAGCCTCTCGGAAGGATTATCTTCATGTTAGTTTTCACTAACATAAAATATCGGAGGCGAGCCATGGAAGTTTTCCGACACCATCTCTACGAATACCAGAAGGGTCTGAGAAGCCTGGTGCTCCACACCGCTCCCGAGGAGGAGCTCCCCACGATGGAGCGGCTCCTCCAGGCCCATGGCGTGGACTACAAGATCGTTCGTCTCCACAATGGCCACAGCAACGTCTTTTTCGGCAGTCCCGACTGCCTGGCCGTGCTGGAGGCCATCGCCAAGGACAACCTCTGCGACTTCACCGAGGAGGAGGACTTTATCCTGGGCACCATGCTGGGCTACGGCCGTCTGGAGCAGTGCCGCCGCTACGTCCAGAGAAAGCGCCGCCGCGTCGCTGCTGCTGTCTAGTTCCAGAAGCCGCCCCCCTTGCGTTCCGCCCTCTTTGCTGGCATTATGGCCGAGGAGACAGGATCTCCGCCATCTCGTCAGCAAAGAGGGTGTTTTTTATGGGTCCCAGTTCCTCCCGATCCCTGAGTTCCGGCGGATTCCTTCGTGGCGTCGTGCTACTCCTGGGGCTTTGCGCTGTCTCCAGCGGCGCGATTTTGATCCGCCTGGCCCAGGTGCCACCCCTGACGGCAGCGGCCTATCGGGTGGGTTTGGCCAGCCTGGTGGCCCTTCCGGTGGGGCTGAGCCTGGGCCGCCGGGAGCTGGCCCATCTCCAGGCTAGGGACTGGCGGGATCTGGCCCTGGCGGGGTTTTTCCTGGCGGTGCACTTCGCCACCTGGATCGCTTCGTTGCAGTGGACTCCTGTAGCCCGAAGCGTGCTGTTCTGCAGTACCGCGCCGCTGTGGACGGCGCTGCTGGCGCCCTGGCTCACCGGCGACGGCCTGAACCGCCAGGAGAAACAGGGGCTACTGTTGGGCCTGGCCGGCGCCGCCACGGTGGGACTGGGTGACCTGTCGGGAGGCAGCGGCGCCCTGGTGGGCGACGGCCTGGCGTCGATGGGGGCCCTGGCCTTTGGGCTCTATCTGCTGATGGGCCGGCGGGTCCGCCGCCAGCTCTCGCTGGCTCCCTACGTGGGGTTGTGCTACAGCTTCGGAGCTCTGTGGCTCTTCGCTATGGCCTGGTGGAGCGGCGCTCCTCTGTGGGGTTTTCGGCCGCCGGTATGGGGGCTGCTCTGGGCCACGGCGCTGATCCCCCAGCTATTGGGCCATAGCGCCTACAACTGGGCCCTCCGGGGCACCAACGCCGTCATGGTGTCGGTTACCGTGCTGGGAGAGCCCCTTTTGGCTGGGCTTTTGGCCTGGCAGTTCTTCGGCGAGCGGCCAGCCACAGCGTTGCTGCTGGGCGGCGGCCTGCTGCTGGCTGGGATTCTGAGGGCCAGCTGGAAAGGCGAGGAGACGGGATCCTGATCCGACAGAGGCCCCGAAACGACGAGATCCCCGCGAGCCCGACCGAAGTCGGGGCCACGGGGATCTCACCGGTGTGATGGGAGGGATTGTGTGATGGTTCATGGATTCTGTTCTCCGCCTCTCGGAGGACCCTGCTTCCTCCGAGGACAGCTTTATGTTACCCCGCTCCCTCTCCCGGGGCCTCGTTAATTCCTGCTCTAGGGGGCCGGTAAAATTACTTGAAATTATTTTCACTCAGCGACAATTCTTCTGTCCCAGCGTTTCGGGGCGCTCCGGCGGCTTCCGCTAGAAGGCGGCAGAACGCCCCGGCAACTTCCCGTCCCATGGTCTTGACAGGAGAAAACGACGAGAAAGTGAGGGAAGCGCTTTGAGAAAAAAGAGGTTCTTTTTGGCGCTACTGGCGATCCTCTGGACCGGGACGGCCTGGGCAGCGCCGCGGTGGATTTTCCTCTACGTGGGCGACGGCATGGGCTTGGCCCATCGCCAGTTGGCCGAGTCCTATCAGGGCTGGCAGAGCCAGGAGGCTGAACCGGCGGTGACGCCGCTGCGGATGAACGGCTTTCCCGTCCAGGCCCTGGTGCGCACCTACTCGGCTGAGAGCTACATCACCGACAGCGCCGCGGCGGCCACGGCCTTCGCCACCGGCCACAGGACCATGAAGGGCTTTCACGGCGCCCTTCCCGACGGCACGGCGGTGCCCTCCATCGCCGACATGGCCCGGGATCGGGGCTGGAAGGTGGGGTTGATCTCCACGGCGCCGCTGAACGACGCCACGCCTGGGGCCTTTTACGCCCATACCACCCTTAGGGACAGCTACCAGGTGGGCCGGTTTCTGGCCACGTCGGGGTTCCACTTTTTCGGCGGCGGCCCCTTTTCCAAAGTCAAGGGAGCCCAGGGCCAGGACCAGGACCTGAAGGACCTGGCCGCCGAGGCGGGTTTTGCCGTGACCGATCTAGAGGGCGCCCCCTTGGTCCCGGCGGAAAAGCCGCTGCTCTGTCTGGGCCCCAAGGCGGCGGTCTTCGACGGATCGCCCTACAGCCTCGACGACCCAAGGCCGATATTAAAGGAGCTGACGGAGCTGGCTATCCAGCGCTTCCAGGACGCTCCAGGGTTTTTCATCATGGTGGAAGGCGGCAAGATCGACTGGGCCAGCCACAGCAACGACACCAGGGCCGTCATCGAGGAGGTACTGGCCTTTGACGAGGCCCTTCAGCCGGCGCTGGACTTCGCCGCGGCCCACCCTCAGGACACGCTGATCCTGGTGACGTCGGACCACGAGACCGGCGGCCTCAGTCTGGGCGTCGGCGGCCGCTACGACAGCAACTACGGTCTTTTGAGGGCCCAAAAAGCCACCAACGAGACCATCCACCTGGAGCTGAAGCCCCTGGTAGAACGAAAGGCCCCCTTCCAGGAGGCCCTGGCGGCCTTGCAGGACATCTACGGCTACCAAGACCTGTCGGATCAGGAACTGGAGGCCCTCCGCCGGACCTGGGAGCTGACGCTGATCCCCAGGAGTGAGCGCATGGCCACCCCCGAGATCTACGACAGCTACGGCTCCTACGATCCCGTGATCCTGGAGAGCCAGAAAATCCTGGCCACCCGGGCCGGCCTGGGTTGGCACACCAAGGGCCATACCGCCATGCCGGTGCCCCTTAGCGCCTTTGGCGAAGGCGCCGAGGCCTTCGCTGGGTTCTACGACAACGTGGAGATCTTCCTGCGGTTGCGGGAGCTGCTGGGCTTTGACGCATCCTCCCAGCTCGAAGCACTTCCTCCAGCCCCATAAAACGGCCCAATAAAAGGGCCCGTTGAAACGGCCAGGAAAGTGCGAAAAAGCCGGCGCTCTGACACCAGAGGGCCGGCTTTTTTGGTGTGTCCTGGTTTAGGTCTGGGTTTAGGCGGGATCGGCCTTTTTCCGGAAGGTGAGCCGGCAGACGCCGTCGCCTCGGCCGATGGT
>CAZCKP010000079.1:0-5957 GCA_964499295.1 uncultured Synergistaceae bacterium | reverse complement strand
AGAACGGCGAGTTGGCCTTTGTGGTGCAGAACACGGCTCCTCAGGTGAACTTCGTCCCCAAGGCCGCGGTGTTTGATCTGCCCAACCTCTTCGTCAACAGAGAGGTGGCCCGCAAGGCCCTGGACGCCTTCCAGAAGGACATCGAGCCCGAGTACGAGGCCGCTGGTCTGATCATGCTGGGCTTCAGCGACCAGGGATTCCGGGTCCTGTCGTCGAACAACCCCATCGCCAAGATCGAGGACTTCCAGGGGCTCAAGCTTCGGACTATGGAAAACCGCTACCATGTCCAGTATTGGCAGGCCCTGGGGGCTAACCCGGCGCCGCTTCCCTTCAGCGAGCTCTATCTGTCGCTTCAGCAGGGCACCGTGACGGGCCAGGAGAACCCCTATGAGGTCATCGTGGCCACCAAGTTCTACGAGGTCCAGCGCTACGTCATCGACACCAACCACCTTTTCCACACCATTACCATCGTCATGAGCAAGGCCATCTACGACCAGCTCACGGCGGAAGAGCAACAGCTGGTCCGCGACGCCGCTCGAGAGGTCATCGTCTGGGGCCGTGAGCAGGCGGACCTGCGCCACGCCGACCGGGTCCAGATCCTCCGGGACAACGGCACCGAGATCATCGAGCTGAGCCCGGAGCTTCTCCAGGAGATGCAGGATCGGGCCAAGCCGGTTTACGACCAGATTGCTGAAGCCGTGGGAGCGGACCTGGTGGGTAAGCTTCAGGCGGCGGTAGCGGCGGCCGAAGAGTAAGCTCAAGTAGATCAAGTAAGCTCAGCGGAGTAAGCTCAGAAGAGTAAAACTCAACCGAATAAAGGCTAAGCCTTTTAGCGGGGCCGGAGATTGCCTGAACAGGTCTTTCAGCGAATTTCTGGCCCCTTTACCGTGAAAGGAAAGGAAGGCTATCGCTTCAATGCTTAAGTGGTTGGACGATTACTTTGAGGAAGCCCTTATGACGGTGCTGCTGGTGCTGATCACCGTCACCATCAGCTATTCCATCTTTATGCGCTATGCCCTCAATAACGCTCTTTCCTGGGGCGAGGAGATCACCAGGTTTTTCTTCATCTGGTCGGCCTTTTTGAGCATCGGCCTCTGCATCAAGCGCCAGAGCTCGATCCGCATCGACATGCTCCTGTCGGCGTTGTCGCCGAAGCAGCGGGATTATCTCCAGATCCTGGTCAACGGCTTTATGGTCCTGGTCTTCGTCTATTGGCTCAAGGCGGCGCTGAAGGTGACCCATGGGCTGATCTTCGTCAATCCCCAGACCAGCGCGGCGCTGAACGTCCCGATGTGGACCATCTACGGTTCCTCGGTGGTGGGCTTTGGCCTGGGCATCATCAGGAGCGCCCAGCAGATCTACTACCTGTGCAAAGGCCTAAGAGCCTAAGGGAAGGCGGGTAATTCGAGATGTTAGGAGTGCTCTTCGCTGTTTTCGCGGTCTGTCTGGTGCTGACGGTTCCCATCGGTTTCTCCATGGGTATCGCCGCCATGGTCCCCCAGTTCATGGATCCCACCTTCCTGGCCAAGATGGAGTTCATCGTCCGCCAGATGGTGGGCGGCGTGAACTCGACGCCCTTTATCGCGGTGCCCCTCTTCGTCCTGTCGGGCATCATCATGGCCCGGGGTGGCGTCTCGGAAAAGCTTTTTAACATGTTCTCCTACTTCGCCGGCGACAAGACCGGCGGACTGCCCTGCGCCGTGGTGGTGACCTGCCTTTTCTACGGCGCCATCTCCGGTTCCGGTCCCGCCACGGTGGCGGCCATCGGGGCCATGAGCATCCCCTTGCTGGTCAGCCTGGGCTATGACAAGAAGTTCGTAACCGCCCTGGTGGCCACCTCCGGCGGCCTGGGCGTCATCATCCCGCCGTCGATCCCCTTTATCCTCTACGGCCTTTCCTCGGGTGAATCGGTGGGCAAGCTCTTCATCGCCGGTATCGTCCCGGGCATCCTCATCGGCGCCTGCCTTATGACCTACGCCTGGTACTACTGCAAGACCCGGGGCGAGGACAAGGAAAAGCTGGACGCCTACTGCCGGAACCTTCGCAAAGACGGCCTGGCCCGCATCTTCGCCAACAGCTTCTGGGCCCTGATGACGCCGGTGATCATCCTGGGCGGCATCTACGGCGGCGTGACGACGCCCACCGAGGCGGCCTGTATCTCCGTGGTCTACGCCCTGATCGTCTGCTGTTTCATCTACAAGACCATGAACTTCAAAGACGTGGTGGAGACCCTCCGGGAAGCCGCCGTCACCTACGCGCCGATCACTTTCATCCTGGCCGGCGCCATGGCCCTGGGTCGGATCCTCACGTTGATGCAGGCTCCCCAGACCATAGCCGTGGCCATCATGAGCCTGGTCTCGTCGAAGGTGGGCGTGTTGATCGTCATCAACCTCTTCCTGCTGGTGGTGGGCATGCTCATCGACACCTCGCCGGCCATCCTGATCCTCACGCCGATTCTGCTGCCCCTGATCAAGGGAGTGGGCGTCAATCCGGTGCACTTTGGCGTCATCATGGTGGTCAACCTGGCCATCGGTTTCGTTACGCCGCCGATGGGCGTCAATCTCTTCGTGGCCAGCTCTATGACTGGAATCTCGGTGCTGGACATCGCTAAAAAGGCGATCCCCTTTATCGTCGCCTTCCTCTTCGCCCTGGTGCTGATCACCTTTATCCCCCAGATCAGCCTTTGCCTGCAGTAGGAGACTAGGCCAGGGGCAGGGCCCTTGGTCCTCCCCCTGGCCTGGGCTGGAACGACTTTTGTCCGGAGGGTAGAAAAATGTTCAATACCACCGTCAACACCAAGTTCTTCGGTTTGTTGGGCAACCCCCTTTCTCAGAGCGCTGCTCCCTTTATGCACAACAGCGTCTATCAGAAGCTGGGCATCGACGCCCTCTACGTGCCCCTGGAGCTATCGCCCGACCAGCTGGAGCCAGTGGTGAAGAACCTCAGCAATTTCCATTATGCCGGCTCCGGCGTGACCATGCCCTTTAAGGCCGAGGTCCATAAGTATCTCGACGGCTTGGGCGACTCGGCTCGGTTTACCGAGGTGGTCAACACCATCGTCTTCGAGGACGGCAAGAAGATCGGCTACAACACCGACGGCACCGGCTTCGTCCTGTCGCTGCAGAAGCAGCTGGGTCTCAACATACCGGACCACAACTACCTGCTCCTGGGCGCTGGCGGTTCCGCCACGGCCATAGCCTGCGCCCTGGCCATGGAAGGTGCCAAGGACATCAAGGCCCTGGCCCGGCGTCACCCCGATCGGTTTACCGCCGAGACCCTTTTCAACAAGGTGGACAGGCACTTCCCCGGCGTCTGCTCCATCGGCGAGATGACCGAGGAATCCATCGCCGATGCCCTGGAGGGCTACGAGGTGATCATCCACACCACCAAGATCGGCATGTATCCCAACGTCGACGGGATCCTGTTCAACCCCGATATGCTGAAGCCCAAGCATATCGTCGCCGACGTGGTCTATGTCCCCGTAGAGACCAAGCTACTGCGCGAGGCAGCCCAGCGGGGATGCCGCACCCTCTCGGGGCTCTGGATGAACACCTACCAGGCGGCGGAGCAGATGCGGCTGTGGGTCGGCATCGAGCCGCCAATGGACTACATGTTCAGTCACAGCCTCGAGTACCTGCGCCAGCAGGGCAAGGCTTAGCTGGGCCATTAAACCAGAGGCAAAACCGGAGGCAAAACCGGAGGCATTGTGAAATGGAGGCAGTAAAAAGATGGCAAAGGATTTAGTGGCCTATCAACTGGTTAAGTTCCTGGAGGACCGCGGCGTCGAGAACATCTTTGGCCTCTGCGGCCACACCGTCATCGCTTTCCTGGACGCCCTTAAGGACAGCAAGATCCGCTACATCTCGGTCCGGCACGAGCAGATCGCCGCCCATGCCGCCGACGGCTACGCCCGGGGCAAGAACTGCCAAGTCCCCGGCGTGTTGATGACCCATCTGGGCCCCGGGCTGACCAACGCCACCACCGGCGTCGCCGAGGCAGGACTCAACTCGGTGCCCTTGGTGGTCATCGCCGGCGACGTGCCGACCTGCTACTTCGGCCGCCATCCCCATCAGGAAGTGAACATGCACGCCGACGCCAGCCAGTACGAGATCTATCGCCCCTTCGTGAAGCGGGCCTGGCGGGTGGACCGGCCCGAGCTGCTCCCTGAGATCATGGACAAGGCCTTCCGCCTGGCCGTGACGGGCCGCCCCGGTCCCGTGCTGGTGTCGGTGCCCATGGATATTTTCTCCATGGAGATGGATACTCGGTTCTTCGAGATCCGCCTGGGCAATCGTCCCGAGCTGCCCAAGCCGGGCCTTTCGGAAGCGGCGGCCCAGGAGATCGCCACCATGTTGGGCGAGGCCAAATCGCCGGTGCTCTATCCCGGCGGCGGCGTCATCTCCTCGGGGGCGTCGGCGGCTTTGACGGCCCTGGCTGAGCATCTCCAGATCCCGGTGCTCTACACCCTGATGGGCAAGGGCTCCATTGCCGACGACCATCCCCTTGCCGTGGGCATGACCGGCTTCTGGGGTACCGAGTTCAACAACACCATGGCCATGAACGCCGACGTGATGATGGCCATCGGCACCCGGCTCTCCGAGGCCGACTCCAGCTCCTGGTACATGGGCGAGACCTTTAACATCCCGCCGACCAAGCTGATCCACATCGACATCAACCAGGAGGAAATTGGCCGTAACTTTCCCACGGCCATCGGTGCTATCTGCGACGCCAAGGAGGCCCTGGAGGCCATTCTGGCTGCCGCTAAGAAGAAGTTCCCCGCCGGAGTCCAGCGGCCCGAGGTGGTCCAGGCCATCGCCCAGGCCAAGGCGGCCTATCGGGCTACTCTGGTGGCAGCCCAGAACAGCGACCAGTTCCCGATGCGGCCCGAGCGGATTCTGAAGGACCTCCGGGACGTGTTGCCCCGGGATGGCTACGTGGTCTCCGACGTGGGCTGGAACAAAAACGGCGTGGGTCAGCAGTTCGACATCTACGAGCCCGGCACCTTTGTGACCCCCGGCGGGCTCTGCACCATGGGTTACGGCCCCTCGGCAGCCATTGGCGTCAAGGTGGCCAACCCCGACAAGAAGGTGGTGGCCCTGATCGGCGACGGCGGTATGGGCACCAACGTGTCGCCCTTTGCCACCGGCGCCATGGACGACGTGGCGGTGGTCTGGGTGGTGATGAACAACTGTGCCTTCGGCACTATCGCAGGCCTGGAGAACCAGCACTACCAGCACCAGTTCGGCACCGTCTTCCGGAAGGACGGCAAGCCCTATAGCCCCGACTTTGCCGCTATCGGCGAGGCCTACGGCATCAAGGGCTACAGGGTAACTAAGGCCGAGGAGTTCAAGACCATGCTGGAGGAGGCTCTGGCCTCGAACCAGCCCTGCGTCATCGACGTGCAGATGGAAAACGCTCCCGTGGTTACCTGGGGTTGCTGGAACATCAACGATATCTACCGCCAGCGCGGCCAGGAGAAGCCCTGGAGACAGTGGCAGTGGGAGGAGACCGCGCCGTGGTACATGGAAGAGCTCCGGGAGGAGAAGACCAGGCAGCACCAAGAAGGTCTTAAGAAGCGCAAGGATCAATAAAGACCGATCAGTCCCGATAATCCCCCAACAAAAAAGGCCCCTGGCGCCAAGCGCGGGGGCCTTTGTGTTGGTCATCGGTCAGAAGAACTGGAACTGCCTCGAGCCGAAAAAAGCTCTCCCCCTGGAGGGACGAATCCAGGCTAGCGTTGCCCGGGCGTTGACTCCAGGGGGAGGGCCAGTTGCATTATGGCCCGATTATCGGACCGGCGTCAAGCTAGAGCATGCCCCAGAGGCGGGGCAGGAACAGCGAGCACTCCGGGAAGGCCGCGATGATGGCCAGGGCCACGATGGAAGCGAACACGAAGGGCAGTACCCTGGGCGTCAGTTGCTCTATCGACAAGCCGCTGATGCTGGAGCCCACGAAGA
>CAZCKP010000078.1:0-6300 GCA_964499295.1 uncultured Synergistaceae bacterium | reverse complement strand
AAAAATTTCGTTGCCTTGGGAGCCTCTCTGGTCGTATCATTGAGCCGTACTGACGGGGCTGCCTCGGTCCGCTGGTCTGAGCGCTTTTTCCCGCTTTTAATGTGCTCTTAACAATATGCTCCTAAATTATGGAAGAGTTTTATGGAAGAACCTGGGAGGAAACGCCCGCTGACCCAGGAGCACCGAAGCCGTCAGGCCTTTAGCTTTGGTTAGGAGGAGATCGCTATGAACCGATCTCGGCTCAGTCACCGCTGGATCCTGGTGCTGGGGGCACTGGCCCTCGGAGCCTTGGCTCTGGCTCTTTGGTACCCCCGGGAGGCCCCCCAGCCGCCGGCCCTGGAGGCCACTGGAGAGGATCTCTCAGGCCTCCCGCCGGTCCAGCCCGAGCCCATAGCGGGGCCGGAGCCCCAGAGCTGGACCGAGGAGCTCGCCCAGGAGAGGTTCTCACCCTCGGACAAAGCCGAGGCAGGAGAGGACCTGAAAGCCCCGACCGATCCCGAGGCCCAGGAGGCTCTGGAAGTCCAGGAGACCCCGCCGACCCAGCCAATCCAGCCCGTACCGACGGCCCAGGAACCCGATCCGGTGGCCTTCGGCATGGCCGACGTGGAACAGCTGGCCCGGGACCTGGCGTCCCAGCCCTATCGGGACTCCCAGGGCCAGGTGCCCGAGTTTTTGTTGCGGCTCTCCGAGGCCCAGTGGAACAGGATTCGCTTTCGCCCTGAGACGGGGTTGTGGCACCGCCAGGACCTGCCCTTTGAGATCCACTTCTTCCATCCTGGGCTGGTCTACGACCGACTGGTGAAAATCCACGTCATCGACGGCGGCGCCGTCCAGAGCTGGCCCTTCTCGCCAGGCCAGTTCCTCTATCTAGACGAGGACCTGGCCGCCAGAGTCGAGGGAGCCCGCCTCGGCTACGCCGGTTTTCAGATCCTGGCCTCGTCGGCTCCCGGCGAGGCTAAGGTCCCGGTGGCCCTTTTCCTGGGGGCCAGCTATTTCCGGGCGGCCGGCAGCTCCAGCATCTTCGGCCTCTCGGCTCGGGGCTTGGCCCTGGACACGGGACTGCCCCAGGGCGAGGAGTTCCCCTATTTCCGGGAGTTCTGGATCGAAAAGCCCGCCGCCAGCGCTCCGTCGCTAACGGTCTATGCCCTGCTGGACAGCCCCAGCGCCACCGGGGCCTATCGCTTCGTCATCGCCCCCGGACCGAGGGTAACCATCGACGCCGACTGCAGCGTCTATTTCCGAAGGGCCCCCGAGAAGCTGGGCCTGGCGCCGCTGACCAGCATGTTCTTCTACGGTGAGGCGTCTAACGGCCGGCCCGGCGACTTCCGTCCCGAGGTCCACAACTCCGACGGCCTGCTGCTCCAGGATCGGGAGGGGGGATGGTCCTGGCGGCCTCTGACCAATCCCAATCGGCTCAAGATATCGTCCTTCGCCATGGAGGACCCCCTGGGATTCGGGCTGCTGCAACGGGATAGCGACTTCGACCACTACCAGGACCTGGAGGAAAACTACCAACAGCGGCCATCGCTGTGGATCCAGCCCAAGGGATCCTGGGGCGCCGGTCGGGTGGAGCTGGTGGAGATCCCCTCGGATCGGGAGATCTACGACAACCTGGTGGCCTTTTGGGTACCCGCCAAGGCCCAGGATGGTCAGGGAACTGGGAGTCCTGACAAGCTCTCGCTGAGCTACCGCATGCTCTGGCTCCCGTCGGGCCAGCTGCCCCAGGAGCACCAGCTGGGCCAGGTGACAGCCACCCGTAAGGTGGACCTGGGCGGCGGGGTCACGCGATTCATCCTGGACTTCGAGGGGGGCCCCCTGGACCAACTGGAGGCCGACGCCGGCCTGGCCAGCCAGGTGGAGGTCACTGGCGAGGCCAAGATCCTGGAAAAGGACCTCCAGAAAAACCACGTCACCGGCGGTTGGCGGCTGTCGTTCCTGATGTCGTTGCCCCAGTCCGACAGGCTGTCGACGCTGATACCGACCCGGGACCCCTGGGCGGGGCTCAGGATCACGGCGGTGCTGAAAAAAGGCGACAACCTCCCCGACGCCCTGACGGAACTCTGGGTCTGGGACCAGGGCATCTGAAGCCCTGGAGCTTTTGTGGAAGACGAGGTGCCCCATGGACAGGGATCATCGCGACAAGACCCAGGAACGCCGGGAGACCTGGCAGAGAGCCCAGGATCGGGTGTTGCTCTACGCCCGATCCCTGGACCTGCCGCCCTTTCGAGGCGTCGAGCTGGCGGTGGAGAGCCTGAAACGGTCCGGCATGGCTTCGACGGCCCAGGCCATGGCCACCTTTCGGGAGCTACTGCAGGAACAGGGCCTGGATCGGGGGACCCGGGACAGCACGGGGGCCCATATTGGTTCCCTCCCCCCCATGCGCCGGGGCATCATGGTGACCCAACCCCTGGATCGACTGCCCTGGCTGACCAGGGCCAAAAAGTTCTGCCGGAGCTTCTGGCGACGGCTGGGGGGAGCCTCCGCCGAGGCTCCCAGGCGTGGAGCCTGAGGAGGACCACCATGGACCACCACCTGGCAGGCTCCTGGGAGCCAGTGGCGCTAAAGCGCCGGTTACTGTTGCTGGCGCTGATCCTGATGCCCAGCTTCTACGCCTCTTCGGTGATGATGGGATTGTTGCCCCAGCGGGGGGCCTCGCTAATGGAATTGGCCATGACGGGGCTTTTTTTCCTGCTCTTCTCCTGGGTCTCCGTGGGCTTTTGGACGGCCCTGTTTGGCTTTTTCGTGGTGCTTCGACGCCACAAGGCCTTTTGTCCCTCCCAGGACGCCGGAGAGGGCCTGGAGATCCAGGATCCTCACGCCCGAACAGCCATTTTACTGCCGGTGTTCAGCGAGGACATGGACAGGGTCATGGCCGGCGTCGGAGCCATCTACCGCTCCCTGGAGAGGACAGGCCAGCTGGACCGCTTCGACCTCTTCATCCTCAGCGACACCGCCGATCCCGACCACTGGGTGGCCGAGGAGGCGGCCTGGCACCGGTTCTGCAGCGACGCTGACGCTTTCGGCCGGGTCTTTTACCGGCGCCGACGCAGCAACGTCAAGCGCAAAAGTGGCAACGTGGCCGACTTCTGCCGCCGCTGGGGCCGCAACTACCGCTATATGATCGTCCTGGACGCCGACAGCGTCATGGCCGGGACCACCATGGTCCAGATGGTGAAGATCATGGAGAACCGCCCCGACATCGGCATCCTCCAGACCCCGCCGGCGGGGGTACGCCGCCAGAGCCTCATCGCCCGGGTCCAGCAGTTCGCCGGCCACCTCTACGGCCCGGCCTTCGCAGCGGGGCTCCAGTTCTGGCAGATGGGAGACGCCCAGTATTGGGGTCACAACGTGATCATCCGGGTGGAGCCCTTTATGAAGCACTGCCAGGTCCCCAGGCTGCCGGGCAAAGGCCCTCTGAGCGGCGACATCCTGAGCCACGACTTCGTCGAGGCCGCACTGATGCGCCGCAGCGGCTACAGCGTCTGGCTGGCCTACGACCTCCAGGGCAGTTTCGAGGAGACGCCGCCCACCCTGGTGGACGAGCTCAAGCGGGACCGCCGTTGGTGCCAGGGCAACCTCCAGCACATGAGACTGATATTCTCGGCAGGGCTGTTCCCCACCCACCGGATGCTCTTCGTCAACGGCATTCTGTCCTACGGATCGGCGCTGCTGTGGTTTCTCTTTTTGGTGCTCAGCACTGCCCAGGCCCTGGCCGAGGTGTTGGTGGAACCCCGGTACTTCACCGGCGCCAGGACCCTGTTCCCCCAGTGGCCGGTCTGGGACTCGGGCTGGGCCCTGATGCTGCTGGGTTGCACCATGGCGTTGCTGTGGACCCCCAAGGTCTTGAGCTTGGCCTTGGTGTTCCTGCGAGGCGATCCGGCCTGCTTCGGCGGCGCCAGGGCCATGGTGGCCAGCGCGGTGCTGGAGACGGTGCTGTCGTCGCTGCTGGCGCCGGTGCGGATGATCTTTCACAGCCTCTTCGTGATCTCCACCCTGTTGGGCCACAGCGTCGGCTGGACCACCCAGACCAGGGACGATCGAGGCACCACCTGGGGCGACGCCCTAAAGGTCCACTGGTGGAGCACCCTGTTGGGGCTGGCCTGGGGGGCCCTGGTCTGGCTGGTGAACCCTCGGTTTTTCTGGTGGCTTTCACCGGTAGTGGGGCCTTTGGTGCTGTCGATCCCTCTGTCGGTGCTGACCAGCCCCGCCGGGTTGGGGCTCAAGGCGCGGCAGCTCAAGCTCTTTTTGACACCTATGGAGCTGGAGCCGTGCCAGGAGCTCCAGGACCTGGAGTGGGAGCTGCACCGGCCCCAGCCCTACAGCCTCTTTCCCTTTCCGCCCAAGGCCGGTTTTCTCCGGGCCGTGGTGGATCCGGCGGTGTTCAGCCTCCATTCGTCGCTGATACTGCGCCACCGCACCCCCTCGCCCACAGCTGAGGAGATCCGCCGGGAGATCGCCGACAAGGCTCTGGCCCTGGGCCCTCAGGCCCTGGACAAGAAAGAAAAGACCACGCTGCTCCGGGACCCTCTGCAGCTTCGCTACCTTCACCAGCGGGTCTGGGAACTGGAAGACGACGCCCAGGCCGCCCAGTGGGGCCTGGTGAGCCTCCCTCCCCAGGACCAAGACCGGTGCTAGCCCCGAGCTTAGACGACGAAGCCCCGCCTTTCGGCGGGGCCTTTTCGTATCGGCTATTGGCTCATAAAGTCCAGGCCCCACTTTTCCTTGAGGCTCTGCAGGGTACCGTCGGCTACAAGCTCAGCCAGGGCGGCGTCGATGTCGGCCTTCAGCTGGGTCTCGCCCAATTTCATGGCGATGGCGCAGCCCTGGCCGTCCAGCTCGTGGTAGAAAGGCGTCTGGATCTTGCCGGCGAAGTCCTTGTGCTCCATAAACTTCTGGGCCGACACAGCGCTCATATAGGTGAAGTCGGCCCGGCCCAGGACGATCTCCCAGACGCACTCCTCGAAGCGGGGGAAGGTCTTGAGCTCGAAGTTCACGTTGGCCTGGAGCCTCCGGAGGAAACTGTCCTGGATGGTGCCCAGCTGGACGGCGCCCACCTTGCCCTCCAAGTCCTCCAGCCCCTTGATGTCGCTGTCCAGAGCGGTGATGAAGGCGCCGGTGCTCTTTTCGTAGATGTCCGAGAAGAGCACCCGCTGAGCCCGCTCCTCGGTGGCGGAGATGCCGCTGATGATCAGCTCCAGCTTCTCGGTGATGATGGCCGGGATCAGCATGTCGAAGGACCCGGTATCGGTCCAGACTATTTTCTTGCCCATTTTGGCGCCGATGGCCTCCATCAGGTCGATGTCAAAGCCCGCCAGTTTTCCGTCGGTATTCAGGAACTCGTAGGGCGGATAGGTACTGGAGGTGCCCACCTGGAGCTCCGGCTGATCCGGCGAATAAGCCCAAGCGGCGCAGCATTGCAGGGCCACCACCGCGGCGGCCAAGGTCTTTTTGAACATCTTCGATCCCTCCTGGTTTATTATTGCCATAACTTCGTAACCTAAGTTACAACAAGGGGGATTCTAGCACGGTTTATAATATAGGTCAATAGAGAACTTGAGTTTATCTTTTAATACCCTCCCATAGGACCTACAGACAGGCCACCACAGGAGATAGCAGCTTTCGGCGAGGCCAGCAAAATTAGTTAAGCAGAATAACTTTATCATATTAGCGTGAAAACACCTCCTTTTCGGTCTTTGTCGCGATTTTTGAGAAATAACCCCTTAAAATTCGATCGCTTCAGTAGTTTATTCTCGCTCCTTTAGTCACATCTATCGGACTATCGGCCCCTTCGGCTCTTGACTAATCCAGTTCTTCCGGGGTTAGCCCCGATTAAGGCGCTATTTTTAGCCACAGATATTTTAATAAAACCATATAATATAGTCATTCTAAGGTTCCGTAAAAACTTGACACTTAGGCCTTGGGGGTGATAGAGTTCAGATGTCGGATGCTATCATTCGAACGATTTAGACAAGGAGGTACTTTGGATGATCACGTTCTTGGGTTCTGTGGTTCTCCTCATCGTGGCCTACTTGGTCTACGGAGCCTTTATTGAACGCATGTTCGGGCCCGATGACCGCCCCACGCCAGCCGTGGCCCATCCCGACGGGGTGGACTACGTTCCTCTGCCTCTCTGGAAGTCCTTCCTTATTCAGCTGCTGAACATCGCTGGATTGGGACCCATCTTCGGAGCCCTTTCTGGGGCCCTTTGGGGACCGGTGGTCTACCTCTGGATCGTGCTGGGCACCATCTTCGCCGGCGCTGTCCACGACTACCTGTCGGGCATGATGTCCCTGCGGGACG
>CAZCKP010000077.1:0-6327 GCA_964499295.1 uncultured Synergistaceae bacterium | reverse complement strand
GCCGCCGCCCAGATCGTAGCGCTGCCAGTTGCGGGCCCGGTTGGAGCCCTCGCCCCAGTACTCTTTCATGTAGTTGCCGTTGATGATCACCCGGTTGGTGGGGCTCTCGTCGAAGCGGGAAAAATAGCGCCCTAACATCAGGAAATCGGCCCCCATGGCCAGAGCCAGGGTCATGTGGTAGTCGTGGACGATGCCGCCGTCGGAACAGATGGGCACGTAGATCCCCGTCTCCTGGAAATAGCGATCCCGGGCCCGGGCCACGTCGATCACCGCCGAGGCCTGGCCACGGCCGATGCCCTTCTGCTCGCGGGTGATGCAGATGGAACCGCCGCCGATGCCCACCTTGACGAAATCGGCCCCCGCTTCGGCCAGGAACCGGAAGCCGTCGGCGTCCACCACGTTGCCGGCGCCCACCTTGACCTCGTCGCCGTAGTGCTCCCGAATCCACTGGAGAGTAATCCTCTGCCACTCCGAAAAACCCTCGGAGGAGTCGATGCACAGCGCGTCGACACCAGCCTCCAGCAGAGCTGGGACCCGGTCGGCGTAGTCTCGGGTGTTGATGCCGGCGCCCACCCGATAGCGCTTGTGGGAATCCAGCAGCTCGTTGGCGTTTTCCTTGTGGGTGTCGTAGTCCTTGCGGAAGACGAAGTATTTCAGTCGCCCCTGGTCGTCCACCAGAGGCAGAGAGTTCAATTTATGGTCCCAGATGATGTCGTTGGCGTCCTTCAGCGATGTGGTCTCGGGGGCGTAGACCAGCTTTTCCAGAGGGGTCATGAATTCCCGGACCTTGGTGTCGGGATCCATGCGGCTGACCCGGTAATCCCGGCTGGTGACCACTCCCACTAGTCGGCCACCGGCGGTGCCGTCCTCGGTGACGGCCACGGTGGAGTGTCCAGTCTTTTCCTTTAGGGCTAGGATGTCGGCCAGGGTGTTCTCGGGGGCCACGTTGCTGTCGCTGGCCACGAAACCGGCCTTGTAGGCCTTGACCCGGGCCACCATGGCAGCCTCGTTTTCAACGGATTGGGAGCCATAGATAAAGGACATCCCTCCTTCCCGGGCCAAGGCGATGGCCATCCTCTCCCCCGACACCGACTGCATGATTGCCGACACCAGGGGAATGTTCAGCGCCAGCTCCGGCTCCTGGCCCTTTTTGAACTTCACCAACGGTGTCTTGAGGCTCACCCTGGAGGGGGTGCAGTCCGTCGAGGAGTAACCGGGGACCAGCAGGTACTCGCTGAAGGTATGGGACGGCTCATCGAAATAGTACGCCATAATTGACCTCCTGGGAAAAAATTTGCAGTATTATACTCCCACTGACAGAGAGCGTCAACGCCCGGGGCTGCTGCCCCCTCCGGGGCAGTTGCGGCGCTCCATGGCCTTTTGGCCGATTGAGCCCAAGGAAACCCTTTGGGCTTCGGGGCTATTGTCGCTTTTAACGATGTCCCTTGTCTCGGTACCCTGCTATACTACAAAGGCCACCGGAAGCAACCCGGCGGCAAAGCCACTGCAGCCGCTGGGCTCTTTCCCTCCAGTTACAGGCCTCCAGTTCCAGCGAGGAGATCTCCCCCACGAGGACATATTATCTTATGAACAGAACAACGCCGAAGAGAATCACGCCTTTTTCGCTGCTTTTGCCCCTGCTGGTCTGGGCTCTGGTGGCGCCCCAGGGAGCCCTGGCCTTTACGCCGGACCTGGACTACCTTCAGGACCGGCAGCTCATCGAGGACCTCCAGCGCTCGGCGCTACGCTTCGCCTGGGACCTGGCGGAGCTCCAGTCAGGCATGACCTACGAGACCAGCGAGATCTGGCCGGACATGCGCCCCGCCGCCGTGGGTGCCACAGGCTTCGGCGTGGCGGCCATCGTCGTCGGCGTAGACCGGGGCTGGATCCCCCGGGACCAGGCCCTGGAGCGGCTGTTGAAGTTGACCCTCTTTTTACGGGACCGCACCGAGCGAAAGAACCTCCACGGCGCCTTTCCCCACTGGATCGACGGCATCACCGGCCGCAGCCTGCCCTTCAGCAAGACCCTGGGCACCAGCGCCGACATCGTCGAGACAGCCTATCTCATGGCTGGGCTGTTGACGGCCCGGAGCTACTTCACCGGCCCCGGCGACGAGGCCCGGCTCAGGGAGATCATCACCGAACTGTGGCTCGACGTGGAGTGGGATTGGTTCACCAACGGCGAGGAAAAGGGACTGTACTGGCATTGGGATCCCCAAAGGGGCTTCAGCAGTAGCCTCAAGATCCTGGGCTTCAACGAGTGCCACATCGCCTACCTGCTGGCCCTGAGCTCTCCCAGTCATCCCATCAGCCGCCAGGCCTACGACTACTGGACCTCGGGCCACGGCTACCAGCCCAAGACCGCCGAGGGCTATCGGATCCAGGCCTCCCTGGACGACTCGGGACCCCTCTTTTTGGCCCAATATAGCTACATTTTCCTGAACCCTAGGGATATCGCCGACAGCTTCGTAACCTGGGGTTATTACGTCCGCAACGTCACCCACGCCCTGATAAACCGGTCCTACTGCCTCTACAGCGCTCCCAGGGAACACGGCTACAGCGCCCAGCTCTGGGGCCTCACGGCCAGCCTGGTGCCCGATGGCTACAACGCCAATTCGCCCCGCAACGATAGCGGAGTCATCGCCCCAACGGCGGCACTATCGTCGTTGCCCTACCTGCCGGCCTACGCCATGGAGGTGCTGCGCTACCTCGGCGGCCCCCTGCGGGGCCAGATCTGGGGGGAATGCGGGCCCTACGACGCCTTTCGGCCCAGCGACGGCTGGACCAGCAGCGGCCTCTGGCTGGGCATCGACCAGCTGCCCATGGTGACCATGGCCGAGAACTACCGAAGCGGCCTGATATGGGATCTCTTCATGGCCATCCCGGAGATCCGCGCCGGCCTGAAAGCCGCCGGGATCCATCGGCCCAACTTCGCCTCGGGCTTTCCCGAGATAGTGGTGTCCCTGCGGCCGGATCCCGACGGCACCTATCGCACCGACGCTTGGGACCTGGTGCGCCATCCCGACTGGGGGCTCTACATCGTTCCCTTTTGGAGCCAGAGCCGGACCCTGGCCACCTTCAGGCTCTTGGACTCCCAGGATCAGGTGATCTTCCAGCAGGCCCAGGAGGCCGCGGTGGGCCGCAACGTGTTGACCTTCCCCCAGCTCCGGGAAAACGACGGCCAGATCTACCGGCTGGAGATGACCCTGGAGGACCAGACCTACACCGTGCCCCTGCGGATGCGGTGAAAATCACCGCCTGCCCTGGGCTTTGGACCCTGGGTCAGGGCGACCCATAACTACGCTGAAAACGACGAAAGCCAGGTTCCCCACTAGGGGGCCTGGCTTTTTCGTGGCCCTTAGCGTTTTGGGTTATCTCTCCCGAGGGTTATTGGAGGCGTGGCGCAGCTCGAAGTCGCGGATCAACCGGCCGGCGATGCTCTCCAGGCCGGGGCGGTTCGGCAGCTCATCGGGGTCGAACCAGCCCGCCTCGACGATCTCAATGCCGTCGGGCCGCAACTCACCGGATTTCCACCGAGCCCGGAAACCCACCATCATGGACCGGGGAAAGGGCCAATGCTGGCTGCCGAAGTACTCCAGGTCCTGGACCTCCAGGCCCACCTCCTCCATCAGCTCCCGGTGGATGGCCTGCTCGAAGGTCTCGCCCACCTCTACGAAACCGGCCAGGACGCTGAATCGCCGCTGGACGAATCGGACGTTGCGGGCCAGCAGGATCTTGCCTTCCCGCTCCACTGCCACGATCACCGCCGGCGACAGCACCGGAAAAAACTGGTGGTGACACCTGGGACATTGCCGGGCCCGCTCGCCTGAAGGAGCGTCGGCCATGGCCGCGCCGCAGCGGCCGCAGAATTGCCCCAGCTCCCGCCAGTCCGCCAGACCCCAGGCCTGGGCGGCCAGCTCGAATACCTCCTGTCCCAGCGCCCAGAGGCTCCGGCGGGGCACCGCTTCCCAGTCCGACGACAGCCGGGCCAGAGGGGACAGACGGCCCCATCGGGCTCCGGGAAAAGCCGGGTGGTTCAGGGGACCACCTTCGATCAGCTCCAGAGTCGCCGCTTCCTGGTCAGTAGGTAGGGCCATCCGGAACAGCAGAGCCTCGTCGCCCTGGAAGATCACCGCCACGGCCATGGTCAGGCCTCGATGCCCAGCCAGGTCTTGGCGGCCAAACCAATCAGGAAGGACACCGCCGCCACGCCGAAGCTGATGCAGATCATCTCCAAAAAGGCGGGCCTAAAGGCAGTCTGGCGGACTACCGACACGAAGAAGGTAAAGGCGAAAATCACCAGCGCTGCGTCGAAGAGGCAGAAGGCCAGGGCGATCAGGGGATTGGAGATCAGGAAATAGGGCAACAGCAACATAGTCACCGTGACCATGTAGGCGAAACCGGTGTAGACGGCGGCCTTTAGGGGATGCTCTTGGCCGGGCTCGGCCTTTTTCGCCAGGTACTCCGACGCCGCCATGGACAGGGTGGCGGCGCTTCCGGTGATAAAACCGGCCATGGCCACGGTGGTGGTGCTGCCCAGGGCCAGAGTAAAGCCCGCCAGGGCCCCGGTGAGCTCCACCAGGGCGTCGTTGAGACCCAGCACCATGGAACCGATGTACTTGAGCCGCTCCTCGTCGATCATCGCCGCCAGAAGGGCCTCGTGTTCCACCTCCTGGCGATAGAGCTCCATGGCCTCGGGCACGTCGGCGCTGAGCATCTGGTAGGTCTCCTGGGCCCGCTCCTCGCCCAACTCCATCAGGTTGATCACGAAGGTGAGGCCGAAGATCCCCCCCAACAGCCCGTAAAACCAGACCTTAAAGCCCTGGGGCGCCAGGTCCTGGCCGCTGTACTTTCGCCAGGTCTGGCTGTGATCCCATTCTTCTTTGGCGATGCGGGCCAACACCTCACCGTTAGGGCCCTTGGTCCGGGCTGCCAGCTTTTGGTAAAGCCGGTGTTCGGTGATCTCGTCCTGCTGCATCTTCAAGATGATATCTCTATGGACTTGGTTCATTCCTTGGGACCTCCTATAGGGTAGTCACCTGGTCCAGCGGCTGGAGACAGTGACCATAGGAATTTATCGGTGCGCACAGCGGCGCAAGAAAAGGGCTCCGGAACCGAGGGCTAGTCCGAGAGCTGCAACCGCTCCTCCAGGGCCTGGGCGATGCGCTCCGAGGCCCGACCATCACCAAAGGGGTTGGGCGACGACGCCATGGTCTCCAGCCTGGCGGAGTCGTCCAGTAGCGCCTCCAGACCCTCTCGCACCCCGGCAGGATCGGTGCCCAACAGGGTCACGATGCCAGCGGCCACACCCTCGGGCCGCTCGGTGACGTTGCGCACCACCGCCACGGGCACCCCCAGGGAAGCTCCCTCCTCCTGAAGGCCGCCAGAGTCGGTGACGATGAGCCTGCAACGGGCCAGCAGCGCCGCCATCTGGCCGTACTCCAGAGGCTCCATCACCTTGACGTTGCCGACTCCCGCCAGCGCCGGGACCAAAGCCCGCCGCACCAGGGGATTGAGGTGCAACGGCACAACAAAAGTCCAGCCAGGGTGACACCGGGCCACCTCGGCCAGGGCCTCCCCCAGCTGGGGCAACAGGGGCCAGTTCTCCCGGCGATGGAGGGTCACCGCCACTAGAGGCCCCGGGACGTCCAACCCCGGCGGCAGGGTCCCCCGCTGGGCGGCGAAGACCACGGCGTCCACCGCCGTCTGGCCGGTAACGCGGATCCTTTCAGCTGGGACGCCCTCGCTCAGCAGGTTCTGCCGGGCTCCCTGGGTGGGGGCGAAATAGAGGTCCGCCAGGACATCGGTCAACATCCTGTTGGCCTCCTCGGGAAAGGGCTCTGCCAGGGAGCCGCTGCGCAGCCCCGCCTCCACGTGGCCCACCGGGATCCGCTCCAAAAAGGCCGCCCAGGCCGAGACGAAGGTGGTCAGGGTGTCACCGTGGACCAGCACGTAGTGGCCCCCCAGCTCACGGAAGAGCCTGGCCGCCGGCGGCAGGATCCGCGCCGCCAGCTCCGGCAGGTCCTGGCAGTGGGTCATAGCCGCCAAGTCGGCCGCAACAGGGATCTGGAAGATCTCCAGGGCCTGGTCCAACTGGGTCCGGTGCTGGCCCGTGAGGACCACCAGCGGCTCCAGGACGCCCCGCGCCGCCAAGGCCCGGTAGACCGGCGCCATCTTGATGGCCTCGGGACGGGTCCCAAAGGCCAGAATCACCCGTTTTCTCATGGTCTCGCTCCCCTGCTGGCATTGACCTTCTAATTATAGCGCCAAAACCGGGCCCTGACAGCCCTTCGCCGTCTAGCGCCGGTCGAAATCCCTCGTCGTCCT
>CAZCKP010000076.1:4184-6407 GCA_964499295.1 uncultured Synergistaceae bacterium | reverse complement strand
ACCCCTGACCTCTTGAATGCCATTCAAGCGCTCTCCCAACTGAGCTATACCCCCACAAAAAACCGCGCACCCAGCCCCCGCAGGGGCCAGCGAGAAGCATTATAGCCACTTCGCCGGTGGCTGTCAACGGGTGTCAAAATCCGGGGCGACGCCCCGGCGATTCCACAGAAATGTTATACTTCTAGCAGCGAAGTGGGGACGCTGGGAGGACCAAGAGGGACCTCCCAGCGGTTTTGCCATGGTTTATCTAAAGTCCACTATTTCCCCTCGAGGAGGCGCATACCGTGAAAAGAATGGGAGCCTTTTTGCTGGGGGCCGCGTTGTTGCTGGGGATAGGTCCGCGGGACGCCCTGGCCCAGGAGCCCGTCACCCGCGGCGAGGTGTTGCACCAGCTCATCGAAGCCCAGAACCTGCCCCGGTGGCGAGGCAAGACCTTTTCCGACGTGGATCCGTCGTCGCCCTACGCCTCGGCGCTGGAATCGGCCCTTTCCATGGGCATATTGCTGCCAACTGACGAATTCTCGCCAGAAACCCCGGTGGCCAACGCCGAGGCCCTGATGTTCGCCCTCCAGACCCTGGGATTCCACCACGAGGCCACGGTGGCCCAATGGGCCCTGCCCCCTGAGGACGACCGACTTCCCAGCTACGTGTCGGGATTCGTGGCCCTGGCCAAGGCCCTGGAGCCCCGGGCACCGGCGTCACTTACCGACGATCCCCGGGGGACCACCACCCGACAAGAACTGGTGGAACTGCTGCGGTGGGTCCAGCTCTGTCGGATGTCGGTGGTCTGGGATCACAAAATCGAGACCGACCAGGGCATCCTGTGGATCCATCGGGAATACGCCGGAGGACCGGCCCGGCGCTGGCGGCTCCAGCTGGCCAGCTTCAGAGATCCGACGGCGGCGATGGCCTTTATCCACAACCGCAGAAGCCCGATCCCCCTGGAGATGATATCCAACGGCTACGACTACAGCGTGGTCACGCCGGACCTGTTCAGCCACGCCGAGGCCTGGGCCCAGAGGCGTTTCTTCGGCGCCAACTCCGGGGCCCAGGTGGTGCCCTCCGACGTGGACCACCAGGCCCTGTTCTGGGCGGCCTTTAGCCCCAACAACCCCACGACGGCCCGGATCGCGCCGGGGCCACAGCTCCACGGCTCGGCGCTACCGCTATCCCAGATCGCTGTCCTGACCGACGCAGCAGCGGCCATCAACGGCGGCTACATCACCGGCGCCCTCCCCATCGGCACCCTGATCGTTGACGGGATTCCGGTGTCAGCCACCTACAGGACCCGGGGCATGATCGGATGGAACGACCAGGAAGTGTTCTTCGGCAACGGGGCCTACGAGGCCTTCGTCCAGGCCCGAGGGCAGGAGTACGCTGTGGCGGGGATCAACCTGCGGTCCCAACAGGGCACCGGCGTCTACACGCCCCACTTCGGCGCCGCCATCGCCAAAGCCGGCACCGGCGGACGCCGCTATCGCGTCAAAGACAGCCAGGTCATCGGCGGCCCCCAGTCCTTCTGGAGCCAAAGGGTCATCGGCGACGGGGAATGGATGTTCCTCCAGCGGGACGATCAGGCCCCGGAACTGGAGCCTGGCGACGCCGTGACGATTCGGCTCCAGTGGCAGGACCCCGTCGTTGCTGGTCGGGAAGTGCTACAGGCCGTCCAGGCCGGACCTCTGCTCTACGCCCCGGGCCGTCGCTACAGCCTGGAGGACTTCGGCTCGGCCATCACCCGCCAACGCCACCCCAGGACTCTGGCGGGCTGGGACGGTTCCAGGCTGTGGTGGATGGCCGTGGACGGCCGCAGCTCCTGGCACAGCAACGGTCTGACCCTGGAGGAAGCGGCGCGACTAGGCCGGCGACTGGGCTTTCAGGCGCTGTTAAACCTCGACGGCGGCGGCTCCACCGAGCTCTGGTGGAATGGCCACATAGTCAACCGGGTCTCCGACGGTCAGGAACGACCCTTGCCCTACGGCATCGTCTTTCCCAAGGGCTAGCTTTCGGGCTACCCTCGTTTATACGGAATTTACAGGAGAAAAACCTCGTAGGGCGGCACTATGTCTAAAATCTACAGCAACCTGAAGGGCTCTGGCAGCTCCTTCCACCTGATCAACCCCAAGGGCGTTGCCACCGGCGACGTTGCTGTGGCCGTGGACGGCCTATACCTCTCGGCCTGGCCCCCAAGGGATGGCTATAAGCCCTACGGCTACGCCGAGATCT
>CAZCKP010000076.1:0-4084 GCA_964499295.1 uncultured Synergistaceae bacterium | reverse complement strand
CCGACGCCATCAACGGCGTCTACACCTTTGCCCTAGAGGACATCCTGTGGGCCCAGGCCGATGGGGCACCCCTGGTAAACCTGGAAAGCGTCACCGTCGGCGGCCTACACCTCTCGGCCAGGACAAGCAACGGCTATAAGCCCTACGGCTACGCCGAGATCTCCGACGCCATCAACGGCGTCTACACCTTTGCCCTAGAGGACATCCTGTGGGCCCATCGATGGGCACCCCTGGCGAACCTGGAAAGCATCGCCGTCGGCGGACACTTCAGGGGCACCTTCGACAACGACACCGGGCAAAAGGACGCCAGCCTGGTTCTGACCGTCCAGGACACCAGCGCGGTCTACGGCGCCAGCTTCGACTGGGAGGCCTACAGCTACTTCCTCTCGGGGCTGAGCAACAACTACACCGAGACGCCGCTGCGGCGACTGCTGCGAATGCTGGCAGAAGCCAGCCTGATCAGCAGCAACAACGCCGCCTATGGCTATCTGCTGGAGAAACTGGAGGGCATCTTCCTTTGACGGAGCCGGGGCCTGATGGCCGATTGGGGAGTGCCCATCCCGGCGGCATCGAGGTATAATTGGACGCAGTTTTCACCTCTGAGACGTGCTGAAGCGCCTTTTCAGAGGACCATGAGGAGGGAAGGACTGATGTCTGAGATCATCAAGGGCCCCCGGGGCGTGCGGGACATCCTGCCCGAAGAGTCCTGGAAATGGGCCTACGTGCTCGACCAGGCTCGCGAAATTGCTAGGGCCTTCAACTACAGAGAAGTCCATCTCCCCATCTTCGAGCATACCGAGCTTTTTGCCCGCGGCGTCGGTGACACCACCGACATCGTGGAGAAGGAGATGTACACGTTCGTGGACAAGGGAGACCGCAGCATCACCCTCCGGCCGGAACTGACGGCCGGAATGGTGCGGAGCTACCTTGAACACACTCTGGGGAATCCCGGCCAACCCACTAAGCTGTGGGGATATGGCCCCATGTTCCGCTACGAGCGCCCCCAGAAAGGCCGGTATCGCCAATTTTGGCAGATCGATTTCGAGGAGATCGGTTGCGATAGTCCTCTGGTAGACCTGGAGGTGATCACCACCGCCCTCGAGCTCTTCGGCAACCTGGGAATGAAGCGCCTCGAAGTGGCCATCAATTCCGTGGGTTGCCCCCGATGCCGCCCCATCTACCGCGAAAAGCTGGTGCACTACCTGGGAAGCAGGATCGGCGAGCTATGCGGTACCTGCCAGAACCGACTGGAGCGGAACCCCCTGAGGGTGCTGGACTGCAAGGAATGCCACTCCATCGTCCAAGGGGCTCCGGAGATCTTCGACAGCCTCTGCGACGACTGCGCCGGCCATTTCCAGGCCCTCCAGGAAGGCCTGGCACGGCTGGAAGTGGACTACAGCCTGGACAAGACCCTGGTCCGAGGTCTGGACTACTACACCAAGACGGTCTTCGAGGTCAAATCCGGCGACTTGGGCGCCCAGAGCGCCGTCTGCGGCGGCGGCCGTTACGACAACTTGGCCGAGGTTCTGGGTGGCCCTCACGTGCCCAGCGTGGGCTTTGCCGTGGGGCTGGACCGGATGCTGATGGTCATGGACCAGCAGGGCTGTTCCTTTGGCGACGAACCTAGACTGGACGCCTACGTGATCTGTCCCGATCCATCGGTCCGCGGCCAGGCGGCGGAGCTGCTCCATCGGCTGCGCCGTGCCGGTCTCTACGCCGACATGGACTACGCTGGACGGGGCATGAAGGCCCAGCTAAAAAGCGCCGTCAACTCCGGCGCTGCCGTGGCCTGCATTTTGGGAGGCGACGAGATCGCCAGGTCGGTGGTCTCCCTTCGAGATCTGGCCAAGGCCCAGCAGACCGAGGTCCCCCTGGCCGAGGTGGTGGAGCGTATCGGCGGCCTTATTTCGGCCGATAAGGCTGAAAACTAACGCTTGGACTGAAAATTTCGCGCCGACACAGCCCCCAGGGCTTCGGCGCTTGTTTCACTGAACTAGTGGAGGATCACAGAGAACATGGGACGAGGCACTTTTGACGCAAGCTGGAAGAGAACGGTTTACTGCGGCGCCGTCGGCGAGGACCAGGTGGGGACGTCGGTGGTCCTCAACGGTTGGGTCCGCAAGCGCCGCGACCTGGGAGGCATCATCTTCATAGAGCTGTGGGACAAGACCGGCACCGTTCAGGTGGTCTTCAACCCCGAGATCTGCCCCGATATCCACGACGACGCCGGGACGCTGCGCAGCGAGTACGTCGTCGCCGTCAAGGGCACTCTGCAACGCCGCCCCGAGGGAACCGTCAACGAGAACAACCCCACGGGACAATGGGAGGTGGTGGCCAGGGACTTCACGATCCTATCCAAGGCGGCCCCTATCCCCTTCGAGATCGGCGACGCTACCGAGACGGTGGACGAGAACCTGCGGCTCACCTATCGCTATCTGGACCTGCGCCGCCAGAAGATGCAGCGCAACTTGACGCTGCGCCACCAGGCCGCACAGTACACCAGGACCTTTTTGAACGGCCGGGGGTTCACCGAGGTGGAGACGCCTATCCTGATGAAGTCCACCCCCGAAGGCGCCCGGGATTACCTGGTGCCCAGCCGGATATCCCAGGGGTCCTTTTACGCCCTGCCCCAGTCGCCTCAGATCTTCAAACAGATCCTGATGATCGCCGGCACCGACCGGTACTATCAGATCGCCAAATGCTTCCGCGACGAGGACCTGCGGGCTGATCGCCAGCCCGAGTTCACCCAGGTGGACCTGGAGATGAGCTTTGTCACCGAGGAGGACGTCTACGAGCTCCTGGAAAGCTACGTCCAGGGCCTGTGGAAGCAGATCCTGGACGTGGACATCGAGACGCCCTTCCCGCGGATGGACTACGAGGAGGCCATGAACCGTTTCGGCAGCGACAAGCCGGACCTGCGGATCCCCTTCGAGATTCGCGACGTCTCGGAGGTCTTCGACGGCGCCGGATTTGACCCCTTCCAGTCCATTCTGGACTCCAAGGGCACGGCCCGCGCCATCGCCCTGCCCGGCGGAGGGGCCCTGTCGCGCCGCCAGATGGGCGAAGTGATAGACCGAGCCAAGGCCCTGGGAGCTCCCGACCTGGCGGCTTTTACCGTCAAGGAGGGCGTACTCAAGGGCCCCCTGACCAAGTTCCTGTCGCCCCAGCGACAGCAGCGTCTCATGGAACTAGCTGGGGCCAACGACGGCGACGCTCTGTTCCTGATGGTCCACAGGGACCACCTGTTGACCTGTACGGTGCTGGGCCAGTTGAGGCTGGAGCTGGCCAAGGAATTGGGCTTGGTCCAGGATGGATGGAAGTTCCTCTGGGTCACCAACTTCCCCCTGCTGGAGTGGGACGACGAAGAGGGCCGCTGGGTGGCCACCCATCACCCCTTCACCCAGCCCAACGAGAAGGACCTGCCCCTGCTGGAGACCGATCCGGGGCGCTGCGGCTCTCGAACCTACGACCTGGTGGTCAACGGCATGGAGATGGGCGGCGGCTCCATCCGGATCCACGACCAGCAGGTGCAGCAGCAGGTCTTCAAGCGCCTAGCCTTCTCGCCAGAAGAGGCCCAGCAGCGTTTCGGCTTCTTCCTGGAGGCCCTCCAGTACGGTACGCCGCCCCACGGTGGTCTGGCCATCGGCTTCGATCGCATGTGCATGCTCCTATGCGGCGGCAAGGGAATCCGGGAGATCATGGCCTTCCCCAAGACCGCCAAGGCCCAGGATCTGATGTCAGGCGCCCCTTCGGAAGTGGCGGACCTGCAGCTCAACGAGCTGGGCATATCGGTCTACACCAATCTGCTCAAGTCCTGACTGACGGCGATCCGCAAGGCCCAGGGGGCTTTCGCAGGAGCTGACGAGGCTCTGGGCGTAGCCAGCGAAGAGGACGTTCAAGAGCTGGTCGCGGCATCACACTATCGGGAGAAGGAGTAGTCAAGTTCTCGCCGTCAGGCGGTAAGCGACGCCCATGATAGCTGAGGCGCACAAAACGCCAGGGGAGCTATCCAGCGACAGCTGGAAGCTCCCCTGGCATTTTTGTGTTTTGCTGGGATTATCGCTTCTGCTGGGGCTCCCCGGAG
>CAZCKP010000075.1:0-6441 GCA_964499295.1 uncultured Synergistaceae bacterium | reverse complement strand
GAACTTGTGACCTCTTCCGTGTCAGGGAAGCGCTCTTCCTCTGAGCTAATCACCCAAAGCTCCTCAGGCCAGAACCAGCCTTGACGGCCCAGTTACAGCTAGGTATTGTACAAGTCCCCTTCCCTCCTGTCAACGTCCCGTGGCCCCTTGGGCCGGCCCGGGGGCCCTCTATAAGGTGTCCGACAACTGCGGTGCTAGGGCTGGGCCTTTCCCATCTCCGACGTCACGACCTGGCGAAAGGCCTCGGCACCGGATTTGCCGCTTTCGGCGGCGGCCACCACGGCTTCGATAAAGGCACTTTTAAAGCCGCCCCTCTCCAGGCTACGGATGGCAGCGATGGTGGTGCCACCAGGGGTGCAGACTCGATCCCGCAGCACCGCCGGATGTTCGCCGGTCTCGCGGACTAGCGACGCCGCGCCTATAAGGGTGTGGATCCCGGCTTGAAGGGCCAGATCGCCCCGCAACCCCACGGCCAGGCCGCCCTGGATAAAGGCCTCGATCAACGAGAAAACGTAGGCGATGGCCGATCCGGAGATGCCGATGATACCGTCGATGTCCTTTTCCTCCACCGTCAAGGCCTGACCAAAGGAGCCCAGAAGACCCATCATGGTCTCCAGCTCCCCGTCGGTCCAGTCACCGCGGGCAATGCCGGTAAATCCTGCCCCCACCGCCGAGGCGATGTTGGTCATGGCCCTACCCCAGTGGCCGTCGGGAGCCGAGAACTTCAGGGCCTTGAGCTCCACCAACGCCGCCAGAGAACAGCAAAGCCGCCCGGCCAGGTAGTCCTTCAGGTCACTGCAGACCGGCATCATCAGCCAGGGCTTCAGGGCCAGCAACACCGGGCCTCGATGGGCCGCCAGGGCTTCCTTAGCGTCAGCGGCCACGGCAATGCCCAGATCGCTCAGGCTTTGGCGCACTGCCTGGTTGGGGTCCACCACCAGTGGCAAGAATCCCGCCCTTTTTAGCCCCCGGGCCACCGAACCGCCCAGGGCCCCGCCGCCTATGATCAGAGGATTGCGTTCCGTCACCATTGTCTATTCTCCCTTCCCGTAAAAATTCCAGGTTCCTTAGGATTCCAGAGTTCAGATTCCAGAGTTCCCAGAGTCCAGGCCGCTGCCTCTCGGGGCCCAGAGCCGGAGCCACTCGTAGAGGGCAACCGCCGCCGCCACGCTAGCGTTAAGGGACTCCACGGCCCCCGCCATGGGCAGCCTCACCAGGCAATCGCAGGTCTTGACCGTCAGAGGGGCCAGCCCCCTGCCCTCGGCTCCCACCACCAGGGCCATGCGCCCTGGCAAGGGCTGGTCCCAGAGGGCTCGGTCGGTGCGATGATGGAGCCCTACCACCCAATAGTCCCTGGCTTTGAGCTCTTCCAGGGCCCGGCTCAGGTTGACGACCTGGACCACCGGCAGGGTAAAAAGGGCTCCGGCGCTGGCCTTGGCCACGGTGCCGTTGAGGGGTGCTGACCGGTCTTTCTGACAAACCAGACAACAGGCGCCAACCGCCGCGGCGGTGCGGATCAGGGCTCCCAGGTTGTGGGGATCCTGGCAATGGTCCGCCGCCACCACCAGCGACGGCTCTTTGGGGTTGTCGGCTAACACCGCCGAAAGGTCCCCGGTAACCAGAGGGGCCATCTCCAGGGCTACGCCCTGGTGGACCTGGTCGCCCGATAGCCTATCCAGAAAGGTACGATCCCGTTCAACCAGGGCCACAGTCCCGCAGAGCTGCTGGAGCCGTTGCCGAAAGGCCGGTTGAACTCCCGGCGCCACCAGCACCCGACGGCACAGCTCAGGACGCTTCTCCAAGGCCGTTATAACGGGGTTGCGCCCCCAGATCACCAGGCCGGGCTTGGGGGCCGTGGGTCGGCGGTGAGCCTGGTCCACCTCGCGACGAGGCCTAGCGGTCTCGCGGGGACGGAGGAGATCTTCTTTTCTAGGGTGTGCCATGGTAGACCTCCTGAAACTGTCGGAGATAGCCTCGGATCGCCTCGGCGGTGTAGCCCGGGGCGGAGGCCATCTGCTCTAGCGATCCTGCGGCCACCAGGCTACCTCCAGCGCTGCCGCCCTCGGGGCCCAGATCGATGACGTAGTCGCTGGAGCAGATGATGTCCAGGTTGTGCTCGATCAATATCACCGAGTTGCCCTGGTCCACCAGACTGTGAAAGATCTCTAGTAGCTTGGCCACGTCGGTGTAGTAGAGCCCCGTAGAGGGCTCGTCCAGCAGGTAAAGAGTGTTGCCGGTAAAGCGCTTACTCAGTTCCCGGGCCAGCTTGACCCGCTGGGCCTCGCCGCCGCTCAACGTCAGCGCCGACTGGCCCAGGCGGATGTAACCCAGCCCCGCTCGCTGGAGGAACTCCAGGCGCTTGGCCACCTTGGGGATGTCTCGAAAGAGCTCCTGGGCCTGGTCCACCGTCAGATTCAACACGTCGGCGATATGGTGGCCCTTGAACTTGACCTCCAGGGTCTCTCGGTTGTAGCGGCGGCCACCGCAGACGTCGCAGCTCACGTAAACGTCGGGCATGAACAGCATGGACACCCGTTTCTCCCCAGCGCCGCCGCAAGCCTCACAGCGACCACCCTTGACGTTGAAGCTAAACCGCCCCTGGTCGAAGCCCCGGATCTTGGCCTCGGGCAACTGGGCGAAGAGCTCCCGAATGGAGGCGAACAGGCCGGTATAGGTGGCTGGGTTGGAACGAGGGGTCCGTCCGATGGGATCCTGATCCACCAGCACCACGTTTTTCAGCTGTTGCCATCCCTCGATAGCCCGGTGTCGCCCCGGCCGCTCTCGAAAGGAGTCGTCCAGCTTTCGCCGCAGGCCTCTGTATAGGATCTGGTGTAGCAACGTGCTCTTACCCGATCCCGAGACGCCGGTGAGGCAAACCAGGGAGTTCAGTGGGATGGCCAGGTCCAGGTCCTTGAGGTTGTGCTCCTGGGCGCCCTTGACCGTCAGCCATCCCGGCGGGAGGTCCTTTCTGGGCGATGGCACCATACCACAGCGGTCGCCTTTGATATAGGGCCCCGTGAGGCCCTGGCTCTGGCGGACCTCCTGGATGGGGCCGGCCTGGACGATGGCACCGCCGAGCTCTCCCGAACCGGGGCCCACTTCGACGACGAAGTCGGCAGCGGCCATGGTGTCCCGGTCGTGCTCCACCACTATGACGGTGTTACCCAGATCCCGGACTTCCTGAAGGGTTCGTATCAGCCGGCCGGTGTCACGGCTGTGGAGCCCAATGGTGGGTTCGTCGAGGACGTAGAGCACCCCCGAGAGCTTGGAACCGATCTGGGTGGCCAGCCGGATCCTCTGGCTCTCGCCGCCGCTGAGGCTGTCGGCTCGGCGATGCAACGACAGGTACCCAGCACCCACGTCGTCCAAAAAGCCCAGCCGTTTGGTCAGCTCAATCAGCACCTGGCCCACCACCTCACTGGACTGGGGGCCCTGGCACTGCTTTTCCAGGACCAGCTGATGGAGCTCCGAGATGGGCATAGACACCAGATCATGGATAGTCAAGTCCCAGAAACGCACCGACAGAGCCTCTTTGCGGAGCCTGGTGCCACCGCAGTCCTGGCAGAGGTCCTCGGAACGGTACCGCTCCAGCTCCTCCACGGTCTGATCGGAGTCGGTGGAGTTCCAGCGCTTTTCCAGCCAGCCTAAGAGGCCCTCGTAACGCCCCCAGTAATCCGAGACCTCTCCCCGGTACTGGAACTGCAAGGGCAACCGGATCTCGGAGCCATGGAGCAACAGATCCCTATGATCCTGGGGCAGGTCCTTGTAGGGTCGGTCCAGGTCCAGGTCCACCTGGGGAGCCAGGGCTTCCAGCTTGGCCATCATGTAGGGCTTGCCCCGAAGGGGCAACAGGGCCCCCTGGCGGACCGACAGGTCGGGGTTGACGCAGAGTTCCTCAGCGAAGTGGCTGTGAAAGCCCAGGCCCGAGCAGTGGGGGCAGGCTCCCTGGGGGTTGTTGAAGGAAAACAGGGCCGGTTCGATGTCGGGCAGGGCCACGGCGCAGTGGGGGCAGGCGAATCGCTCGGTCATCATCTCCTCGACTCCATCGGCACAGAGCAGCACGAAACCGTCGCTGAGCTCCAGGGCGCTTTGAACCGCCTCGGCCAGCCGTCCCTTTCGGTCAAGTTGCACCGTCAGCCGATCCACCACCACCTCGATGGAGTGCTTGCGCCGCTTGTCCAGCGGGATATCCTCCTCCAGCCACAGCACCTGACCGTCGACGCGGACCCGCATGAAGCCCCGCTTCCTCAGGCCGGCCAGGAGATTTTTGAACTCGCCCTTCTTGGTCCGGACCACCGGCGACAGAATCTCCAGCCGCTGGCCGTCAAAGGCACTGTAGAGGTGGTCCACGATCTCGTCGACGGAATAGCGATGCACCGCCTTGCCGCAAACGGGACAATAGGGCGTGCCGGCCCTGGCGAAGAGCAACCGCAGGTAATCGTAGACCTCGGTGACGGTGCCCACGGTGGACCGGGGATTGTGGGACGAGCCCTTTTGCTCGATGGAGATGGCCGGCGACAGCCCGTCGATGGCGTCCACGTCGGGCTTCTTCTGGACGCCCAGAAACTGGCGGGCGTAGGAGGACAGGGATTCCACGTAGCGCCGCTGTCCCTCGGCGTAGAGGGTGTCGAAGGCCAGAGAGCTCTTGCCCGACCCCGAGGGACCGGTGATGACCACCAACTGATTTTTAGGGATCTCCAAAGAGACGTTTTTGAGGTTATGCTCTCTTGCGCCTCGAATGACGATGACGTGAGACACGCAGCTGTCCGCCTCCTTCTGCTTCTTCCATGGCTTGAATCATGTCCCTGAGCCGGGCGGCCTTTTCGAACTGGAGCTTTTCCACGGACTGCCACATCAACTTTTCCAGCTCGGCGCAGCTCAGCTGCTCCATAGCGGGGAGGCCCTGGCCGTCCTGTTCCGGCGTAGCCTCAAAGGCCACCTGGGGCAACAACTCCGACACGGCTTTGTGGATGGTCTGGGGGGTGATACCGTGGTCCAGATTGTAGCGGATCTGTTTTTCCCTCCGCCGTCGGGATTCCGTCATGGCCTGGCGGATGCTGTCGGTCTCGGCGTCGGCATAGAGCACTACCAGGGACTGGGTGTTCCGGGCCGCTCGGCCCATGATCTGGATCAACGAGCGATAGGACCGCAAAAAGCCCTCCCGGTCGGCGTCCAAAATAGCCACCAGCGTCACCTCGGGCATGTCGATGCCCTCTCGGAGCAGGTTGATGCCCACCAGGACCTGCAGCTCGCCGGTACGCAGCTGGTTGATCAGCTGGGCCCGCTCGAAGGCGTTCAGCTCTGAGTGGGTATGCTGGGCCTTGATCCCCAGGGTGTGGAGGTAGTCGGCCAGGTCCTCGGCTCCCTTTTTGGTCAGGGTGGTGACCAGGGCCCTTCCTCCGTCCTGGAAGGTCCGGCGCAGCTGCTCCAGCAGGTCGTCGATCTGTCCCGTGGCGGGACGGAGTAACACCTCGGGATCGACAATACCGGTGGGGCGAATCACCTGCTCCACCACCTGGGCCGAGTGGTCCAGCTCCCAGGGGCCCGGCGTGGCGGAACAGCAGATGACGCAGCCCATGTACCGCTCGAACTCGTGCCACCGCAGGGGGCGGTTGTCCAGGCAGGAGGGCAGACGACAGCCGTGCTCCACCAGGATCTCCTTGCGGGCCCGGTCGCCGTTGAACATCCCCCGGACCTGGGGCAGTGTGATGTGGGACTCGTCGACGACCATGAGAAAGTCGGCTGGGAAGAAGTCGATCAGCGTGCCGGGCTGCTCTCCCGGCCGCCGCCCGTCGAGGTAGCGAGAGTAGTTCTCTATGCCGGAGCAGTACCCCGCCTCGGCCAGCATCTCCATGTCGTAGTGGGTCCGGCTGGCCAGACGCTGGGCCTCCAGGAGCTTGTTCTGTGAGTTGAAGAGGTCTACCTGCTGATTCAGCTCTTCCTGGATGGCCGCCATAGACTCGGCTATGGCGTTGTCGCTGGTGACGTAGTGCTGGGCTGGGAAGACCGAAGCCTGGCTCTTCTGCTGGAGCCGCTTTCCGCTGACGGGGTCCACCTCGTCGATGGTCTCCAGCTCGTCGTCGAAGAAGGAGAACCGCAGGGTGGTGTCGCTGTAGACGGGATAGAGCTCCACCACGTCGCCGCGAACGCGAAAACACCCCGGCGTCAAAGCAGCGTCGTTGCGCTGGTAGTAGCTGGCCATGAGGCTCCTCAGGAAAGTCCGCCGGTCCCAGCGTTCGCCCACGTTTATGGTCACCACGGCATCCTCGTAGTTTTCCCGCTTGCCCATGCCGTAGATGCAAGACACACTGGCCACCACGATGACGTCCCGGCGCTCGATCAGAGACTTGGTGGTGGCCAGCCGCATCCGCTCGATCTGGTCGTTGCGGGAGGCGTCCTTTTCGATGTAGGTATCGGAGCTGGGCAGATAGGCTTCTGGCT
>CAZCKP010000074.1:0-6485 GCA_964499295.1 uncultured Synergistaceae bacterium | reverse complement strand
CGGTCAAGCCCTTGGGCGCCAGCAACACGTCGATGACGGCCTGGCGCAGGTCCGCCACGCCCAGCACGGCGCCGTATTGCAGCGCCTCTACGCCCCGCTTGTCCCGGGTGAGGACGTCGGCGCAGATCTCTCGGATTTCCTCGATGGGCAGTCCCTCGTTGGCGGGGGCGCCGCCGCCCAGGGAGATTATGCTGGGGTCTCCCATGGCGCCGAAAAGGGCCCGTATGACCTTGGCGGAGCCCTCCATGTCGTAAATTCTCTGTGCTAGCTTGGGCATCTGCTTTCCTCCTCGCTATCCTTGCTGTTCCTGCTATCCCTGCTGTCCTTGCCGTCCTGTCGTCGGTCCAAAGCTCCATAAAGCTCTCCCCGCCTTCGTAACGGCGGCGGGGAGAGGGCGAGGCCTTTACTTTTTGAAATGCGGGGCCATCTCCTGGAAGAGCTTTTCAAACTCCGATATGTCTCCGCTGATCTTGTAGTTGTGCTCCGTTGCGGGGAAGAGGCCGGACTTGACCTCGGCGATGTAGTCCTTTATGCCCTGGGTGGCCACTTCGCCGACGTTGGCGTACTTCTTTGCGAACTTGGGAGTGAAGTTCTTGTACATGCCCAGCAGGTCGGCGCTGAGCAACACCTGGCCGTCGCACTTGGCGCCGGCGCCGATGCCGTAGACCGGGATGGGCAGCATATCGTGGATGTAGGAGCAGATCTCCTCGGGCACGCCCTCGATCAGCAGCGTCCGAGCCCCGGCCTCGTAGACCGCCAGGGCGTCCTCTATCACCGCCCGGGCGGAATCGGTGGTGCGGCCCTGGGCCTTGAAACCGCCCATGCTGGCGCTAGACTGGGGAGTCAGGCCGATGTGGCCGAAGACCACCATGCCGGCGTTGACGATGGCACGGATCTTGTCGGCCACGGCGACGCCGCCTTCCAGCTTGATGGCGTCGACGTCGGCCTCCTTGTAGAAGCGCAGGGAGTTGCGCACGGCGTCTTCGCAGCTGGCGTGGTAGGCCCCGAAGGGCAGGTCGCCGATGAGGTAGGTGTTGGGGGCACCGCGGCGCACGGCCTGGCAGTGGGCGATGCACATGTCCATGGTCACCGGCACCGTGCCGGGCCAGCCGTAGACGATCATGCCCATGGAATCACCGCACAGGATCATGTCGACGCCAGCCTCCTCGGCGTAGGAGGCGAAGACGCTGTCGTAGAGCACTATCCAGCACGCCTTTTCTCCGTCCTCTTTCATCTTGTAGAGGTCCAGTATGGATTTCTTCTTAGCCATGGTTCGTCTCCTTTCATCGGTTAGGTACCTAAGTGCCAGAAATCCGACTCCCCTTCGGAGCCGAAAAGCCGAAAAACCGAAGCCCGTCGAAGGGGAGCCGTCGACGCCTTTTAGAACCGAACAGCCAGTCCTTTTGGGGAAAGTTTAGAAGTTTAGGAAAGCTTCTTGAAGAGCTCCTTCATGGCTCCCAGGGAGCTCAGCACCGACGTGGCCTCGTAGGGCACGAAGACGGTGCCCTGGCCCTCGGCCATCTGCTGCAGGGCGCCGATGTATCTCAGCGCCACCATGTACTGGACGGGGTCGCTGCCGCTGTCCTTCAGGGCCGCGAAGATCCGCTGCAGCGCCTCGGCCTCACCTTCGGCCTTGAGGATAGCCGCCTGCTTGCTTCCCTCGGCGCGGCTGATCTCTGCCTCCCGGAAGCCCTCGGCCTCCAGGATCCGGGCCCGCTTTTCGCCTTCGGCTTCCAGCATCTTGGCCCGCTTGTCCCGCTCGGCTCGCATCTGCTTTTCCATGGCGTCGCGGATGTCCGGCGGCGGCGTGATGTCCTGGAGCTCCACCCGGTTGACCTTGACGCCCCAGCGGTCCGTGGCCAGGTCCAAAATCTCCCGGAGCCGATCGTTGATGGTGTCCCTGGAGGTCAGGGTTTCGTCCAGGTCCAGCTCGCCGATGACGTTGCGCAACGTGGTCTGGGTCAGCTTTTCGATAGCCTCGGGCAGATTGACGATCTCGTAGACGGCCCTGACGGGATCGTTGATCTGGAAGTAGAGCAGAGCGTTGATCTCGATGAGCACGTTGTCCTTGGTGATCACCGTCTGGCTGGGAAAGTCGTAGACCGTCTCCCGCATGTCAATGCGGCTTTTGGTGTGGTAGTAGGGGATATGGTTGGAGTCCAGGTCCTTCCACTCGATCCGCCGGGGCTTGTCGATGATGGGGAACAGGAAGTTGATCCCCGGCATCAGCGTCCGGTGATACCGGCCCAGTCGCTCCACCACCATGCGCTCGGACTGGCGGATCACCACCAGCCCTCGCTTGAGCATCACCACCACCAGCACTGCCAACAGCAGAATCAGCGGTGACAGCCCCAAAAATAGGGTCGTAAAGACGCTATCAAAGGCGTCGACCATGGTACTCCTCCTCAAAAATCAACACAAGATAAGGCCAAAAACGTCAGTTCTTCTTGCCGGATTCCGGCTCATCGGGGCCAACGATCAGGCTGGCTCCTCCCACCGACAGCACCCTGACGGTGGCTCCGGCAGCGATGACCGAGTCGTCTTGGGGCCTGGCCAGCCATCGCGTCCCCTGAAGGTCCACGTAGCCGCCGTCGAAGCCGATTTCCGACACCACCGTGGCCCGCTGGCCCACCAGGGCATCGGCGTTGCTCTTCAGGTCTCCCCTGGATAGGTACCTCAGCACGAAGGGCCGCAGGGCGAACATCAGCGCCACTCCGGCAGCGGAGAAGATCAACCACTGTCCTCTAAAGCCCAGCCCCAGCAGAGCCCCAATCGCGCTGGCCATGGCGCTGAGGCCGAAACAAGCCAGCAAAAAGCCGGGCGTCAACATCTCCAGGATCATCAGCGCTAGCGCCGCAGCGCACCACCACTGCCAAGCCACCATGGCAACGCTCCTTTCCCCAAAGGCCTCTGCCTCCTGGGTTTTCTTGAAGGAGGGAAGGGGCCTAGCCGACACTGAACTGTCAGTCCTATATCAATTGTGCCAGATTTTTGACGCATTGCAAGGGTGAAAGCCGATCCGGTAGGACGTAGGCAACGGCGGCGGCTCTGTCGTAAAATACTCAGGCAACACTCGGGACCGCAAAAACCTCGGACTGCCACCGGTCCGTCTCACCACGACCTTGTTCTTGTTAAGGGAGGAACCAGGATTATGAAAGCCATCGTCAACGCCCGCATCGAGCCCGTCCAGGGCCCAGCGATTCCCTGCGGCACCGTGCTGATCCGCCAGGGCAAGATTTTGGACCTTGGGGAGCGGCTGGAGATCCCCCAGGACGCCCAGGTCATCCAAGCCCGGGGAACCACCCTGACGCCGGGGCTCATCGACGCCCACACCCATATAGGCTCCTGCCCCGAGGGCACTCATTACGACATGACCGACGAGAACGAGATGACCTCGCCCGTCACGGCCCAGATGCGGATCATCGACTCCATCTATCCCTTCGACCGAGCCTTTTCCGAGGCCCGAGGCGCAGGGGTGACCTGCGTCCAGACCCTGCCCGGCAGCGGCAACGTCATCGGAGGGCAAGGGGCTGTTCTCAAGACCTGGGGAACGGTGGCCGACGAGATGGTCCTGAAAGCGCCTTCCTGCCTCAAGGCCGCCCTGGGAGAGAACCCCATATCGGTCTACAAGGGCAGAAACCAGCTGCCCAGCACCCGCATGGGCAACGCCGCGGTGTTGCGCACGGCCCTGCAGGAGGGGCGCAACTACCTGGAGACCAAATCGGTCTGGAAGGCTGGCCAGGACCAGGAGGCCTTCGAGACAAAGCTGGACATGGAGGTCCTGGCCTCGACGCTGGAGCGCCGTCTGACCCTGAGCGTCCACGCCCATCGGGCCGACGATATCTGCACCGCCGTCAGGATCGCCAAGGAGTTCGGCCTGCGCCTCACGGTGGAGCACTGCACCGAGGGGCATCTCATAGCCCCCTGGCTGGCCCAGCAGGAGCTGTCGGTGGCCCTGGGACCCTGCATCAACTCCCGGAGCAAGCCCGAACTGGCCAATCAGACCTGGCATAACCTGCCAGCCCTGCGGGACGCCGGCGTCCACTTCTGCCTCATCACCGACCACCCGGTGATCCCCCTTTACGGTCTGATCCTGACGGCCTCGCTGGCCTCCAAGGCCGGCCTGACCCAGCAGGAGGCTTTGCGGGCCGTGACGCTGTCGGCGGCGGAGCACCTGGGCTTGGCCCATCGCCTGGGCTCCATCGCCCCGGGCAAGGACGCTGACCTGGTGCTCTGGGACGGCGATCCCCTGGATTCCAGGTCCCAGGCCGCGGCGACGTTCATCGACGGCGAGATCCGCCATCGCCTGGAGGACTTCGGGGCCTAGCTGGCCCATTCCCGCCCCATTGGGGGAAGAGATTTCGGAGCGGGGATAGCTTATCCTGCTATAATATAGAAGCGGTTCGCCGCTATCCCCGGCGCCAGAAGACGCCCGCGCATCCCTCCGAGGAAATCCATGGCTGACTCCTCCCCATCGCGGCCCTCCCGTGGTCGCGCCGACATGCTTACCGGCAACGCTGCCGTTGCCATCGCCCTTTTCGGCTTTCCGGTGATGCTGGGCAACTTGGCCCAGCAGCTCTACAACACCTCCGACGCCGTCATCGTGGGCCGCGTCCTGGGTCCCCACGCCCTGGCGGCTATAAGCGTGGCCTCGCCGGTAGCCTTTTTGGTGATATTCTTCTTCTTTGGCATCTCCGTGGGCATCTCGCTGCTGCTGGCGCTGACCTATGGCTCTGGCGACATGGCCTTGCTACGCCGCCAGGAGTCTACCACCCTCATCGCCGGAGTGGTCTTTACGCTCTGCTTTTCGGCGCTCTGTATCGTCGCCGCCGAGCCGGTGCTGGAGATGATCCGCACCCCGCCGGAGCTGATCCCCGACGCCAAGCGCTACCTCAATATGGTCTTTTTGGGACTGGTGGCCTATTTCCTGAACCAGTACTGCGCCGCTGTGCTACGAGCCATCGGCAATTCCCGAGTGCCCTTTTTGTTCCTGCTGCTGACGGCTACGCTCCACATCAGCCTGGGCGTCCTGCTGGTGGGCTTTATGGGCTTTGGTTTGGAGGGCACCGCCCTGGCCAGCCTGCTGGCCCAGGGGATCTCGGCGTTGGGCTGCGGATTTTACATCTACCGCCGGGAGCCCCTGCTGGCGCTGAAGCCCTCGGAACTGACCTTCCACCGGTCGCTGCTCCGCCAGGCCATCAGCTACAGCTGGGCCACTGCGTTCCAGCAGATCGTGATATACCTGGGCCGTTTCCTGGTCCAGGGCATGGTGAACCCCTTCGGCGCCAGCGTGATCACCGGCTACAACGCCGCCACCCGCGTTGAGGGCTTCGTCATCTCGCCCTTCGGCGGCTTTTCCACCGCCACGGCCACCTACACGGCCCAGAACCTGGGAGCCCGGCAATATCGCCGGATCCATCAGGGCTTTTCGGTCAGCCTGGTCTTGATTTTGTCCTATGGCATATTGGCCAGCGCCGTGGTGTTCTTCCAGGCGCCAGCCATTATGGGGCTCTTCCTGGGCGAGGGCAGCACCGAGGCCATCACGGCCCCCGGCGTGGTCTACCTGCGCCACATGGCCTTTTTCTATTTCCTCGGAGGTACCGGCGAGGCCATCCAGGGCTTTTTCCGTGGCATGGGCCGCACCGACCTGGCCCTTTGGGGCTCGTCGGCTCAGATACTGACTAGACTGGTGATATCCTGGTTTTTGATCCCCGCCATGGGAGTGCCGGGCATCTGCTGGGCCACCATGGCCGGCTGGTTGGTGATAGCTACCGGCGGGGGCCTCTACGGCCGCCGGATGCTCCAGCGGCTGGACCATACCGCCGAGCCAGTGACCGCCTAACCCCCAAAAACACAAAGACAGAGAGCCCCGGCGCTGCGCCGAGGCTCTCTGTCTTTGTGGGCACCAGGCCCCTTTCTAACCGAAGTACCGCTGCATCAGCGATCTTTTCAGGGTTTCCAGGACGCAAAAAAAGGAGACCCCAGGGCTAGCTCGGGTCTCCTGATGTCCAATCCGTAGGGGCCCTGGGCCCCCTAGTCCTTCAGCGCTGCGGCGAAGACGGCTTCCACCGCCTCCTGGGTGGGCACGCCCTCGTGGAGCTTCTCCTGGCCCACATAGAAGGTGGGCACCAGGAAATAGTCGTACTGGTTCGCCAGGTCGGGCTCCTGGGTCTCCTCCACCAGCTTAAGCGGCACCTGTGCATACTGGGCGTTGTCCTTGGTCAGCTGCTCCACCATCTGGCGGGCGTTCTGGCAGTGGGGGCAGCCCTCCTGATAAAACAGGGTAATTTCTTTCACGGAGAGGTCCTCCTTCGTACAAACTAGATAAACTAGACTAAATCGGTCGATCTAAACAAGTCGATCATAGCGTCCCAGCAACGGGAAAACATCGGTCCTATTACGGGGCCGTCACGGGAGGCACAGACCCGGCCCTGGCCGTCCAGAACTAGCCGTGCTTTTCCCGGTTCTCCTGGAATTCCCTCTGG